>JAVHPS010000525.1:0-3773 GCA_036170715.1 Rhodoferax sp. | reverse complement strand
GTCTATGGCCTAGCCTGGGTTTCATCTTCGCGTGGGCTGGCTGTGCGATTGGGCTTGATTTGGTGTTTTTTAAGTTTGTCGTAGAGCGTTTTTTTGGGCACGCCCAGTTGCTCAGCAGCCAGCGCTACGTTGCCCTGCGTTTGCTGCAACGCCTGGGCAATCAACTCTGCCTCAAAAGCATCGAGCTTGTCGGCCAAATATGACGCTGCTGGCGCCGCTTGTCGCGGGCTCGGACAGTCCTGCTCGCCGGCCAAAACACCCAACACCAGGCGATCGGCAAAGTTGCGCAGCTCACGCACATTGCCTGGCCACGGGCGGGCTTGCCACTGCTGAATCTGCCACGGCGAACACGTGGGCACTGGCAAATGAAACCGAAGTGCCGAGCCTTGCAGAAAATATGCCAACAGCAAGGCAATGTCGTCGGTGCGCTGGCTGATGGCGGGCAGGTCTATGCACACCGCGCCCAGGCGAAAGTACAAATCCTCACGAAATAGCCCTTTGGCGCTCAGGGCCAGCAAATCCACCTTGCTGGCGGCCACCACGCGGCAGTCCAGCGCCACCGTGTCATTGCCACCCAGCCGCTCCAGGCGGCGCTCTTGCAGCACGCGCAGCAACTTGACTTGCAGCGCCAGCGGCATGCTCTCAATCTCATCCAAAAACAAGGTGCCTTGTTGGGCAAATTCAAGCTTGCCGATGCGCCGCTTTTGCGCCCCAGTAAAAGCACCTGCCTCGTGGCCAAATATTTCACTTTCAAACACCGACTCAGGCAACGCACCGCAATTGATCGCCACAAACGGGCCTTTTCTCAAGCTGGCCGCGTGCAGGTGGCGCGCCACCACCTCTTTGCCAGTGCCAGTCTCGCCATTGATCAGCACGTCAATGGGCATGGGGCCCAGCGTGGCAATCAAGGTGCGCACGCGCTCGATGGCTTTGGACTGCCCAATCAAAGGAGGTACATCGGGGTTGGCCACCCAGGCCGAGCGCAACCTGCGGTTTTCCAAAATCAAGCGGCGTTTGTCTGCAGCGCGCAGTGCAGTGCGGGTCAGGCGTTCAGCTGAAAACGGTTTTTCGATGAAGTCGTAAGCGCCATCTTGCACGGCTTGCACCGCCATGCTGACATGGCCGTGGCCGGTCATCAAAATCACCGGCAAGTCGGCATCAAGCGCCATCACCTGCGCCAACACCTCCAAGCCCGAGCGGCCAGGCAAGCGCACGTCTGTGACCACCACACCGGCAAAGTCTGCCTGCAGCCAGGGCATGGCCTGCTCGGCACTGGCACAGGCCTGCACCTCAAAGCCGCCGAGCTCAAGCGTCTGCACGGTGGCTTGGCGCACCGCGTCTTCGTCTTCAATGACCAGTGCCAAAAGTTGTGTCATGGTGTTTTGTCAAAATGTGCGCGGCGGCACTGCGACACCGAAAAGGTCAACAGGGACAACTTTGCACAAGGGCTCATGGGTGGGTTGAATCTTGAAACAAGGCCAGGCGCAACTCAAATTCAGCGCCGCCGTGGCTGCTATTTTGCGCGGTCAGCTGGCCGTTCATGGCCTGCACGATGGACGACGAAATAGCCAGGCCCAGCCCCAGGCCTTTGCCGGCTGGTTTGGTCGTAAAAAAGGGCTCGAACAGCCGGGACGCTACCGCTTGCGGCAAACCGCTGCCGGAGTCACGCACCCGCAGCACCGCCAGCCCATCCTCCTGCCGCAACGCCACATGCACCAGTTTTTCAGCCGAAGACTCAGCGGCATCAATGGCGTTGCGCAGCAGGTTGATCAGCACTTGTTCTACGCGCAGCGTATCGCCCCACACCTTCACGCCTGCTTGCACATCCACCTGGACGCTGCAGCCACTGCGGCTCACATCGTGCTGCAGCAAATGCAACGAGCTTTGCACAGCTTGCGCCAGATCCACCGCAACCAAGGGGGCATCGCTCTTGCGCGCAAATTCTTTCATTTGCCCGACGATGGCGCCCATGCGCGCGCTGGCAGCACTGATGTGACCCAGGTTTTCAGCCGCTTTGTCAGACTGACCGCGCTCCAGAAATGTTTTGGCGTTGTCTGAGAAGGCACGAATGGCGGTCAGCGGCTGATTGAGCTCATGCGTCATGCCTGCCGCCATTTGGCCCAGCATGGCCAGTTTGCCAGCCTGAATCAGCTCGTTTTGGGTGTCTCGCAACAAGGCCTGCGCCTCTTTGAGCTTGCTGTATTTGACTGCAATCGACTGATTCGCCTGCGTCAGCTCCGCTGTGCGATCGTTGATTTTTTGCTCCAAATCATCGGCTGCTTGTTGCAAAGCCAAGCGCGCCTGACCACGCTCTTGCAGGCGGCGCCGACGCTGATGCACGGCCCACAGCGACAAGCCCGCCATGGCCAACAACAGCGCTGCCATCAAGGCCCAGCGGCTGGCCGTGCGCGTGCTGGCGGCATGGTCAGGAAACGTCATCAGTTGCCAACCCAAGCGCCCCACCGCTTGCCCTTGCGGCACATCAAAACCGGCTTGCAATGTGGCTGGCAAGCTGGCCACAGGTTCCACTTTTTGGCCGGTGTATTGCAGCGTGGTAGCAATGGCCTGCTGGGCCAACGGCGCAAGCGGTGTCACGCTGTGATACTGCCAGGCCGGGCGGTTGCTTAAAAAAATCACACCCCAGTTGTCGACCAAAGCCACCGGGTCTTCCAGCCGCTCCCAGGCGTGCACAAAACTGTTCAAGCTGATCTTCACCGCAATCACACCCGATGCGTTGCCAGAGTCTTTGAGTTGTCCCTTGGCATAAACCGGCTGTGCAATGAAATAACCAGGCTCGGCGGTGGTGCTGCCAATGCCGTAAAAACGTCCGTCGCCGCCAGCCAATGCATCCTTGAAATACGGGCGAAAACCAAAATTTTTGCCAATGTAGCTTTGCGGCGTATCCCAGTTGCTGGTGGCGATGGTTTTGCCACTGGCATCCATCAGGTAAATCGAGGCCACCTTGGCTTGCTGCTGCACGCGCTTGAGCACCTCATTGACATGCGCAATGGTTGCCGGGTTGTGCGGCTGCTTCAGCGCTTGTGACATTTCAGTCAAAAAAGACAGTGCATAAGGCAAGGTTTCATAGCGCTCAAGAATTGACTCAATGTCCAGGCTAATGAGGTGCAACTGGCGTGCACTCGACTCATGCGCCGCCTGGCGTGCCAGATTCAAGCCTGTCAGGTAGGCCGCCAGCACCACCGCAAAGACCAGCAGCAGCGCGGCAACCGTTCTGACCCGATTGGACAACAACACAGTGGCGTTTAAAAATTTCACAAGTTCGATTCTGGCTGAACCTGCAAGGCCTCCAAAAACCGGGCCACCATGTTGTAGGCGGCAATCACCCCCACCAGCTCCACCTGCTGCTGCACATTGGGCAACTGCTGCTGCATGTTTTTGAAGCAGGCATCAGGCACTTGCACCTTCTGCGTCATAGCCTGCGCCAAGGCCATGACGGCGCAATCAGTGGCATCAAACAAGCTGTAGTTCGTCAACGCGGCATCAAAATTCTGCAAGGCATTCAACTGCGTCTGCAGCCCACCCGCTTGCAAAAATTCAGGCGCGTGCTGGTCGTATTCGTAGCGTGCTTGGGTCAAAACGGCCACCGAGCAAATGGCCAACTCACGCAGGCGCGCATTCAAGGACAAGCCGGTGCGCACCGCCCCCAGAAAGCTGTTCCAGCCCACCGCATAGGCGGGGCTGTTGAGCAACATGCGGTCCAGGTTAAGCAGCTTGCCTTTGCGCCGCTGCAAGATGCTGTGCACCACATCGGC
>JAVHPS010000524.1:0-3803 GCA_036170715.1 Rhodoferax sp. | reverse complement strand
CGCGCCGCAGGCTTTTTAAGCAAGCGTTTCGGTGGCCAATTGGGGCACGTGTCGGAAGACGGTGCCGCCCTGTTGCACCAGTTGCGCATAGAGCACACACCCATCGAACAGCTGTTTGAGACCCGAGAATACGCCAAGGCCCTGCGCGAGACCATGCTGCTGGCCGACCGCGTCAACGCCTACGTGGATGCCAACAAACCCTGGGATCTGGCCAAAAAGCCCGAGCAAGACGCACGCCTGCAAGACGTGTGCACGGTGTGCATCAAAGCCTTCCGCATCCTGACCTGCTACCTCAAACCGGTGCTGCCCGCGCTGGCCTTGGATGTGGAACAATTCCTCAACATCGAGCCCTTGAGCTTTGCCAACATCACCGAGCCGCTGCCCGCCGGCCACGTCATCGGCACCTACCAGCATTTGATGCAGCGCGTCGACGTGAAGCAACTTGATGCATTGTTTGAGCCTCCAGCCCAGGTAGAACAAGCGCAGACAGCTACAGATTTAGCAGCAAATGCAAAAGCCGGGGACAAAAAAGCTGCCAAAGCCGCCGCCCCGGCGGCCGCGATCGACCCGACTGCCCCTGGTGGTGAGTCCGTTGCACCCACCATCAGCATCGACGACTTTGCCAAGATCGACCTGCGTATCGCCAAAATCCTCAACTGCACGGCGGTGGCAGGCTCCACCAAGCTGCTGCAATTGACGCTGGACGCTGGTGAACAAGATGAAGCTGGCCAGCCCAAAACCCGCAACGTCTTTTCTGGCATTGCCAGCATGTACCCGCCCGAGCAACTGGTCGGCAAACTCACCGTGCTGGTGGCCAACCTGGCCCCGCGCAAGATGAAGTTTGGCATCAGCGATGGCATGGTGCTGGCCGCCAGCCACGCCGACGAAACAGCCCAGCCTGGTATCTACGTGCTGGAGCCGTTTGCCGGAGCCAAGCCGGGCATGCGCATCCACTGAAGACCCGCCCCTGTTGCCGTTTACCCTCTGGTCACACGGTCTTATTCGCCGCACAATTTCGACTTGTCGCTTTGAAAGGATTGGTCATGTTCAATTTTTCCGCCATGTCGGTAGCGCGCCGTCTGGGGTTGCTCATCACCTGCGCCGTGCTGGGCATTTTTATCCTGGCGACGGTGTTTTTGGTGTCGGAGCGCGCACTGATCATGCAAGAGCGTCTCAATGCCGTGCAGCAAACGGTTGAGATCGCGCATGGCATCCTGGCCGATTTTCACAAGCAGGCCCAGGCCGGCACTTTGACCGAGGCGCAGGCCAAACAAAGCGCCGCCGCCGCCATTCATGGCCTGCGCTACAGCGGCAAAGAATATTTCTGGATCAATGACATGCAACCCAAGCTGGTCATGCACCCGATCCGTACCGAGCTCGTTGGCAAAGATGTGTCTGAATTCAAGGACGCTGAAGGCAAACGTTTGTATGTGGCCTTTGTCGACATGGTTAAAGCCAGCGGGGCCGGGTTTGTGCCCTACCTATGGGCCAAAACGCCGGGTGAGAAACCAGTACCCAAAGTGTCTTACGTCAAAGGTTTTGCGCCCTGGGGCTGGGTGGTGGGCTCGGGGGTGTATGTGGACACGGTGGATGCCACGGTACTGCAGCGCGCCCTGATTTTTGCTGCCGGCACGGTGTTGTTGATGTTGGTGCTGCTGGCCATTGGTCTGCTGATCTCGCGCAGCGTTCTGAAGCAATTGGGGTGCGAGCCCGATGAAGCGGCACGCATCACCCAACGCCTGGCCGAGGGCGACCTGGCCACCAACATTGCACTCAAAGACCCAGACCATCCCAGCTTACTGGTGTCGATCGCACTGATGCGCGACCGATTTGCCCAAATTGTCGGTGCGGTTCGCCAGGGCAGCGAAGGCGTGGCCACCGCCAGTGCCGAAATTGCACAGGGCAACAACGACTTGTCCGCTCGCACCGAAAACCAGGCCAGTGCCCTGCAGCAAACCGCCGCCAGCATGGAACAACTCAGCAGCCAAGTACGCCAAAACGCCGACAACGCCGCGCAAGCCAACCAGCTGGCGCAAAGCGCCAGCAGCGTGGCCATGCAGGGCGGTGAGGTTGTCAACCAGGTGGTGGACACCATGAAAGGCATCAACGAGGCCAGCCGCAAGATCAGCGACATCATCAGCGTGATCGACGGCATTGCCTTCCAGACCAACATCCTGGCGCTGAATGCAGCGGTGGAAGCCGCCCGCGCCGGGGAGCAGGGCCGTGGCTTTGCCGTGGTCGCATCCGAGGTGCGCTCCCTGGCCGGGCGCAGCGCCGCAGCCGCCAAAGAGATCAAGGCCCTGATCGACACCAGCGTGCAGCGGGTCGAGGCCGGCACCACGCTGGTAGACCAGGCTGGCAGCACCATGCAGGCAGTGGTGGCCAGCATCCGCCGACTGACCGACATCATGGGCGAAATCAGCAGCGCCAGCAGCGAACAAAGCCAGGGTGTGGCACAGGTGGGCGAGGCGGTCACGCAAATGGACCAAGTTACACAACAAAATGCGGCCTTGGTCGAGCAAATGGCCGCCGCCGCCAGCAGCCTCAAAGCGCAGGCGCAAGACCTGGTGCAAACCGTGGCGGTGTTCAAGCTCGCAGGGGCCGACTATTCGTCAGCCAAACGGATCACTTAGGGGCTGCACCAACTCGGCTGCCATCTCAGGCGTGGGTTGCCCACAGCGTAAAATCCGCCGCTTCATGAAATCCCTGGCGCGCCCCCCTATTGACGGACAAACCCTGATGCTTTCCAAGCGTCGGTTGTTTGACATGCGCTTGCACCACAGTGGGCCACCCCAGATCAACTTTGACGCTGGCCCGTTCCTTGTTGTTGTGGTGTCCCATGAACGCACTTTTACCCTTTTCCCGCTTACCTTTTAACCCCCGCAGGCTAGCCACATGAACCAGCTCCTGGCTGCGGCCCTGATTCTGATCGCTGGCGCTGCGCTGGCCTTGCTGCCTGTCAGGAACACCTGGCGCGCCGCTTGCGGCATCGTGTCCCAATCCATCGCCACGCTACTCACCTGGGTGGCGGTTGTGCCAGTGCTGGCAGGTGGCCGCGAGCCTTATGTGGAGCTGCCCTGGGGCTATCCAGTGGGGGCGTTGCACTTCAGGCTGGATGCCCTGGGTGCTTTTTTCCTCAGCTGGTCGCTGCCCATGACCCTGCTGGGCGCGGTCTACGCCGTGGGTTATCTGCGCAAATACTTTGCTGGCCCGCGCCATGTGGGCGTGCACTTTGCGCTGCTGAACATGATCTCGCTCTCGTTCTTGATGGTCTACACCGGCGAACACGCGGTGACCTTCCTGATGGGCTGGGAAATTGCGGCACTGTCGGCCTGGCTGCTGGTGATCTGGGACTACACCAACCAAAAAGTGCGCTTTGCCGGCTTCAACTACCTGGTGTCCACGCACATCGGCCTGATTTTTCTGGTGGCCGCGTTCATGATTTTGTACACCCAGTCCAACAGTTGGTATCTGGACGACTTTGGCGACTGGATGAGTGCCAACCCGGGCACGGTGCGCAACACGGTTTTTTTGCTGCTGCTAACCAGCTTTGGACTCAAGTCGGCGTTCTTCCCGTTTCACTCGTGGTTACCACGTGCCCACGCTGCTGCACCGGCCAACGTCAGTGCGCTGATGTCGGGCGTGATCCACAAGGCCGGCCTGTTTGCCTTGCTGCACTTTTTGTACATCCAGGGCCGACCGGATGCCTGGATGGGTTGGGCGCTGATTGCTTTTTCCATCACCTCGGCGGTGATTGGCGGGCTGTACACCGTGGGCCAGCGTGACCTGAAACGCCTGCTGGG
>JAVHPS010000523.1:0-3805 GCA_036170715.1 Rhodoferax sp. | reverse complement strand
CTCATCAACAAGCCCTTGCCCCAGAACTGGATACGTGCCAAGCCCACCGCAGCCAGCGTGCCCAGTACCGTGGCCAAAATGGTGGCCAGCGGTGCAACGATGAAGCTGTTGCGGGTGGCTCGTGCCCATTCGTCAGATGAAAAAAGGTTGTCGTACCACTGCAGTGACCAGCCTGGCATGGGGTAAGACAAAAAAGAGCTGGCACTGAAAGACAACGGCATGATGACCAGAATGGGCAACAGCAAAAACAACAGCACCAGCACACCTGCCCCACGCAGGGCATACCAGCCGATTTTGTCGGCCAGGGTGGCATAAGCCGGGAACATGGGGCGGGCAGGAAGTGACATGGATATGAACCTTGGTGTTTATCCCAAACTCAACTCGGACTTGACGACGCGGCGGTATACCGCATACAGCACCAGGGTGGCACTGAGCAGCACCGCGCCCAGGGCGCAGGCCATGCCCCAGTTGACGGTGACGTTGGTGTATTGGGCAATGTAGTACGAGAGCATCTGGTCATCGGGTCCGCCTAGCAGTGCCGGGGTGACGTAATACCCAATACTCAAAATGAAGACCAACAGGCCACCTGCACCTATGCCAGGATAGGTTTGCGGTACATAGACCCGGAAAAAAGCCGCCAGCGGTGAACTGCCCAGTGACACGGCCGCTCTTAAATAAGTAGCGGGCACCGATTTCATCACGCTGTACAGCGGCAAAATCATGAACGGCAGCAGGATGTGCACCATGGCAATGATGACCCCCAGCCGGTTGAACAGCAGTGGCAGTGGCTCACTGATCAAACCCAGCTCCAGCAGCGATCGATTGACCAGCCCGTTGGTTTGCAGCAGCACGATCCAGGCCGCGGAGCGCACCAGAATTGATGTCCAGAACGGTACCAGCACCAAAATCATCAGCATGTTGGCCTGGCGTGGGGCCAGGGTCGAGAGCCAGTAGGCCAAGGGGTAGCCCAGCAGCAGGCACGCCAGCGTGACGACCGCACTGATGCTGAAGGTGCGCATCAAAATCTTGAAAAAGGCGGCCGAGTCGGTATCCACCTGAACGACGTTGCCCTGGATGTCACGCTTCAGATCGACCGCGGTCAGCAGGTAGTCAGGGGTCCAGCGCGAGCCGTTTTTGGCAATCGCTTGCCAGTAGCCCAGCTCGTCCCAGCGCGGGTCAAGCTCCAGCATACGAGCCTTGATTTGCGCGGGGGACAGCCCGGCCGCAAACGGCAGGGCGCGGTAGGTGCTCATGACCAGGGAGCGGGCTCCACTGATTTCGCTGTTCAAACGGCGTGCCAGGCCACCGGCATCGGCTTGTTCCGAGATGGCCGACAGGTCGGTGATCATGGCTGCATAGGCAGCATCAGGTGGGGGCGATTGGCGATCCCATTTTTTCAGGGCCGCTACCGTGTGTGGAACGGTGCTGGCCACTTCAGGATTTTCCACGGCACGCACCAGCAGCGCACCGATCGGCACGATGAAGGTGGCCAGCAGAAAAATCAGCAAAGGCAGGGTCAGAGAGATGGCAAAGGCCTTTTTGCGCCGCTGCGAGCGCCGCAGTTGTGCCGCCAGGTTGCCGGGAATCACGGCTGCAGTCGTTGTGGTCACGGTCTTGGCCTTCTCTCTGGGGGATTACTGTGCGGCCCAAGCAGCAAAGCGTTTTTCGAGTGCCTCGCCTTGGTCGGCCCAGAAGCTCACGTTGAACTGCAGCGCGGTCTTGGCATTGGCGGCAGAGGTTGGCAAGTTGCTCAACACCTTGGCATCCAATTTGGCCAGTGCCTTGGTGTTGGTGGGGCCGTAGGCAATGTTCTTGGCGTACACGGCTTGGGCATCAGCGCTGCTGGCCAGGGCGATGAATTTCAGCGCCGCATCCTTGTTGGGCGTGCCTTTTGGCATGACCCAGTAGTCCAGGTCATAAATGCCACCGGTCCAGGTGATCTTGAGGTTCTTGCCTTCACGCTGGGCCGCATCAATGCGGCCGTTGTAGGCGGTGGTCATGGTCACGTCACCCGCCACCAGGAACTGGGGCGGTTGTGCACCGGCTTCCCACCATTGGATGTTGGGTTTGAGCTCGGTCAGTTTCTTGAAGGCGCGGTCGGCACCTTCTTTGGTTTTGAGCACCTTGTACACGTCGTTTGGTGCCACGCCATCGGCCATCAGGGCAAATTCGACGTTGTAGCGGGCACCCTTGCGCATGCCGCGTTTGCCGGCGAATTTCTTCACGTCCCAGAATTCAGCCCAGGTGGTGGGGGCGGTTTTGAGTTTGTCGCCGTTGTAGGCCATCACGGTTGACCAGACAAACACGCCAATGCCGCACTCGTGCACTGCTGCCGGGGCGAAGTCGGCCTTGTTGCCGATTTTGCTGTAGTCCATCTTCTCGAACAGGCCTTCGTCGCAGCCGCGAGCCAGGTCGGGGGATTCGACCTCAACCACGTCCCAAGTGACTTTTTTGGTCTCAACCATGGCCTTGATCTTGGCTTGTTCGCCGTTGTATTCGACGCTGACAATCTTGTTGCCAGAAGCTTTTTCATAGGGACCGACATAGGCTACTTTTTGGGCGTTGCCATTGGCACCACCGAAGTTGACCACGGTCAATTGGGTTTGGGCTTGGACGGAAAGGGCAAACAGTGCAGCACAAGCTGCAACCAGGGGGCAAAGTTTCATCGACAGTCTCCTACGTTTGGGGATAAAAAACACAACAAAAATGCACACGGGTCAGGCGTAGACCCGTAAATGCTCAGGGGGCAAGACCAGCCAGATGGCATCACCGGCTTGCGGGATGTTCGGGCCAGAGAGCGCAATCTTGACGGTGGCCGGGGCTTGCTTTTCCACCTGGCAGCGCATACGCAGGTGGTCGCCGTAGTAAATCAGGTCTTTGACCTGGGCCCGTAGGCTGTTGGCTGGAGCTGGTTCTGTGCCCGGGCAAATCAGGGCGCGTTCGGGTCGAATGCAGGCCTGCACCGGGTAGTTCAGCGGCGCACCATTGATGTCCTGGCCCTGCAAGGTGGAGCCACAAGGCAGGTGTATTTGGCACGTGCCGCCGGCACCGCGTTCAGTGCTGGTAATTTGCGCATCAAACACCGTGTTGTCACCGACAAAACTGGCGACAAATCGGTTCACAGGTGCTTCATACAGCTGTGTGACATGGTCAATCTGCTGGATCAGTCCGTCGTTGAATACCGCCACGCGGTCCGACATGGTGAGCGCTTCAGACTGGTCGTGCGTGACGTAGACAAAAGTCAGCCCGAGCTTGCGATGTAGCTCTTTAAGCTCCAGCTGCATGTGTTCGCGCAATTGTTTGTCAAGCGCGCCCAATGGTTCGTCCATCAGCACCAGTTGCGGGTCAAACACCAACGCACGGGCCAGTGCAATGCGCTGCTGCTGGCCACCTGAGAGTTGACCTGGGTAGCGTGCCCCCTTGTCGCCCATTTGCACCATGTCCAGGGCGCGTTTGACCTTGGCTTCGCGTTCAGACTTACTGAAATTGCGCACGGTCAGCGGGTAGGCCACGTTGTCGGCAATGGTCAAGTGTGGAAACAGTGCGTAGTTTTGGAACACCATGCCAAAGTTACGCTTGTGCGGTGGTGTTTTGGTGATGGGTTTACCAGCCAGAAAGATGTCACCTGAAGTAGGTGACTCAAACCCCGCCAGCATCATCAGCGTGGTGGTCTTGCCGGAACCTGAAGGTCCCAGCAGTGACAAAAATTCACCGCTCTGGATGTCCAGGTTCAGGTCGCGCACCACCAGGGTGCTGCCGTCGTAAGTTTTTTGGACGCCGGTGAAGCGAACCAGGGGTTCAGACA
>JAVHPS010000522.1:0-3818 GCA_036170715.1 Rhodoferax sp. | reverse complement strand
AAATGATGCGTTTGGCCGGGGTCTTGCCCTTGGCCGGGAAGATCACGTGATCCACTTGCGGCTTGATCTCTTCCCACTTGCATTTGGACAAGGATGCCACGTCAATTTCATTGTCAAAGTGGCCGATGTTGCAGACTATTGCCTGGTCTTTCATCGCCGCCATGTGCTTGTAGGTAATCACGTTCAGGTTGCCCGTGGCAGTGACAAAAATGTCGCACTTGTCGGCGGCGTATTCCATGGTCACTACCTTGAAGCCTTCCATGGCCGCTTGCAGGGCGTTGATCGGGTCCACCTCGGTCACCCACACTTGCGCGGACAAGGCACGCAGCGCCTGGGCGCAGCCCTTGCCCACGTCACCGTAGCCCGCCACCACGGCCACCTTACCGGCGATCATCACGTCAGTGGCGCGTTTGATGCCATCCACCAACGATTCGCGGCAACCGTACAGGTTGTCGAACTTGCTCTTGGTGACCGAGTCGTTGACGTTGATGGCGCGCAGTTTCAGGTCGCCCTTGGCGCTCATGTCGTTCAGGCGGTGTACGCCGGTGGTGGTTTCTTCGGTCACGCCGATGATGTTTTTCAGGCGGCGGCTGTACCAGGTGGGGTCGAGCTTGAGCTTGGCCTTGATGGCGGCATACAGGCAGGTTTCTTCTTCGCTGGTGGCCTTGTCCAGCAGTTTGGGGTTCTTTTCGGCTTTGGTGCCCAGGTGCATCAGCAAGGTGGCATCGCCGCCGTCGTCCAGAATCATGTTCGGGCCTTCAGCGGCCGTGCCTTTTTTGCCGCCAAATTCAAAAATGCGGTGGGTGTAGTCCCAGTAGTCGGCCAGCGACTCGCCCTTAACGGCAAATACCGGTGTGCCGGTGGCAGCAATGGCAGCAGCGGCGTGGTCTTGTGTAGAAAAAATGTTGCACGAAGCCCAGCGCACGTCTGCGCCCAGGGCCTTGAGGGTTTCGATCAGCACGGCGGTCTGAATCGTCATGTGCAGGCTGCCGGTGATGCGTGCGCCTTTCAGCGGCTGGCTCTTGGCGAATTCTTCGCGAATCGCCATCAGGCCGGGCATTTCGGTCTCGGCAATGTTGAGTTCTTTGCGACCCCAGTCGGCCAGGCCGATGTCGGCAATGACATTTTGCCCTGCAGGCGCAGGTGTCGCAGTGGTTGCAGCTTTTACTACATTTTTTGTAGCGGGTTTGACGGATTTTTTGGATGCAGCGCTCATGGTTCACTCCAGAAGTTAAGGTGACAAGCACGGTCTTTGAAGGCAACTTGCGCATGAAGTCTCACCTCACAAACACCGTGGGTGAGCGCCGTTGTGAAACGCTGTGCAGGGTTGCCGCAGCGGGTTCCGAGCCTCACTCAGCGCCTGGTTTAACCCTGTGGCGTGAGCTGCAACGCTCCTCGGAATGGGCGCGATTATAGTAAGACAAGACAAAATGCAGTTTGGCTTTCACACTTACCCAGCCACAAGGAACCCAATTGAACGTTTCAGCCTCACCCCTGGCCTATACCTCTTCCGAGCAGATCAACGCCCACCTGCTGCACACCGTGGGGGCCGACCCCCACAGCGCATCACCAAGCCAGCTGATGCAGGCCACGGCCCAGGTGGCACGGGCCCAACTGTCCAAGCGCTGGGTCGCCACGCAAGCGCTGGAACACCAGCAAAAAGCCCGGCGCGTGGTGTACTTGTCAATGGAATTCCTGATGGGGCGCACCTTGTCTAATGCCCTGGCCGCACTGGATTTGACCCAAGGCGCAGCCCAAGGCCTGGCCGGACACGCACAAGCGCTTGAAGACATTGCCAGCCTGGAGCCGGATGCCGCCCTGGGCAACGGTGGCCTGGGTCGACTGGCGGCCTGTTTTCTGGACTCCATGGCCACGCTCGGTTTGCCATCCTGGGGCTATGGCATTCGCTACGAATACGGCATGTTTGCCCAGGACATCCAGAACGGCTGCCAGGTCGAATACCCCGACTCGTGGCTCAAGGACGGCACACCGTGGGAGTTTCCCCGTGCCGACATCAGCTACCCGGTGCGTTTTGGCGGCTGGGTCATCCACGAGAACGACACCGTGGTTTGGCATCACACCGGCGAAGTGGCCGCCAAAGCTTATGACATGGTGGTACCCGGCCACGGCACGCAAAAAGTCAACACCCTGCGCCTATGGAAAGCCACCGCCCCCGACCACATTGACCTGGGCGCATTCAACAACGGCGACTACGCCCGTGCCGCCAGTGCCAAAAACGAATACGAAAACATCTCCTGGGTGCTGTACCCCAACGACAGCACCCCAGCTGGACGCGAACTGCGCCTGAAGCAGGAATACTTCTTTGTTGCCGCCTCCCTACAGGATGTGATCCAGCGCCACCTGGGTGAACACCCGTCGCTGGACAACCTGGCCGAACACGTGGCCATCCACCTCAACGACACGCACCCGGCCATCGGCGTAGCCGAACTGATGCGCCTGCTGTGCGACGAACACGGCTTTGACTGGGACCGGGCCTGGGCCCTGTGCAGCCGCACGTTTTCATACACCAACCACACCCTGATGCCGGAGGCGCTGGAGACCTGGCCGGTGGCGTTGATGCAGCATGTGTTGCCGCGTCACCTGGAAATCATCTTCCGCATCAACAAAGAATTTCTCGACCACGCCGCGCGCATTCGCCCCGGCGACCATGAGTTTTTAAAACGCCTGTCGCTGATTGACGAAACCGGCGAGCGCCGGGTACGTATGGCGCATTTGTCGGTGGTCGGCAGCCACAAGGTCAATGGGGTCTCGGCGCTGCACTCCAACCTGCTGGTGCACACCATCTTTGCCGACTTTGCCGCCATCTGGCCCGAACGCTTCACCAACATGACCAACGGGGTCACGCCGCGGCGCTGGCTGGCGCAGGCCAACCCTGGTCTGTCAGCTCTGCTGGACGACACCCTGGGCCGCAGCTGGCGGCTGGATCTGAACCAATTGCGCCGCCTTGATGCGGTCAAGGCCGACCCCGCTTTTGCCGCTGCATTCACGGCCATCAAACGCGCCAACAAAGTGCGACTGGCTCGCTTGATCGAGCACACCACCGGCGTGCAGGTCAGCCCTGACAGCTTGTTTGACGTGCAAGTCAAACGCATCCACGAATACAAGCGCCAACTGCTCAATGTGCTGCATGTGGTGACGCGTTACCAGGCCATTCTGGCCAACCCGAACGCCCCCTGGCTGCCACGCACCGTGATCTTTGCCGGCAAGGCCGCCTCCAGCTACCAGTCGGCCAAATCGATCATCCGGCTGATCCACGATGTCGGCCTGACCATCAACAACGACCCGCGCATCGGCGACAAGCTCAAACTGGTGTTCATCCCCAACTACGGCGTGTCGGTGGCAGAAATCATCATGCCGGGAGCCGACCTGTCAGAGCAAATCTCTACCGCTGGCACCGAGGCTTCAGGCACCGGCAACATGAAGCTGGCGCTGAACGGCGCACTCACCATTGGCACCGACGACGGGGCCAACATCGAGATCAGGGAAAACGTCGGCAACGACAACATCTTCATCTTTGGCCTGAAAACGCCCGAAGTCCGCGCACTCAAGGTGGCCGGCTACCACCCGCTGCAACACTACGAAGGCAACCCCACCCTGAAAGCTGTGCTGGATGCCATTGCCACCGGCCAGTTCTCACCCGCCGACCCCAACCGCTACCGCGACCTGATCGACCCGCTGATCTGGGGCGGCGACTACTACATGCTGCTGGCCGACTATGCGTCGTATGTGGACACCCAGGCGCAGGTGGACGCGCTGTACCGCCAGCCCGCCTTGTGGAGCCAGCGCGCCATCAGCAA
>JAVHPS010000521.1:0-17720 GCA_036170715.1 Rhodoferax sp. | reverse complement strand
AATCGAACCACCGACACAAGGATTTTCAATCCTCTGCTCTACCGACTGAGCTACCGGGCCAGCCATAAATTATAGCACGGGTAAAGAAGAATATCCGTCACTAGCCAATTTTCACCCGCGTTTACGCATCAAATCCACACCTAGCTGCTTGAGTTTTCGGTAGAGGTGTGTTCGCTCCAATCCTGTTTTTTCTGCCACTCGTGTCATTGAGCCATTCTCCTTGGCCAAATGAAATTCGAAATATGCTTTTTCGTATTCATCCCGCCCCTCGCGCAAGGGCTTGTCAAGAACAAACACCTGCGAGTCAGGTGGGCAGATATCCCCCTGCACAGACACCAAACTCGGTATAAGTGATGTCTCTTCTTTCGCCTGCGAACCAACACGTGTTTGCAAAACACCAGCAGATCCTGTGGTTTTGCCAGTCAGTCCACGCATCAACCCCTGCTCCACAGCTCTGAGCAATTTTTGCAAGGTGATTGGTTTTTCCAGAAAAGCCAAGGCACCAATTCGAGTTGCTTCTACCGCAGTATCAATAGTTGCATGCCCACTCATCATGATGACGGGCATTGTCAATGCGCCAGTTGCGGCCCATTCTTTTAGCAAAGTGATGCCGTCCGTGTCTGGCATCCAAATGTCAAGGAGAACTAAATCAGGTCGTTCTCGCAAACGTGCAGTGCGTGCCTGTGCGGCGTTTTCCGCGACCTCGACAGTATGCCCCTCGTCGTTGAGGATTTCACACAGCAGATCGCGAATGCCCAATTCGTCATCCACCACCAATATGTTTGCCATGTTGTCAAATATCCCTTGAAAAATAGCTGCGTTATGCAATCGCCGTTTTAACAGTGCCAGCAACCGCGAATGATATCGAGACTTGCGCGCCGCAAGGTTTATCGTTGATCATTCGATTAGAAATCTCAATTTTTGCCCCATGTTCATCTGCTATTTTTTTAACAACAGCAAGTCCAAGGCCCGTTCCCTTGTCTTTTGTCGTCACGTAGGGCTCAAAAACCCGCTTGAGAATATGCGCTGGAAATCCTGTACCAGAGTCTTGAATACTCAATCTGACTTGACTTGTGCTGTGCATCCACTGCGTCTTGAGCACAACGGCAGCGTTGATGCCTTGGCGCTGTGCAGACAGCGTTGCATCCTGTGAATTCTGCAACAGGTTATGCAACACTTGCCGCAACTGCTGGGCATCGCCCAGAACCTGCGGACAACTGGCATCAAGCTCAGAGATCACGGGTACTTGCATGTCTTCACAGCCGTACAAATTGAGAACATCAAGCGCCAGTGAATTGATATTTATGGGCTTGAGTTCAGCCGCTGGAAGGCGTGCGTAATCCCGAAACTCATTGACCAGCCGCTTCATGGCCTCCACCTGGTCGACAATGGTTTTGACAGACTTTGTTAGAAGCGCCTGATCGGACACCGCGAGCTTGCCAGTGAGCTTCATCTCCAATCGCTCAGCCGAGAGTTGAATCGGGGTCAGTGGATTTTTAATTTCATGGGCCAGCCTTCTTGCGACCTCACCCCACGCTTGAGACCGCTGTGCAGACACAATCTCAGAAATGTCATCAAACACCAGTAGCCACTGTTGACCCGGCAACTCTGCTCCCCTTGCAACCAAGGTGATGGTGTCATTGGCTGGACGACCATTGGGGACTTCGTGGCTGCCGCCTAGTTCAAAAGATTGCTGCCAATGATCAAGACTACGCTCGGACGAATACGCAAGAAAGTTACGGAATTGCTCCTCAATACTTTGCCCAAAATGCTGTATTGCGTCAATTTCGACCATCCGTTGCCCCTCATAAGCAGCCAACGGTAAACGCAAAATTCGGGTAGCCCCAGGGTTGGAAGACACGATCCGCCCTTCGGCATTAAGGACAATGACACCTGCAGTCAAGTTATCCAAAATAGTTTGCAAATTGGCGCGGGCTGCATTCACTTGCTCCATGCTCACCTGAACGGCTTGACGCGCATCGGAGAGTTGCTGAGTCATCACTGCAAATGCGCGTGTTAAGCCATCCAGTTCATCCTTGCCGCGTAAGCTGGTTTTGGGTGTCAAGTCACCAGCGGCGACTTCGCGCACCCCATCAGCCAAAAGCAAAAGTGGGCGTGCAATCTGATTCCCTAAAACAACCGCCAGAATAACCCCACCAAACACGGCCATGAACAGGCTCAGCGTCAAAGTGCCAATGTACATGCGCTGCAGTCCAGCACGAGCCAAGGCTCGTTCTTGGTACTCGCGATTGGCCTGATTCACCGCCAGCGCATTGCGCACTAGCGATGCTGGTAAAGATTTCACAGCCAACAAATATCGAGCATCACCCAAGGTGCTAATTCCATCACTCTTGATCAGCACCAGAGTTTTAATACTGGCTTCCACGCCGATGCCACCCACTGCACCATCATCTAATCCATCAATCCAGGTCACAGCTTGCTGCCCGCGCGTGGCCCGAAACTGGGACTGGGTAGGTACATAGGGATTGAGTTGGTAGCGTGCTTGACCAGAGGCTGCAATCAATTGTCCATTGGCATTCCACAACATCAAGTCATCGGCAGCCATGGCATCACGCGTCCGCTCCAGTTGCAAGGCTGCACGCGCATTAGGCACATCCGTCAACTGGCTTGCCGCTGCACGCGTCTTGCTAGCCAGATCAGACGACAGCGTCTCAAGCGTGGTGCGTCCCAAATTTAGCCCAGCCTCCAACGCACCTTCAACCTTGATGTCAAACCAGCTTTCGATGGAACGGGTCACAAATTGATAAGAAACCACATAAATCAACACGCCAGGCGCAAACCCCGCCAGCGCAAATACTGCAGCCAACTTGACCAGTAAACGGCTCCCAAATTTTTTCTGCCTTAGCCGTAAAGCAAGCCGATATGCGATCCAGAGAATCACCCACAACAACATCCCCGCCACCACCACGTTGACGACAAACAAATGGGCGTAATTACGCTCATACAAATCCCGATTGCTGGTGGCTTGCGTGAGCAAAAAAAGCAGTACCAAGCCGATGCCAACCATAGCGGTCAGGCCAAGTCCAACCGTCCATCGATAAGAACGTGAGCTGCTGGTCAAATTGGATTTTTTGCTTGCAAGACCACTCATTTGCCTGGCTCCGGGGTGACATCCTGCTTGGCAAAAAACTGGATTTGCCACTCAGTCTGCCCCAATGTGCCAATCTGCAACGGCCTCGGCAATTGTGTCAAATTCAAGTAGAAACGAAACTCCACGAAATGTTTGACACCCGGCTCAATATCCGCCAGTTCGGCGATGCGCCAATGCGATATGCGCCGCACCGCATCCATCGCAGCATCCAGATCATCAAAATTCTGGTTCAAGGCCAGCCCCTGCGAAGATTCAGCAAATTCCCCCGCAGAAACATTCAAACGCCAGCGCCGCGTCAACGGGTGATAGGACAAGCGCAAATTACGCTGCAAGCTGCTTAGCTTTTTGTTTGTCCAATACCAGCGCTCACGCAGTACCGCAATCTCAGCGACAAAATTGATAGGGATCCCTTTCGCCAAGGCATCCTCGACCACCAATGGCAAATCGAAGTGAAGTTGACTCGACAACCAAAGGGCATTGTCAAAACGTTCCAACTTGAGCGATGATGCCTCCGGCTGCGCTGATTGCGCACGCGCCCCAGGAGCAGCACCTAGAAAAAGTGCAGCCACAACAACCAACGTCAGCCAGCTAAGCCGCCGTTTTTTTAAGCAGTGCGTAATAGAAACCATCGTGATCACCAACGCCATTGTCTGTCGAGGTGGCCTTGAGCTCAGAAGAACCGGGTAACAAATGCCCTGGAGAAGTCAATAACGTAGCCTGAGTGTTGCTTGCAAGAAACGCCTTGATTTGCAAACAGCCTTCTGCTTTGAATACTGAACAAGTGCTGTACAACATGCGCCCACCAGGTTTGAGCACTCGCCACAAGGCCGTTAACAACCGCGCCTGAATTTGTGCAAGTTGCGCAATGTCGCTTTCGCGCCTTAACCATCGTATGTCCGGATGACGGCGTACGATGCCTGAGGCTGAGCAGGGAGCATCCAACAACACCGCATCAAACGGCTCACCATCCCACCACGCCGACAGGTCAGCAGCATCACACGCCAAAACTTTGCCGGCCAAGCCCAAGCGATTCAGGTTTTGGTGAATGCGGTCACAGCGCCGGGGGTCAAGTTCCAGTGCAGTCACTTCTGCATCTGCCTCTTCCAGCACATGCGCCGTTTTACCTCCTGGCGCAGCGCATGCATCCAGCACACGCAAGCGCGGTTGTTGTTTTAACCCATCCAACAACAGCGGTGCAGCCAGCTGCGCAGCACCATCTTGTACCGACACCCAACCTTCTTCGAATCCAGGCAATTGATTCACCCCCACCGCACTGGTCAACTGCACACCACTTTTAGCAATAGGTATGGCTTCAATCGCGTGCGCTTTGAGTTGTTCAAGGTACGCATCGCGCCCGATGCGCCGCGTATTAACACGCAAACTCAACGGTGCATGACAATTGTTGGTGGCCAAAATGGACTGCCAATGCTGCGGCCAATCCTGGCGCAACTGGGCGATCCACCAGGCAGGATGGTTCCATTGCGCCGACACATCGCGCTGCGCTTGATCAACCAAAACACCACGCTCGCGCAAAAACCGGCGCAGGCACGCATTGATAAAGGATGCTTGCGGCTGGGTTGCAGGTGTCCTTTTTGCAGCTTCCACGGCCTGATTCACCAACGTAAACGCGTCATACAGGGGATCATCCGGCTGACACAACAGCGCGACAGTGGTACATAACAAAGCATCTACCGGTGCTGGCGGTGCACGCTTGGCCAGAAGTTTTACCAAAACCTGCGCCATCCCCAGTGACCTGAGAACCACAAAACTCAGCGCCTGTACACCCGGTCGCATGGCAGAGCCGACTTCATCCAGCGCGGCCGTCCCCGAGCGACCTTGCCGAATTTGATTCAACACCTTAGCCGTCAATTGCAATTGCCTCCATAACGGAGGAGAGCCAGAACAAGTCATAAGTTTTAAGCAATAAAAACGCCTCAAGCCCCTTATAAAGGGACTTGAGGCGCTATATTTTTAGTAGCAAAACAGGCTTACTCAGCTGCCGCACCCTCGCCTTGCTCGGCCTCTGTTTCTGCACTTCCAGCCAGTTCAGCCGCCTCGGCCTCGGCAATGGCACGGCGCTCGGCATCGTCCATGTTTTCGCGAACTTTGCGCGCTTCATGGTAAGCCAGGCCGGTGCCAGCAGGAATCAAACGACCCACAATCACGTTTTCTTTCAGACCACGCAGACCATCGCGCTTGCCCATGATGGCAGCTTCCGTCAGCACGCGCGTGGTTTCCTGGAACGATGCGGCGCTGATGAAACTGTCGGTAGACAAAGATGCCTTGGTGATACCCAGCAACAAATTGGTGTATGTTGCAGGAACCTTGCCCTCGGCACGCAAGGCATCATTGGTGTTGAGCATTTCAGAGCGCTCCACCTGCTCACCATTGATGTAGTTGGAGTCACCCGCCGCCTCAACCACCACACGACGCAGCATCTGACGCACAATCACTTCAATGTGCTTGTCGTTGATCTTCACGCCTTGCAAACGGTACACGTCCTGCACCTCGTCAACAATGTAGCGAGCCAGTTCTTCGGCCCCCAACAAACGCAAGATGTCTTGCGGGTCGGCTGGGCCGTCCACCACCACTTCACCCTTGTTGACAATCTGGCCTTCATGCACCAGGATATTCTTTTCCTTAGGCACCAGTTCGTCCCAAATCTTGCCTTCGGGGTCGGTGATCTGCAGGCGAATCTTGCCTTTGGTTTCCTTGCCGAACGAAATCGTTCCGGTCATTTCTGCCAGCATGCCCTTGTCCTTGGGTGAACGAGCTTCAAACAACTCGGCCACACGCGGCAAACCGCCGGTAATGTCGCGGGTTTTTTGACCCTCCACCGGAATGCGCGCCAACACCTCGCCTGGCCCCACATCTTGACCATCGCGGACTTGCACCAAGGCACCAATTGGGAAGCCGATCGTCACAGAATGGTCTGTCCCCGGAATCTTCACCTCATTGCCGGATGCATCGATCAATTTGACAATAGGACGAACCACCTTGGCCGAACCACGGTGCTTTGGATCAATCACCACCAAGGTCGAGAGACCGGTGACATCATCGACCTGTCGGGCCACGGTCAACCCTTCAACCACATTCTCAAACAGGGCTTTACCCGCGTATTCAGTGATGATGGGGCGCGTCAACGGATCCCAGTTGGCCAAGATAGCGCCGGCCTTCACGGCCTGATCAGCCTTGATGGTCAGCACAGCACCATAGGGCACTTTATGACGCTCACGCTCACGACCGTGTTCGTCATGAATCACGACTTCACCCGAGCGGGAAATCACCACCAACTCACCCTTACCGTTGGTAACGTAGCGCATCGTGGCATTGAAACCGATCACACCATTGGATTTGGCTTCCACACTGGATGCGATGGCGGCACGCGATGCGGCACCACCAATGTGGAACGTACGCATGGTCAACTGTGTTCCTGGCTCACCAATGGACTGGGCTGCAATCACACCCACCGCTTCGCCACCATTGACCAAACCACCACGTCCCAAGTCACGGCCATAGCATTTGGCACAAATGCCAAATCGGGTTTCACAGGTCAGCGCCGTGCGCACCTTAACTTCATCGACACCTGCAGCTTCGAGTTCCTCGATCAAGTCTTCATCGAGCATGGTGCCAGCGGTGGCCAGCACGGACTGGTTCTCTGGGTGAAGCACGTCATCGGCCGTGGTACGCCCCAGAATGCGGTCGCGCAATGATTCGATCGTCTCACCACCTTCCACAATGGCGCGCATCAGGTAACCGCTGTGGGTGCTGCAGTCTTGTTCGGTCACTACCAGATCTTGCGTCACATCCACCAGACGACGGGTCAGGTAACCTGAATTCGCTGTTTTCAAAGCGGTATCAGCCAAACCTTTACGTGCACCGTGGGTAGAAATGAAGTACTCCAACACATTCAAACCTTCACGGAAATTGGCCGTAATGGGCGTTTCAATGATGGAGCCGTCTGGCTTGGCCATCAAACCCCGCATGCCGGCCACCTGACGAATCTGGGCGGGGGAGCCCCGCGCACCAGAATCGGCCATCATGTAAATCGAGTTGAAGGATTCTTGCGGAACCTGCTTGCCGTGGCGATCTGTGACGGTCTCTTTGGAGAGTTGCGCCATCATCACCTTGGCCACTTCGTCACCTGATTTACCCCAAATGTCCACCACCTTGTTGTAGCGTTCACCCGCGGTCACCAGGCCAGAGGTGTACTGCTGTGCAATTTCTTTGACCTCGTTTTCAGCGCGCTCGATGATGCCCGGCTTCTCAGTCGGCACCAGCATGTCTTCGATCGAAATCGAGATACCGGAGCGGGTCGCCAAGCGATAACCGTATTGCAACAGCTTGTCGGCAAACACCACGGTTTCTTTCAACCCGCACTTGCGGAACGACACATTGATGAGTTTGGAAATTTCCTTCTTTTTCAACGCCTTGTTGATGTTCGAGAACGGCAAACCCTTGGGTAGTATCTCTGACAACAAAGCGCGACCTGCCGTGGTTTCCCACAGCTTGGTAGAGGGCATCAATTCACCGCTTTCCTTGTCTTTGGTGTATTCAGTCAAACGCACGTTGATGCGCGCGCTCATCTCGACTTCACCGGCATCAAAAGCACGTTGCACTTCGCTCACGTCTGAAAAAATCAGCCCCTCGCCCTTGCCGTTGATACGGTCACGCGTGGTGTAGTACAGACCCAGCACCACGTCTTGCGACGGCACAATCGAAGGTTCACCATTGGAGGGGAACAGCACATTGTTGGAGGCCAGCATCAGGGTGCGTGCTTCCATCTGGGCTTCCACCGACAAGGGCACGTGCACCGCCATCTGGTCACCGTCAAAGTCGGCGTTGAACGCGGCACAAACCAGCGGGTGCAATTGAATGGCTTTGCCTTCAATCAGAATCGGTTCAAACGCTTGAATGCCCAAACGGTGCAACGTAGGCGCACGGTTGAGCATCACCGGATGTTCACGGATGACTTCTTCCAGAATATCCCAAACCACCGGCGTGCCAGACTCAACTTCTTTCTTGGCAGCCTTGATGGTAGTGGCAATGCCCATGGCTTCGAGACGCGCAAAGATGAAGGGCTTGAACAACTCCAAAGCCATCAACTTGGGCAATCCGCATTGGTGCAGTTTGAGCGTTGGGCCCACCACAATCACCGAACGCCCCGAATAATCAACCCGCTTGCCCAGCAAGTTTTGACGGAAACGGCCGCCCTTGCCCTTGATCATGTCTGCCAAAGACTTGAGCGCACGTTTGTTGGCACCGGTCATGGCTTTGCCGCGGCGGCCGTTGTCCAGCAAGGAGTCCACTGCCTCTTGCAACATGCGCTTTTCATTGCGGGCAATGATCTCAGGCGCTTTGAGTTCGAGCAAACGGCGCAAACGACTGTTGCGGTTGATGACGCGGCGATACAAGTCGTTCAGGTCTGACGTAGCAAAGCGGCCACCATCCAGCGGCACCAGGGGGCGCAGGTCTGGCGGCAACACCGGCAGTACGTCCAGCACCATCCATTCGGGCTTGATACCGGATTTTTTGAACGCCTCCAGCAGCTTCAAGCGCTTGGTGTTCTTTTTGATCTTCAGCTCTGAACCGCTCGGGTCATTGCGCAGCTTTTCGATTTCGCTGTCGATATCAAGGTTTTGCAACAAATCCTTGACACCTTCAGCACCCATTTTGGCCTGAAATTCGTCGCCATATTCCTTGAATTTGGCATCGAAGTCATCCTCGGACATGATGCTGTATTTCTTCAGCGGTGTCATTCCAGGATCAGTCACCACGTAGGCTTCAAAATACAACACACGCTCAATGTCGCGCAAGGTCATGTCCAGCACCAGGCCCAAACGGCTGGGCAGCGACTTCAAGAACCAGATGTGCGCGCAAGGTGCCGCCAGGTCGATGTGCCCCATGCGCTCACGACGCACCTTGGTCTGAGTGACTTCAACACCACATTTTTCGCAGATCACACCACGATGTTTGAGACGCTTGTACTTGCCACACAAGCACTCATAGTCTTTGATAGGGCCAAAAATCTTGGCGCAAAAAAGGCCATCGCGTTCAGGCTTGAAGGTGCGGTAGTTGATGGTTTCAGGCTTCTTGACTTCGCCAAAAGACCAGGACCGGATTTTCTCGGGCGAGGCCATGCCAATGGTGATGGCATCAAAGTGCTCGTCAGGTGTGAATTGCTTGAACAGGTCGAGTAATGATTTCATAACACTATTTCCTTAATCAGTTGAGGACAGAACCAATTTGCCGTGCAAATTTCGTTCTGCCCCACAGGGTCTGTCATCTGTTGGGGGCAGAGCAAATTTGCAGTGCAAACTTGCTCTGCCCCGCATTGCATCAAGAACGTTCCAGCTCGATGTCCAGACCCAGTGAGCGGATTTCCTTGACCAGCACGTTGAACGACTCCGGCATACCGGCTTCAATGGAGTGCTCTCCCTTGACAATGCTTTCATACACTTTGGTACGGCCTTGCACGTCGTCTGACTTGACGGTGAGCATTTCCTGCAAGGTGTAAGAAGCGCCATAGGCTTCCAGCGCCCATACTTCCATTTCACCAAAGCGCTGACCACCAAACTGGGCTTTACCACCCAGTGGTTGTTGCGTCACCAAACTGTACGGCCCAGTAGAGCGGGCATGCATTTTGTCGTCGACCAAGTGGTGCAACTTCAGGTAATGCATGTAACCCACGGTGACGGGACGCTCAAAGCGATCCCCGGTACGGCCGTCGTACAAATAAGCCTGTGTGCGCGTCGGTGTGAGCCCTTTGGCCGCAGCAATCTCGTCTGGATAAGCCAACTGCAACATGGCACGAATTTCGTCTTCTGATGCCCCATCAAACACCGGCGTTGCGAACGGCATGCCAGATGCAAGATTTTCAGACATGTCAAGTAATTGCGCGTCACTGAGCTGCGACAAATCCTCTTTGCGCCCGGTGGTGTTATAGACCTCGTCCAGGAACTTGCGCAATTCGGCCACACGGGATTCGGATTGCAGCATGTCACCAATGCGCTGACCAATGCCTTTGCCAGCCCAGCCCAAGTGCACTTCAAGCACTTGCCCAATGTTCATCCGTGACGGCACGCCCAGCGGGTTCAGCACGATGTCGCACGGTGTGCCATCTGCCATGTGCGGCATATCCTCCACCGGCAGAATCTTCGACACCACACCCTTGTTACCGTGGCGACCGGCCATCTTGTCACCCGGCTGCAAGTGGCGCTTCACCGCCACATACACCTTGACCATTTTCAGAACGCCAGCAGGAAGGTCATCGCCTTGTGTCAGCTTTTTACGCTTTTCTTCAAAAGCCAAGTCAAAGTTATGACGGGTTTGCTCCAGCGCGTTCTTGATGCTTTCCATCTGCACCGAGATTTCTTCGTCGGCGGGGCGAATATCAAACCAATGAAATTTCTCCACCGATGCCAGGTAAGCCTTGTCCAGTTTGGAGCCCTTGGACAGCTTGTTCGGCCCCCCATTGGCGACTTTGCCCAGCAACAGTTTTTCGATCCGGTCAAAAGCGTCGGCTTCAACAATGCGCAGTTGGTCATTAAGATCAAGACGGAAGCGCTTGAGCTCATCATCGATGATTTGCTGTGCACGACGATCGCGAACAATGCCCTCGCGGGTGAACACCTGCACATCAATCACCGTGCCATGTGAACCCTGGTCAACACGCAGTGAAGTGTCTTTGACATCACTGGCCTTTTCACCAAAGATGGCGCGCAGCAGCTTTTCTTCGGGTGTCAACGTGGTTTCACCCTTGGGTGTGACCTTGCCGACCAAAGTATCGCCTGGCTGCACCTCAGCCCCCACGTAAATGATGCCGGATTCATCCAGACGGTTGAGCTGCTGCTCACTCAAGTTCGGAATATCACGCGTAATTTCTTCAGCGCCCAACTTGGTGTCACGCGCCATCACCACCAGCTCTTCAATATGGATGGAGGTGTAACGGTCATCAGCCACCACACGTTCGCTGATCAAAATTGAGTCTTCAAAGTTGTAGCCGTTCCAGGTCATGAACCCGATAAGCATGTTTTGCCCCAACGCCAATTCACCCAAATCGGTTGATGCACCATCGGCAATCACATCGCCCTTGGCCAGCACATCACCTTTTTTGACCACAGGACGTTGGTGAATGTTGGTATTCTGGTTAGAGCGCTGGTACTTGATCAGGTTATAAATGTCCACACCCACTTCGCCCGCCTGGGCTTCAGAGTCGTTGACCCGAACCACCACACGGGTCGCATCGACGTAGTCCACCACACCGCCACGGGTGGCAACCACAACCGTGCCAGAGTCAACAGCTGCCACACGCTCAATCCCAGTGCCCACCATCGGTTTTTCAGGTCGCAGCACAGGCACAGCCTGACGTGACATGTTGGCCCCCATCAAAGCGCGGTTGGCATCGTCGTGTTCCAGGAATGGAACCAGTGAGGCTGCGACCGAAACGATCTGTGCCGGCGACACATCCATGTACTGGATACGATCTGCACCCACCATCACGGTTTCACCAGCTTCACGGGCAGAAATCAGTTCGCCGCTCAGGCGACCGTCCTTATCGAGCGCGGCATTGGCTTGGGCAATCACGTACTTGCCTTCTTCAATGGCAGACAAATAGTCAATGTCCATCGTGACTTTGCCGTCGACCACGCGGCGGTAAGGGGTTTCAATGAAGCCGTACTCGTTCAGGCGCGCATACAGGGCCATTGAGTTGATCAACCCAATGTTTGGGCCTTCTGGCGTTTCAATGGGGCACACACGTCCGTAATGGGTCACGTGCACGTCGCGCACCTCGAAGCCAGCACGTTCACGGGTCAAACCACCCGGGCCTAGTGCCGAAACGCGACGCTTGTGGGTAATCTCAGACAGAGGGTTGGTCTGATCCATGAACTGCGACAACTGCGAGGCACCAAAAAATTCTTTCAATGCCGCAGAAATCGGCTTGCTGTTGATCAAGTCATGCGGCATCAAGGGTTCTTGCTCTGCCTGGCCCAAGCGCTCCTTCACGGCCTTTTCAATGCGTGCCAAACCCATGCGGTATTGGTTTTCAGCCAGCTCACCAACGCAGCGGACGCGGCGATTGCCCAAGTGGTCGATATCGTCCACTTGGCCGTGACCGTTGCGCAAGTCCACCAGCACCTTGACCACCGCCAAGATGTCTTCATTGGTCAGCACCATCAGGCCAGTGGATTCCGGGCGGCCCATCTTGGCGTTGAACTTCATGCGGCCGACACGCGACAAATCGTAGGTATCCGGGTTGTAGAACAAGCGTTGAAAGAGGGCTTGTACCGCATCTTCCGTCGGCGGCTCGCCAGGGCGCATCATGCGGTAAATGGCCACACGCGCAGCAAACTCATCCACCGTTTCGTCGGTGCGCAAGGTTTGCGAAATGTAAGCGCCTTGATCGAGCTCATTGGTATAGATACAAGCCAAGTCCTGCACACCCGAAGTGCGCAGTTTTTTCAGCAAGACCTCGGTCAACTCTTCGTTCGCCTTGGCAAGAATTTCACCCGTTTCTGCATCTACCACATTGCGTGCCACGATGCGTCCGATCAGGAAATCTTCGGGCACAGAAATATGGGTGGTGTTGGACTGTTCCAGCTCGCGGGTGTGGCGTGCAGTAACACGCTTTTCTTTGGCAACCACCACCTTGCCGCTCTTGTCGGTGATGTCAAACCGCGCCACTTCACCGCGCAGCCGCTCTGCCACAAATTCCATCTGTGCACCGCTGTCCATCAGACGGAAATTGTCATTGACAAAGAAGTTGGCAAGGATGGATTCGTTGTTCAGGCCAATGGCTTTGAGCAGAATCGTGACCGGCATCTTGCGACGGCGATCAACACGGAAATACAAAATGTCTTTTGGATCAAATTCAAAGTCGAGCCATGACCCACGGTACGGAATGATCCGTGCCGAAAAAAGCAATTTGCCAGAACTGTGTGTTTTGCCCTTGTCGTGTTCAAAAAACACACCGGGAGAACGGTGCAACTGGCTCACGATCACGCGCTCTGTGCCATTAATGACAAAAGAACCTTTGTCGGTCATCAAGGGAACCTCACCCATGTAGACTTCTTGTTCCTTGACCTCCTTGACCACCTTATTTTGTGTGGTTGAAGATTCACGGTCATAAATGATCAGTTGGACTTTGGCGCGCACGGCGGACGCATAGGTTAGGCCGCGTGTTTGGCACTCACGCACATCAAACGCAGGTTTAGCCAAGTTGTAGTCCAGGTACTTCATCTCGACAAAACCATTGTGCGAGACGATCGGGAACGCTGCATCAAATGCAGCCTGAAGCCCCTCCTTGGTACGTTTTTTGGGAGCAACATCTGCTTGCAAAAACGCGGTATACGCATCCTTCTGCATTTGCAACAAATAAGGGATTTCCAGCACGCTGTCGCGGCTACCAAAATTTTTACGAATCCGCTTGCGTTCAGTGTATGTGTAAGCCATGAGATCTCCGGGCAACTAGAAGACTTTGTGGGGTCCTGGGCGACTTAAAATCTTGGCGATTGGCCACTACCAATCATTGGCGGACGGTCGCACATTGCATGCGACCCGAACCAAGGCATCTTCTTCTGTCGGGGTTAGAAGACACTGAAAAACATCAAAGTAGGATGTTTTTCAGTGTGCTCTAGAAAACACCAAGGGCTGGAGGCCTTTGACAGCACTCCAGCCCTGCGAAAGACTCAATTACTTGAGTTCGGCTTTGGCACCAGCTTCCACCAACTTCTTCAAAGCGGCATCAGCATCAGCCTTGGAAATGCCTTCCTTGACGTTCTTCGGAGCGCCGTCAACCATGTCCTTGGCTTCTTTCAAGCCCAGGCCCGTGATTTCGCGAACTGCCTTGATGACAGACACTTTTTGCGCACCAGCATCAAGCAGAACCACGTTGAATTCTGTCTTTTCTTCAACCACTGCAGCAGCAGCACCGCCACCCGCAGCAGGAGCTGCCATGGCAGCTGCGCTCACACCAAATTTCTCTTCGATGGCTTTTACCAGGTCGTTGAGTTCCATGACCGTCATGCTGTCGAGCGCGGTCAAAAATGCGTCTTTATCGAATGCCATTTTGATTTCCTACAGTTGGTTGGGGACAGAGCTTCGCTGCGCTCAAGTCAGTCCCACAAGTTTTCACATTTATTACTTCAAACAGGCGGCAATTAAGCTGCAACTGCCTCTGCGGGGGCAGCTTCTGCCGCTCCAGCGCCTTTTTTCTCCGCAATCGCGGCCAGCACGCGTGCTGTACGAGAAATTGGGGATTGCATCAAGCCCAGCAACTGCGCCAACAACACTTCCTTGGACGGAATGTTGGCCAGTTGTTTAACACCGTTAATGTCCAGAACTTTGCCTGCAAATGCACCACCGCGAATCACCAACTTGTCGTTGGTTTTTGCGAAATCGGCAACCACTTTCGCGGCAGCCACTGCATCTTCAGAGAAGCCATAGATCAGCGGACCGGTCATCTGGTCAGACACCACCTCAAAGCCTGTACCGGCGACAGCACGGCGAGCCAATGTGTTTTTCAACACACTCAGACTGACACCGTTGCTGCGCGCAGCAGAGCGCAATTTGGTCATGTCAGCGACCGTGATGCCACGGTATTCCGCCATCACGAGCGTTTGAGCTTTAGCGGCGAGGCCAGTCACATCACTGATGACCGCTTCTTTCTCACTGCGATTTAAACTCAAGGTCTACTCCTTCAAAAAGTGCTCATTTCAGTGTTTTCACACTGCCTAGAGCACGCCACATTTCAGCGACCAACTGTTTCGGAACTTTTCAATTCTTTGGCAGCGGGATCGCCATCTGCGTTGGCTTTATCGATTAAGTGCAAAAAAGCAAGCCTCTTGCACGCCAACGGTCTTGGATAGCCTGCTCGTCGATTTGCAACAAGCAGCCCACCACGTCAGGCAGCCTCTTCAGACCACCAGATTTCTCACCTGCACCACGCGTCGTTATGCCGCAATGGTTTGCAAATCTACACGGACACCCACACCCATGGTGCTGGAAACCGCCACCTTGCGCAGGTACAAACCTTTGCTGGTTGCAGGTTTCGCTTTGGACAATGCATCAACCAGCGCAGCCAAATTACCTTGCAATTTGTCAGTATCAAATGAACGACGGCCAATGGTGGAATGAACAATGCCGGCCTTGTCAACACGGAACTGCACTTGCCCGGCTTTGGCGTTGCGCACAGCGCCTGCTACATCGGGGGTCACCGTACCCACCTTGGGGTTAGGCATCAGACCACGTGGGCCCAAAATTTGACCTAAAGTACCCACAACACGCATTGCATCGGGGGCGGCAATCACCACGTCAAACGGCATGTTGCCGGCTTTGACCATGGCTGCCAGATCATCCATGCCAACGATGTCTGCACCAGCGGCCTTGGCTTCTTCTGCCTTGGCACCTTGGGCAAACACAGCTACACGCTTGGTTTTACCTGTGCCATTCGGCAACACAACCGCGCCACGAACCACTTGGTCTGATTTTTTGGCATCAATACCCAGCTGCACCGCCACGTCAATGGATTCATCAAACTTGGCATTCGCAAATTCTTTGACCAAACCCAAAGCGTCTGCAATTGCATACAGCTTGTTGTTGTCAACCTTGCCTTGTTGGGCCTTTTGTTTTTTGGTTAAGTGCGCCATTTAGACACCCTCCACAGTCACACCCATCGAGCGGGCCGAGCCAGCGATGGTACGGACAGCTGCATCCATGTCGGCAGCTGTCAGATCTTTCATTTTGGTTTTTGCAATTTCTTCAAGTTGCGCACGCGTGATCTTGCCAACCTTGGTCTTCAAAGCATTGGCAGAACCTTTGTCGAGTTTGACTGCTTTTTTAATCAACACAGATGACGGCGGCGACTTGATGACAAAAGTAAAGCTCTTGTCTGCAAACGCAGTAATCACCACCGGCAGTGGCAGACCAGGCTCAACACCTTGGGTCTGGGCATTGAATGCCTTGCAGAATTCCATGATGTTCAAACCACGTTGACCCAATGCAGGGCCAATCGGTGGGGATGGATTGGCTTTACCAGCTGGGACTTGCAGCTTGACAAAGCCGACGATTTTTTTCGCCATGTTTAACTCCTGACGGGTTCTGACGCATCAGCATGCACAGCGCACACCTCAGCTCCCCGCAATTAACGACTCACTTCAAACATTCGTGTCGAGTCGGAAAAACACGAACTATCTAACACCATCTGCCAGGCACAGCACACACTGCGCATGTGGTCTCGGGCTACCCCGTCAATTTGATCAACTAAAACCCGAGTGGACGCACTGCAAATAGCCCTGATCTATCCCGCAATAGCTTGCGTTTCAGGTTTTTTCAACCTGCGAAAACTCAAGCTCAACCGGTGTTGAGCGACCAAAAATGGTAACCGCTACACGCACCTTGTTTTTTTCGTAATTCACTTCTTCAACAGAGCCATTGAAGTCCGCAAAAGGACCTTCTTTGACACGCACCATTTCACCCACCACAAACTCAACTTTGTGCCGGGGTTTTTCGGTACCCTCTTGCATCTGACTGACAATTTTGGACACTTCCGCTTCGGAAATGGGTGAGGGCCGGGTTTTGCCCCCCCCCACAAAACCGGTCACCTTGTTGGTGTGCTTGACCAAGTGCCAGGTGTCATCATCCATCACCATTTCAACGAACACATACCCAGGGAAGAACTTGCGCTCGGTGGTTTTCTTTTGACCATTCTTGATCTCAACCACTTCCTCCATAGGCACCAGGGTACGCCCAAACTTGGCCTGCATCCCGGCACGGTTGATGCGTTCAATGATGTTGCGTTCTGCCGCTTTTTCCATGCCCGAGTAAGCATGAACCACATACCAGCGCAAATCCGGATTGGTCGGTGGCACTGACAGGGTTTCAGCCGCTGTAAGGACGCTTTCGAGGGAGGTTTCTACAGCATCAGTCATTATTTTTTCCACCCCAGAATCAAATCATAAAAAACATATTCGAGCGTTTTATCTGTCAACCACAAAAAAAGCGCCATGATCAACACAAATCCGAACACATATACCGTCATCTGAATGGCCTCCTTGCGTGCCGGCCAGACTACTTTTTTGATTTCCTTCGTCGAATCCGTACCAAATGCCACCAAGGCCTTACCAGACTCCGACATTAAAAAAACCACCACTGCCACAACCAATCCAGCCAACAAGCCTAACCACTGCAACAGTGGGCCTTTAGCACTTAATGCGTAATACGCAGCCAAAGAAACAACGACCATGGCGGCAGCCGCAGCCAGCTTGGCCTTGTCTGCAGTTGTGTTGACAGTTTGTACTTGTGTGGTGGCCATTATTGACTTGACTTGCGTCTTAAATTACTCATAAAAATCGGCGTCCATCAGACGCACAAGCCCGCTATTTGCATAGCGGGCTTCTTGATACCACCAAAACCTAGGTGGCAGGGGCAGTAGGAATCGAACCTACAACCTTCGGTTTTGGAGACCGACGCTCTGCCAATTGAGCTATGCCCCTTTGCAAACTCGAAAAATGAAAGCGCAAAGCATGCAAGTCTTACGCTTCCAAATGACACAACTTAAGCAATCACCTTAGCCACCACACCCGCACCCACGGTACGACCGCCTTCGCGG
>JAVHPS010000520.1:0-17722 GCA_036170715.1 Rhodoferax sp. | reverse complement strand
TGCAAGTCACTGGCACGTTTCAGAGCGAGCGTGAAAACGTCGATGAAGACATCTGTGCCATGGGGAGTGGCCCGTTCAAGGTGGAGGTCGATCTGATGCAGCCCATGAACCCCGACCACAAGCCGGCCGTGCACGCCACGCCCCTGAACCATGTGGGCCTGTGGATTGACGACCTGCCCCGGGCGGTGCAATGGCTCACCGCACAGGGCGTGCGCTTTGCGCCGGGCGGTATTCGCAAGGGGGCCGCAGGTTTTGACATCTGCTTTTTGCACCCCAAGGCCAATGACCAGTTTCCGATTGCGGGCGAAGGTGTGTTGATCGAGCTGGTGCAAGCCCCGCCTGAGGTGGTGGCCGCCTTTGCGCAATGGGGTTGAGCGGTTTTTACGCTGGTTTTCCCTTGATTGACGTGAATTCTTAAGGGGTAACATCGCACCACGATTAGCTTGACGAAACAATGCAGTATGTTGGACTTGATACTAAAACCTGGCCTCTGGTTGATGCGGCGCTTGTCCACGGGGCAAAAGCTGCTGCTGCTGTTGCTGGTGAGTGCCGGGCCTTTGTTGACCCTGGTGCTGGCTTATCAACTGATTGGTTCGGTGGGTGCGGGGCTGATGTACCTGGCGGCTGTGGCAAGTTTGGTAGCGCTGTACCTGGGGGCAGCTTTTTACCAATCCGTTAGCACGGACATGGCCCAGGTGCAGCAGGCCATGGATGCACTGGTGCAGGGTAATTTGCGTTTCAAACCGACCGCGCAGGGAACGGATGAGTACGCGGCCTTGCTCAGTGCGGCAGGCCGCATTGGCACACACATATCTTCCATGGTGGCCAATGTGCGCAGCAACGCGGCGTTTGTCGCTTATGCCGGGCACAGTCTGGCGGGGGGCAACCGTGAGCTGTCAGACCGCACCGAGCAGCAAGCTGCCAATCTGGAGCAAACCGCAGCCAGCGTGGAAGAGTTGTCGTCTACTGTGAACGACAACGCTCAAATGGCCTTGCAAGCCAACACGCAAACGGCAACGGTGCGTGATGTGGCTGAACAAGGGGTGTCGGCCATGACGCAAGCGATCGCCTCGGTGGAGGTGATTCAAGGCAGTGCCAAGCGCATGGATGAAATTGTGGGTGTGATTGACGGGCTGGCCTTCCAGACCAACATTTTGGCGCTCAATGCCGCCGTGGAAGCCGCGCGTGCCGGGGAGTCGGGCCGCGGTTTTGCGGTTGTGGCCAGCGAGGTGCGGTCTCTGGCACAACGCTCGGCCGAGTCAGCCAAAGAGATTCGCCAGTTGATCGGTGCTTCTTCGGCCCAGGTATCTGCCAGTGTGCAGAGCATCCGCGCGGCCGGCAACCAGTTCACGCAAATCGTCTCAGGCATTCGTGAAGTGGCGGCCAACATGGCGCAAATCTCCGCCTCCAGCGCTGAACAAAGCTCGGGACTGACTGAAATCACCGCGGCGGTGCGTCAGTTGGATGAAATCACCCAGCGTAATGCCCAGATGGTGGAGCATGCCGTGGCTGAAGCGACGCATTTGGAACACCGCGCGTCCACCCTGGTAGACGATTTTGCCGTGTTCAAATTACAGCAAGGTGCCCCGGAAGAGGCGGTGGCCCTGGTCAAACGCGCCATGCAGCATTGGCAGCGCAGTGGCTCCAAAGACGCGTTTGTGCGCGACATCACCGACCCAACCCAGGGCTATTTTGACCGCGACATGTATGTGTTTGTGCTGGATCGACGGGGCACTTACCTTTCATTTGGCGGCAACCCGGCCAAGGTCGGTACGCTGGTGCAGGACATTCCCGGCATTGACGGGCAAGGGCTGGTGGATGACATTTTCAACCAGGCCGCTACTGAGCCAGGCTGGGTTGAATATGACATCAACAACCCGACCACGGGCAAAGTACAGTCCAAAATGTCTTTTGTGATGCAGGCCGATGAGCTGGCTGTGGGCTGCGGGGTCTATAAAAACCTGGCCACCAGTTGACTGTAGGGGCCTGAACCGGTTTTAGGTTCGCGCAGCGAGGAGATTTTTGGCTCGCGCGCGGGTCAGGGCGGCCTCAATGATTGCCCGTTTTTTGTCCAGTATCGCCGGGTCGGTGTGCTGCGAATGAGCCGCCAGATCAGCCAACTTCAGCTCCGCTTTTTCTTTAAGCTTTTTTGCATTGTCGCCCTCGTCGCGCTTACGTTTGTAGCTATTAAATTCATAGCGTTTTTGAGCTTGTGTGGCAAGCGCCGGTGACCACGCCGCCCAACCGCTGGCAGAGCCTGATACGTTTTCAACCAACATGCAGTCCACCGGGCACACCGGCAAGCACAAATCGCAGCCGGTGCAATAGGGCTCGATCACGGTGTGCATCCGTTTGTTGGCCCCCACAATGGCATCGACCGGGCAGGCTTTGATGCACAGCGTGCAGCCTATGCACCAGTTCTCGTCGATGAACACCACATGGCGAGGTGTTTCCAGACCATGGTCCGGGTTCAGTTGCTGTAGGGGTTGGCCGGTTAATGTGGCCAGACGCTCAATTCCCGCAGCGCCGCCAGGTGGGCATTGGTTGATGGTCGCTTGACCATCAACCACCGCTTGAGCATAGGCGGCGCAGTCTGGATAGCCGCAGCGCGTGCATTGCGTCTGCGGCAGCAGCGCCGACACGGCGGCGGCGCTGGGTTTCATTTCTTGCGTGCAGGCTGCGGTTTACCGGTTGGTTTGCTGGCAGTTTTTGCAGCAGGGCGTGCAGTTTTAGCGTGCAAATCGACCGTGCTGCTGGTTTGCGGCAAGACAAAATCTACCGGGTTGACCACTTCGACAGTATGGGCCGCTGGTGATTGGAGCGGTTGGTAGCTTTGGATGAATGCCTTGACTTTGGGGTAGACCAGATTGCGCCAGCGGCTGCCGGCAAAAATACCGTAATGCCCTGCACCGGGTACTTCCAGGTGTTGTTGGTTGGCCTTATCGACACCGGTGCAGATGGTGTGCACGGCGGCCGTTTGCCCGGATCCCGAAATATCATCCAACTCGCCTTCAACTGACAGCAGCGCCGTGGTTTTTATATCTTGAGGGCGTACATGCTCAACTTTACCGTCAAGGCCTTTGACATCCCAGGTGCCATTGACCAGATTGAAATCTTGAAACACCACCCTGATGGTGTCAAGGTAGTAATGCGCATCCATGTCCAGTACGGCGTTGTATTCGTCGTAGAACTTGCGGTGGGCTTCGGTGCTGGCGCTGTCACCTTTGACCAAATCCTTGAAGTAGTCGTAATGGCTGCGGGCGTGGTTGCTCGGGTTCATGGCGACAAAACCGGAGTGTTGCAAAAAGCCGGGGTAAACCTTGCGCCCGGCACCTGGAAAGCGGGTGGGAACGCGGTAGATCACGTTGTTCTCAAACCACTCGATGCTCTTGTTCATGGCCAGGTTGTTCACCGCCGTAGGAGATTTGCGCGCATCAATCGGCCCGCCCATCATGACCATGCTCAACGGTGTGAGTTCACCCCGGCTGGCCATCAGCGACACCGCCGCCAGCACCGGCACGGTAGGTTGACACACACTCATCACATGGCAATTGCCATAACGCCCCTGCACGTGGCGGATGAACTCCTGCACGTAGTTGATGTAGTCATCCAGGCTAAAGTCGCCCTCGGACGTGGGCACCAGGCGTGCATTGGTCCAGTCGGTTATGTAGACCTTGTGGTCTTTCAACATGGTTTTGACGGTGTCACGCAACAAGGTGGCGTAATGGCCTGACAGTGGCGCGACGATCAGCACTGCGGGCTGACCTTTGAGCTTGGTCAGGGTGGCCACGTCGTCGGTGAAGCGTTTGAAGCGGCGCAACTGACAGAACGGCTTCTGGATTTCAATGCGCTCATGGATGGCCATCTCAACGCCGTCAACTTCGACGGAACGGATGCCAAACTCTGGTTTTTCGTAATCTTTGCCCAAACGGTGCAGCAGGTCGTAGCCCGCTGAAATGCGCTGCGCCATGGGGTGCTGGCCCAGCAGGGACAGAGGGTTGCTGTACACCTTGGCAGCGGATTGCGCCAGATCGGTGAAGGGCTCCATCATTGAACGCTGGGTTTCGTAGAGTTTGTAGAGCACGGGAATACCTCTTTTGTAAAAATGTTGCAGTGCAATATAACAGGACTTGAATACATTCACCTGAACATCGACTGACAATGGCAGCCTTATCACGATAGGCTGTACTTAATGGACATCAAGATTTTACAAAAATCAAGCCGTTTGCCGGTTCTATTTGTTGGCCATGGCAGTCCGATGAATGCTTTGCACGGTAATCCGTTTTATCAAAGCTGGCAGTCACTGGGGGCACAGTTTGGCCACAGCTGGCCCAAACCCGAACTCATTTTGTGTGTTTCTGCGCACTGGTTAAGCCAGGGGTGGTGCTTGACGGCCATGGCCCAGCCGCGAACGATTCATGACTTTGGTGGTTTCCCGGCTGAACTGTTTGCCCAGCAATACCCTGCGCCAGGCTGGCCGGAGGCGGCGGCTGCGTTGGCGCAACAACTGCACCCACCAGGCAGTGCGCTACCGCTGCAGCTGGATGACCATGCCTGGGGGTTGGATCATGGCGCTTGGAGTGTGCTTAAACCCATGTTCCCGGCAGCAGACATTCCGGTGATTCAGCTCAGCATGGATGCCAGTCAACCCCCAGCCGCACACGTTGCAATGGGGCAGCAGTTGGCGGTGTTGCGTCAACAGGGGGTACTGATTGTGGCCAGTGGCAACTTGGTGCACAACTTGCGCGCGCTGCGCATGGATGCCGCAGAGGGGCAGGCTTACGACTGGGCGCTGGACTTTGATCAAATCATCGCACGGCAGATTGAAGCGGGTGATTTGAGCGCCTTGCAGGATTTTCAGCAATTGCCGTCAAGCTCCATGGCACACCCCAGTACCGAGCATTTTCTGCCCCTGCTGTATGCCGCAGGGGCGGTGCAGGCGGGCGAACCGGTGCGGTTTTTCAACACCAGTTTTCAGGCCGCATCGATCTCGATGCGTTCTGTGGTGTGGGGGTAAGTGCGGCGGTACGGCGCGGCCGGTCAGATCACTTTGGCGATGCAGGCGCAGACGTAATCAATGTTCTTGCTGTTGAGCGCGGCCACGCACATGCGCCCGGTATCGGTGCCGTACACGCCAAACTCATTGCGCAGGCGCACCATCTGGTCTTTGGACAGGCCTGAGTAGCTGAACATGCCGATTTGCGTGGTGATAAAGCTCATATCTTGTTTGATGCCAGCTGCCTTGAGGCCGTCGACCAGCTTTTGACGCATGGCCTTGATGCGCACGCGCATCTCGCCGAGTTCTTTTTCCCACAGGGCGCGCAACTCGGGCGTGCTCAACACGGCGGTCACGATGGCTCCGCCATGGGTGGGCGGGTTGCTGTAGTTGGTGCGGATCACGATCTTGAGTTGACTCAACACGCGGGCCATTTCCTCTTTGTCTTTGCACACCACGCTCAATGCACCCACGCGTTCACCGTACAGGCTGAAGCTTTTGCTGAAAGACGTGGCCACAAAAAACATCAGACCGGCAGCGACAAATTTACCGATCACGGCACCATCTTCAGCCAAGCCGTAGCCAAAACCCTGGTACGCCATGTCCAGGAACGGCACCAAGCCACGCGCTTTCACGGCCGCAATGACCTGATCCCATTGCGCCGGCGTGATGTCGTAGCCTGTAGGGTTGTGGCAGCAGGCGTGCAACACCACCACCGTGCCGGCTTCGGCCGCATTCAGGTCGGCCAACATACCGGCAAAGTTCAGGCTGCGGGTGGCTTCGTCGTAATAGCGGTAGCTTTGCACCTTGAATCCGGCGTTGGTGAACAGGGCGCGGTGGTTTTCCCAGCTGGGGTCGGAAATCAATACTTTGGTATTGGGGCTGAGTTTTTTCAGGAAATCTGCCCCCACCTTCAGGCCGCCGGTACCGCCCAGTGCCTGGATGGTGGCCACACGCCCGCTTGTGACCGGTTCGCTGTCCGCACCAAACACCAGGGCCTTGACGGCTGCGTCGTAAGCGGCAATACCGTCAATGGGCAGGTAACCGTGGGGCTTGGGGGCATCCATCATGGCTTTTTCGGCCGTCAACACGCATTCCAGCAAGGGTAATTTGCCGTTGTCGTCGAAGTACACGCCTACACCCAGGTTCACTTTGGCCGGGTTGGTGTCGGCGTTGAACTGTTCGTTCAGGCCCAGGATCGGGTCGCGTGGGGCCATTTCGACAGCGGAGAAGAGAGACATGGTGGGTTCCTGTTGCAGTGTGGGTTTGGAAAAAAAACGAGAATGAGGGTTTTGCCGGATTGCGGGGGCTAATTTTAGCGTCTGCGATACCCCCACTTTTCGTTGTATGACCGCTGTTTCTGCTCCTGTTGTGTTGACCTTGACCGATGATGCCGCGTCTGTCCGGGCCGGCACGTTCGTTACTTATCCCGATTCCCCTTTCGAGCTGTACCAGCCGTACCCACCCGCCGGAGACCAGCCCGAGGCCATCAACCAACTGGTTGCGGGGGTCAACGACGGCGAGGTGTTCCAGATTCTGCTCGGCGTGACCGGATCGGGCAAAACCTTCACCATGGCCAATGTGATTGCCAGGCTGGGTCGGCCTGCTATTGTTTTTGCGCCCAACAAGACGCTGGCGGCGCAGTTGTACAGCGAATTCCGCGAGTTTTTCCCGAAAAACGCGGTCGAGTATTTCGTCAGCTATTACGACTATTACCAGCCCGAGGCCTATGTGCCGCAGCGTGACCTGTTCATTGAAAAAGACTCGGCCATCAACGAGCACATCGAGCAAATGCGTCTGAGTTGCACCAAAAGCGTGCTGGAGCGGCGTGACGTGGTGATCGTGGCCACGGTGTCGGCCATTTACGGCATTGGTCAGCCCGAGGCCTACCACCAGATGGTGATGACCCTGCGTGTTGGCGACAAAATGGGCCAGCGCGACATGATTGCGCAACTGGTGCGCATGCAGTACCAGCGCAACGACATCGACTTCAGCCGTGGCGCGTTTCGCGTGCGCGGTGACACCATCGACATTTTTCCGGCGGAGCACTCCGAGATGGCGATTCGCGTTGAGCTGTTTGACGACGAAATCGAGAGTCTGCAACTGTTTGACCCGCTCACCGGGCGCATCCGGCAGAAAATTCCGCGCTTTACCGTTTACCCCAGCAGCCATTACGTGACCCCGCGCGAGCAGGTGCTGTCGGCAGTGGAAGCGATCAAAATTGAACTCAGTGACCGCGTGAAGGAATTTGTCAGCCAGGGCAAACTGGTGGAGGCGCAACGCCTGGAGCAGCGCACCCGGTTTGACCTGGAAATGCTCAGCGAAGTGGGGCACTGCAAGGGCATTGAGAACTACTCGCGCCACCTCAGTGGTTCCGCGCCCGGCGAGCCACCGGCCACGCTGACCGACTACCTGCCCAAGGATGCGGTGATGTTTCTGGACGAGTCGCACGTGTTGATTGGCCAGTTTGGCGGCATGTACAACGGTGACCGCTCGCGCAAAACCACGCTGGTGGACTACGGCTTTCGGCTGCCCAGTGCGCTGGACAACCGGCCGCTCAAGTTTGAAGAATTCGAGACCAAGATGCGCCAGGCCATCTTTGTCTCGGCCACGCCCGCGCAGTGGGAAAAAGACCACGCTGGCCAAGTGGTGGAGCAACTGGTGCGCCCCACCGGCTTGGTAGACCCTGAGGTGGAAGTGCGCCCGGCCACAACCCAAGTGGACGACGTGTTGCAAGAAATCCGCATTCGCGTAGACAAGCACGAGCGCGTGTTGATCACCACCCTGACCAAGCGCATGGCCGAGCAGCTCACTGACTATTTGAGCGACAACGGGGTCAAGGTGCGCTACCTGCACAGCGACATTGACACCGTGGAGCGGGTCGAAATCTTGCGTGACCTGCGCCTGGGCACGTTTGACGTGCTGGTGGGCATCAACCTGTTGCGCGAAGGCCTGGACATTCCAGAAGTCTCTCTGGTGGCGATCCTGGATGCCGACAAAGAGGGTTTTTTGCGTTCTGAGCGTTCCTTGATTCAGACCATTGGCCGTGCCGCGCGCAACGTGGAGGGGCGGGCGATTTTGTATGCAGACAAGATCACCGACTCCATGCAACGCGCCATCGGCGAGACCGAGCGCCGCCGCGTCAAACAGGTGGCGCATAACCTGGCGCACGGCATCACGCCGCGCAGCATTGTGAAAGAAGTGCGCGACCTGATTGACGGTGTGTACAGCGAAAAAGCCGGTAAAGAGGCCGAAAAACTCGAGCGCGATGCCATGCAGCGGGCCCAGGTGGAAGACATGAGCGAAAAAGACATCTCGCGCGAGATCAAGCGGCTGGAAAAGCTGATGCTGGAACACGCCCGCAACCTGGAGTTTGAAAAAGCCGCGCGGGTGCGGGATCAGCTGGCGATCTTGAAAGAGCAGGCCTTTGGTGCGTCCGGCAGTGACCATGTGACCCTTGCAGATTAAAAATTATCAACAAAAAGTACATCTAGCCCTTTTTTATAAAGCGTAGTAAGCTATAAAAAATATAGCTGTTCTGAAATAACCTTAAAAAAATACTAATCAGTCTACTTACCTGACAAATTCACTAGGGTTTTACGCTATAGTTGAGCCCGTTAGTCAACCAATTTGCATTTCAGGAGCTCGCCATGCGTCTCACCACCAAAGGCCGTTTTGCCGTTACCGCCATGATCGATCTGGGATTGCGCCAGAGTGCTGGCCCGGTGACGCTGGCGGCCATCAGCCAGCGCCAACAAATCTCCTTGTCGTATCTGGAGCAGTTGTTTGGCAAGCTGCGTCGCAACCAGTTGGTCGAGTCCACCCGCGGCCCGGGCGGCGGCTACACCCTGGCGCGCGCTCCGGCAGACATCACGGTGGCCGAAATCATCACCTCGGTGGATGAACCGATGGATGCGACGCAGTGCGGTGGCAAAGAAAATTGCCTGGGCGAAAATTCGCGCTGCATGACGCACGAACTATGGGCGGCGCTGAATGTGAAAATGGTGGAATTTCTGGACTCGGTCAGCTTGCAAAAACTGGTGGATGACCAGATTGCAAAAGGCTTTGAGCTCGAAGACAAACCGACCCTGAAACGCGCCATTTCGACCCTGCCGGTGATGCAACCGATTCGTGTCAATGCCCCCAACTCGGTGTTTGCGCTCGGCGGCAGCTTCGCCAAGATGTAATTTAAGTTCATTGCAAAGAAAGTTAACCATGGACAGCACCCCCCACTTCCCCATTTACATGGACTACAGCGCCACCAACCCCTGCGACCAGCGCGTGGTGGATGCCATGATTCCCTGGTTGCGTGAGCATTTTGGCAACCCGGCATCGCGCAGCCACGCCTGGGGCTGGGAGGCTGAAGCCGCTATTGAAAAAGCCCGTGAGCAAGTGGCGGCTTTGGTGGGTGCTGACCCGCGTGAAATTGTCTGGACCAGCGGGGCCACTGAGTCGAACAACCTGGCGTTGAAGGGTGCAGCGCACTTTTATCAAACCAAGGGCAAACACCTCATCACCGTCAAGACCGAGCACAAAGCCGTGCTCGACACCTGCCGCGAGCTGGAGCGCCAGGGCTTTGAAGTCACTTACCTCGACGTGCAGGAAGATGGTCTGGTGAACATGGATGCCTTCAAGGCGGCGATTCGCCCCGACACCATCCTCGCCAGCGTGATGTTTGTGAACAATGAAATTGGCGTGATTCAGGACATTGCTGCACTGGGTGCGGTGTGTCGTGAAAAGGGCATCATCTTCCACGTCGATGCGGCCCAGGCCACTGGCCGTGTGGCGTTTGATTTGAGCCAGTTGCCGGTCGATTTGATGAGCCTGACCTCGCACAAAACCTACGGCCCCAAAGGTATTGGCGCACTGTTTGTGCGGCGCAAACCACGCGTGCGCATCGAGGCCCAAATGCACGGCGGCGGTCATGAGCGCGGCATGCGCTCGGGTACCTTGCCGACGCACCAGATTGTGGGCATGGGCGAGGCCTACCGCATTGCCAAGGAAGAAATGGCGCAAGAGTTGCCGCGCATCCAAGCCATGCATGACCGCTTGGTCAAAGGCCTGACTGGCATCGAGCAGGTCTTCATCAACGGCCACCTGACCCAGCGCGTGCCGCACAACCTCAACATCAGCTTCAACTATGTCGAGGGCGAATCGCTCATCATGGGCATCAAGGGGCTGGCGGTGTCCAGTGGTTCGGCCTGCACCAGCGCCAGCCTGGAGCCCAGTTACGTGTTGCGCGCCCTGGGCCGCAGTGACGAGCTGGCCCACAGCAGCCTGCGCATGACCATCGGGCGCTGGACCACCGACGCGGAAATTGACTACGCGGTGCAGACCATCACCGAGAACGTGGCCCGCCTGCGCGAGTTGAGCCCGCTGTGGGACATGTACAAAGAAGGCATTGATATTTCCACGATTCAGTGGAGTGCGCATTAATTCAACCAAGGAGAAACACCATGGCATATTCTGAAAAAGTGGTAGACCACTACGAAAACCCGCGTAACGTGGGCTCATTTGACAAAGGTGACGAGTCGGTGGGCACGGGTATGGTGGGCGCGCCCGCATGCGGTGACGTGATGAAGCTGCAGATCAAGGTCAACCCCGAGACCGGGGTCATTGAAGACGCGCGCTTCAAAACCTACGGCTGTGGCTCGGCCATTGCCTCCAGTTCACTGGTCACCGAATGGGTCAAGGGCAAGACGCTGGAGCAGGCATCTGAACTAAAAAACAGCCAGATTGCCGAAGAATTGGCGCTGCCGCCTGTCAAAATCCACTGTTCGATTTTGGCCGAGGATGCGATCAAGGCGGCAGTCAATGACTACCGCCAAAAGCACGCCGAAGCCCAGTCGGCCTGAAAATTTAACTTTGAGGTGAGCTTGGCAGCGGGTGCTGGACACGCAACCAGCTCCGCTCTGCCACGACGTTTTTTACCTGCCACGCACCAGAAACCCAACCTGTTCATACATCATGGCTGTGACGCTGACTGAAGCCGCTGCCCGGCACATTACCCGTTACCTGACCAAACGCGGTCAGGGCGTGGGCGTGCGCCTGGGTGTCAAAACCACCGGTTGTTCCGGCATGGCCTACAAGCTCGAATACGTGGACGACATCCCCCCGGAAGACCTGGTGTTTGAAGGCCATGGCGTGAAGGTGCTGGTGGACCCCAAGAGCTTTGCCTATCTGGACGGCACTGAGCTCGATTTTGTGCGCGAAGGCCTCAATGAAGGCTTCAAGTTCAACAATCCCAAAGAGCGTGACCGCTGCGGCTGCGGCGAGTCGTTTCGGGTGTGAATCTTCAAGCCGACGACTTCACGCTGTTCGGTCTGGAGCGGCGTTTCAGGCAAGACCGCGCCGTGCTGGATGCACGCTGGAAAGACTTGCAACGCCAAGCCCATCCTGACAAATTTGCTGCCCAGGGCGCGGCGGCACAGCGCATTGCCATGCAATGGTCGGTGCGCATCAACGAGGCTTACCAACGCCTGAAAGACCCGCTCAAACGTGCCGCCTACCTGTGTGAACTGCAAGGTGCACCGGTAAACGCTGAAAACAACACCGCCATGCCCGCTGCTTTTTTGCTGCAACAAATGGAGTGGCGTGAGGCGCTCGATGATGCTGCAACGGCTGAAGATTTAGAAAAAATCAGTCTGCAGTGCAAGCAAACTGAGCGTGACACGCTGCAAAAAATTGAGCATTTGCTGGATGTGGCACACGACTACACGGCGGCTGTAGCGCAGGTCAGGTCGCTCATGTTTCTGGCGCGTTTTAACGCCGACGTGAACACTCGGCTGGACGCATTTGATTTTTAATACACCATGGCCTTACTCCAAATTTCAGAACCCGGGCAAACCCCCAATCCGCATCAACGGCGCATTGCCGTGGGCATTGACCTGGGCACGACCCATTCCCTGGTGGCTTCGGTGCGCCACGGCGTAGCCGAATGTTTGCCCGATGCCCAGGGCCGGGTGATTCTGCCGTCGGTGGTGCGCTACCTGGCCGGTGGTGGCCGCCAGATTGGTGACGAAGCGCTGGTCAACGGTGTCGGAGACCCGCAAAACACCATCGCCTCGGTCAAGCGCTTTATGGGCCGCGGCTTGAAAGACGTGGCCCTGGCGGCCAAGCTGCCGTACCAGTTTGTCGACCACCCCGGCATGCTGGGCCTGCAGACGGTGCAGGGCGAAAAATCCCCGGTGGAGGTCAGCGCCGATATTTTGGCTACCTTGCGTTACCGGGCCGAAGACACGTTCAACAGCGACGTGTATGGTGCGGTCATCACCGTGCCCGCCTACTTTGACGATGCCCAGCGGCAAGCCACCAAAGATGCCGCGCAGCTGGCCGGTTTGAACGTGCTGCGTTTGATTAACGAGCCTACAGCGGCGGCCATTGCCTACGGACTGGACAATGCGTCCGAGGGGCTGTACGCGATTTATGACCTGGGCGGCGGCACCTTTGACATCTCGATTCTGCGTCTGACGCAAGGCGTGTTTGAAGTGGTGGCCACGGGCGGCGACTCGGCCTTGGGCGGTGACGATTACGACCACGCGCTGGCCGACTGGGTGCTGGCGCAAACCGGGGCGGGGTCAATGGAGCAAGCCAGTCCATCTGATAAAGCCACCCTCAAGGCGGTAGCCAGAAATTGCAAAGAATGTTTGTCTGCTTCAGATTGTGTAGCGTTTGATGCAACATCTACCTGGGCTAGAGTCACTTTTGACGTAAAGTGCGCCGACTTTGAATCGGCCACCAGCGCGCTGACAGCCCGCACCTTGAATGCGGTGCGCAAAGTGCTGCGCGATGCCAAGCTCACGGTGCAAGACATCCAAGGTGTCGTGATGGTGGGCGGCTCCACACGCATGCCGCAGATTCAAAAAGCAGTGGGTGCGTTTTTTGGACAAACGCCGCTGACTAACCTGAACCCGGATGAGGTGGTGGCCCTGGGCGCTGCCATTCAGGCCAACCAGTTGGCGGGCAACAACCCGGGTGGCGACTTGCTGCTGCTGGACGTGATTCCATTGTCGCTGGGCATTGAAACCATGGGCGGGCTGGTCGAGCGCATCGTGCAGCGCAACGAGACCATCCCCTGCGCCCGCGCGCAAGACTTCACCACCTACACGGACGGCCAGACCGCGCTGGCGTTGCACGTGGTGCAGGGTGAGCGTGACCTGGTGGCTGATTGCCGTAGCCTGGCACGGTTTGAGCTGCGTGGCATTCCACCGATGGTGGCGGGGGCGGCACGTATTCGCGTGACCTTTACCGTGGATGCCGATGGGTTGCTGAGCGTGTCAGCGCGTGAACAGACCAGCGGGGTTGAAGCGCAAATTGCTGTCAAGCCCTCCTACGGCCTGGCCGACGATCAGATTGCGCAGATGCTGGCCGAGAGTTTCAGCACCGCTGAAGCAGACATGCAGGTGCGTGCCGTGCGCGAGGCGCGCGTGGATGCCGAGCGCATGGTGCTGGCCACGGTCAGCGCCCTGCATGCCGACGGTGATTTACTCAATGCCGTGCAGCGGGCTGAAATAGACCGCTTGCTGCATGCCGTGCAGGCTGCCCCGAGCCTGGAAGATGCCAAGGCCATTGAAGCCCTGACGCAGGCACTGGCCAAAGGCACCGAAGCCTTTGCTGCCCTGCGCATGAACCGGGGCATCCAGCACGCGCTGGCAGGTAAAAACATTGAAACCATCGCCCTCAACTAATTGGATAAATATGTGGGTCAGACCACTTTGCGCAGCACATGTGCTCTGACCCCAACTGACTAATATGCCGATCATCAAAATCCTGCCCCACGCCGAATATTGTCCTGACGGCGCAGAGGTGTCTGCGCCCGCAGGCACGTCCATTTGTGAAGCTTTGCTGGAACACCACATCCCGATCGAGCACGCCTGCGAGATGAGTTGCGCTTGCACCACCTGTCACGTGATCGTCAAAGAAGGCTTTGAGTCGCTGGCTCCGTCCGAGGACGAAGAGGACGATTTGCTTGATCGTGCCTGGGGCCTGCAACCGAACTCGCGCTTGAGCTGCCAGGCCATTTTGGCGCAGAAAAACCTGGTGATTGAGATTCCAAAATACAGCATCAACCACGCCAAGGAAAATCATTGATACTTTGTGGGATCGGCCTTTAGCGCTGTCCTCAACTGACCATGCGACAAATATTCCTGGACACCGAAACCACCGGCCTGTCGGCTGACAACGGCGACCGCATCGTCGAGATCGGTTGCGTCGAGATGCTGCACCGCAAGCTCACCGGCAACAACCGCCACATTTATGTGAATCCGGGGCGCGACAGCCATGAAGAAGCGCTCAAGGTGCACGGCATCACCACCGAGTTCCTCAAAGATAAACCCAAGTTTGCTGACATTGCGCAAGACCTGATGGACTACCTCAGCGGTGCGCATGTGGTGATCCACAACGCGCCGTTTGACTTGGGTTTTTTGAACATGGAGCTGGCGTTGCTGGGCCAGCCGCCGGTGAAAGCAGTGGTGGCCAGTGTCACCGACACCCTGGTCATGGCCAAAGAGCTGTTCCCTGGCAAACGCAATTCACTCGATGCCCTGTGTGACCGGCTGGAAGTGGACAACTCGGGCCGCACGCTGCACGGTGCGCTGCTGGATGCCGAGTTGCTGGCCGATGTCTACATCAACCTCACTCGGGGTCAGGAAGCCCTGCTGATGGACGATGCCAGTGCCGTGGATGCCAGCGGCCACAAAATGGCCGCCGTCGATTTGAGCGGCCTGGTGCTACCGGTGATCCTGGCCAACGAGCAGGAACTGGCCGCGCACGAAGGCGTGCTGGCGCAGGTTGACAAGGACAGCAAGGGCAAAACGGTCTGGCGCACGCTAGCCGTGTAGCGTGGTCTTTGCAGGTCAGGCTTTGCACGTGCCTGCGTCATAATTCAATCCGCTAGAGGTGCCGCCCGGTCGGGTGGCTGAGAAACACTCTTTGAACCTGATCTGGGTCATGCCAGCGTAGGAAAGCGTCAGCAACATGCGTTGCGTCAGCGGCCCCGGATCACCTTGACAGGATCTGACATGGCCAACTTGCTTACTTCATCCGACATCTGGGCCGACGTGTGCGCGGTTCGCAGCCAGCACCCGCTGGTGCACTCCATCACCAACCTGGTGGTAATGAACTACAACGCCAACTTTCTGCTGGCCATGGGCGCTGCGCCGGTGATGGCGCACGCGCACGAAGAGGTGGCCGACATGGCCGCCATCGCGCAGGCGCTGGTGCTCAACATCGGCACGCTGGAGCCGTACTGGATCGAGAGCATGCGCCAAGGCCTGGCGGTGGCTGCCAGGCGTGGCATTAAAACCGTGCTGGATCCGGTTGGCGCGGGGGCTACCAGCTATCGTAATCAGAGCATCGAGGTGCTGCTGCAGACCGCCATGCCATCAGTGATTCGGGGCAACGCCTCCGAAATCATGAGCGTGGCCGGCGTGGCGGTGCAGACCCGGGGCGTGGACAGCAGCGCCACCGTGATCGATGCCTTGCAGGCCGGGCGCGACTTGGCGCGGCAAACCGGCGGCGTGGTCTGCATCAGTGGGCTGGTGGATCACGTGTTTGACGCGCACGGCCGTCACGCCAGCCTGGCCAACGGTCATGAATGGATGACGCGCATTACCGGCGTGGGTTGTTCGGCCAGTGCGCTGGTGGGGGCGTTTTGCGCCGTGCAGCCCGATGCCTGGCGCGCCACCGTGGCGGCCATGGCGTACCTGGGCGTGGTGGGTGAAGTGGCCGCTCTGCAGGTCATGGCCCAGGGGCAAGGGGTTGGCAGCCTGCAGATTGCGCTGCTGGATCAGTTGCAACTGATGGATGAAGCCTGCTTCATGTCAAGGTTAAAAATGCACTTGAGCCCAGGTGTTTAAAGGGTGAGTAGCTATTTAATACAGAGCAACTATCCGGTGCAGAGCAGTTCCAGTGCCGTGGAGCGGCAGCGTTTGGTGCACGCCCTGCGCCTGTACCTGGTGACTGACCCGCAGGCGCTGCGCGGCCGCTCGCTGATTGACGTGGTGCAGCAAGCCGTGCAGGGCGGTGTGAGCTGTGTGCAGCTGCGTGAAAAAAATGCCAGCACGCGCGACTTTGTCGCGCTGGCCTGTGCGCTTGCAGCCGTGTTGAACCCGCTGAGCGTGCCCTTGGTGATCAACGACCGCATCGACGTGGCCTTGGCCTGTGGTGCGCAAGGGGTGCACCTGGGTCAGTCTGACCTGTCACCCGTAGATGCCCGGCGCTTGCTGCCTCCGGCCGTGTTCATTGGCTGGTCGGTCGAAAGCCTGGATGATGTGGCGCGCGCTGCCACGCTGCCGGTGGACTATCTGGGGGTCAGCCCGGTGTACCCAACCCCTACCAAAACCGACACTGGCACGCCCTGGGGCTTGGCCGGTCTGCGTCAGGCGCGCGCCCTGACCGCCTTGCCGTTGGTGGCCATTGGTGGCATTCATGCGGGCAATGCAGCGGCGGTGTTGCAGGCCGGAGCACACGGGCTGGCGGTGGTCAGCGCCATCTGTGCTGCCGATGACCCGTGTGCGGCGGCACAGGGGTTTCAGCCTTTGTTTGTGCCAGCACCCACGTTGGCGTGATGCATTTATTTATATTCTTTTTAGGGCTCTAGCCCTTTTATAACAAGGGTTGGTAGCTATGAATATTGAAAGTTCTGATCACTATCCCCGGGTCTTGTCGATTGCCGGCTCTGACAGCGGTGGCGGCGCTGGCATCCAGGCTGACCTGAAAACCTTTGCCGCCCTGGGCTGCTTTGGCATGACGGCCATCACCGCGCTGACGGCACAAAACACCACTGGCGTGCGCGCCATCCACGGCGTGCCACCTGACATGCTGCGCCAGCAGATTGACGCGGTGCTGGAAGACATTGGCGTGGATGCGGTCAAGATCGGCATGCTGCACGCGCCTGACATCGTGCGCACCGTGGCGCAGGCCATTGACCGCCACCACCTGCAGCGCGTGGTGTTGGACCCGGTGATGGTCGCCACCAGCGGAGCCAAGCTAATTGACGACCCGGCCATTGCCGTGCTGGTGGCCGAGCTGTTTCCCCGCGCACAGCTGATCACCCCCAACCTGGACGAGGCCGCGCTGCTGGTGGGCCGCCCCTTGCACACGCCGCAAGACATGGCGCAAGCGGCGCAGGTGCTGCTTGATCAAGGCGCGCAGGCGGTGCTGCTCAAGGGCGGACACTTACCGGGTGACAGCGTGGTGGATGTGTTGCTGCAACGCGCAGCCGAGCCGCTGTGGATGCAAGCCCCGCGCATTGCCACGGCCAACACGCACGGCACGGGTTGTACCCTGTCCAGCGCCATTGCCGCACACCTGGCCTTGGGGGCGGCGCTGCCCGCTGCCGTGCAAGCCGCACGCACGTTTGTGCGCCAGGCTCTGCAAGCCGGCGCAGCGGTTAAAACCGGGTACGGCAATGGTCCGCTGAACCACGGTTTTGCGCCACGGGTAATGCGGGGCTGGTGAGCCAACTCGCGGTATTGCAGACTCAACCAATCAAGCGCCCATCCGTGGTGATCATGCTTTGCGTCACATAGGCACCGCTGCGACCCAGGGCATTGAAGTTGACGTGAAATCCATCCAGATTCATGGGTTGACGCTGCTGAAAAGCAGCCAGCGAACTTTGACGGGTTGGGACACCGTCAATGCGTTTGAGCACCTCAAAGGTGTAGCGCGCTGCAATGTACCCGGCCAGGCTTTGGGGTGTAGGCGGCTCATCAAACAGCCGCCCGA
>JAVHPS010000519.1:0-3876 GCA_036170715.1 Rhodoferax sp. | reverse complement strand
CGAATCAGGTAGTCAGAGGTGTGGCCAAACTGCTCTTCGCACAAGATGCGGTCCAGCGTGGACAGGCCACCGCCGCCCAGGTGTTCAGGCATGTTCAGGGCGTACAACCCCAAAGCTTTGGACTTGTGAAAAATGGCCAATGCCTTCTCTTTGGGCAGGCCACCTTGTGCGTCCAGCTCGTCTTCCAGCGGGTGCAGTGCTTCGGCGATGAAACGGCGCACGGTGGCGACGATCATTTTTTGTTCATCAGACAGGGCGAAATCCATGGTGGAGTTCCTTCAAGATATTTTTATAAAAACAGCCTATAGCCCTTGTATACAGTGCATAGTGCGCTATTTAATTTGATTTTTTCAGGCGCTACCGCCTGGGTGAATGGCAAGCGCGCAGATCAGGCGCTGGAGCACCAGGTGGCCCCAAAGAAGTACTGCAAAAAGATGTCAGAGTAAATGCGCGTCAGCATGGCAGGGTTGTGCTGGACATCATTTCTGGGAGCGTGACACTAGGGTGCGACAACGTGCAGCGTCTGCAGGGCCGCGATCTGGGTGTGGGTCAGGGCGCAGGCCTGTTGCACCAGCTCGGGCGACAAGCGTGCCTTGGCCTCTTTGGCAGGCAGACTGGCGCGCACGGCATCCAGGTTGCGGCGCATACGTGGGGTGTCCACCTGCAGACCACGCACCAGGTGCGCCACGGCCTGGGTCAGGGTCTGGCTGGCGCTCAACAGCGCGGGCCACTGCGCCACTTGGGCTTGCCATTGGCCCACTGCCGTGCCGCTGGGCCGCGACAGTGTGGCCAGCAAGGTAGCCACCTGTTGCGGTATCTGCTGCGCCGTTGCCAACGCGCTCAGGCACAGCGTGGCCATGGGCTCAAGCGCAACCGGTTTGGCACCGGGCACCGGGGCCACGGCTGCCGCTGACTGTGCCAGCTCACCCACTTCAGGCTGTGCCATGTGGGCGATGTCGGCCGCCATGCTGCCCAGCCCGCCGGCCAATACCCCCAGCGCGCACGCCAGCGCCACGGTTTCGTCATGCGACACATCGCCCGACACGGCGGGCACGCCCAGCTCAAGCTCTGCGGCCATCAGGGCCATCCGTTGTGCGTCCTGGTTGTGCCATGCAGCGCGGCTGAAGGGGTCGCCGCCCAGCCGCAGGCACAGTGCACCGTCTGCGGCCCATCGCAACCGCTGCTGGCTGCGTACCAAAGGGGCGACCCACTGGCTGCAGGCCAGGCCAAAGGTGGTGATGGCTGCCAAGGGTTGGGGGGGGCGGGCCAGCAGGGCGGCATCCGCGTGTGTAGCCGCCAACGTCAGCAGCGCGTGCACGGTTTGCGCCAGATCCGCTTCAATATCGGTGAGCACCTGGCGCGTGACCAGCGCCAGGGCGGTGTCCACCAGTTCCTGGTCGGTGCAGCCCAGGTGCACCAGGCCAGCCGCCTGCGGGTTGAACAGCGCCACGGTGTCGCGCAGGGCATTGACCAGGGGCGTGGCCAGGCTGCGGCATTGGGCACTCTCGCGCACCAGCTTGGGCACGTCAAACAGTTCAACCTTGCAGGTGTCGATGATCGACTGCGCCACTGCCTGGGGCAGCAGGCCGACACGGCTGTGTGCCCGTGCCAGTGCCGCCTCAACGCGCAGCATGGCTTCTATCACCGCCCGGTCACTGAGGGCTTGCGTGACCTGCGGCGTGGCCAGAAAACTCTCGAACAAACTGCTCATGGGGGGCTAACCAGCGCTGGCGCGGCGCAGCCGAATCTGGTTAGGCAGCGGCACACTGCGTTGCAGCACGTCTTGCCCCAGCCAGCGGGCTGCGGCTTGGGCGCGCTGCGCCACCTGCTGCGCCGGCATGGCCGCATGGTCGTCATTGCAGGCCGCCAGACTGTAGTTGCCCCGATAGCCCAGGGTGTGCAGGGTGCTGACGATGGCGGCCAAGGCCAGACGGTGGTTGCCATCACCGGGGAACACCCGCCAAGGCGCAGCCGGGTCGCCCAGTTGGTCTGCCAGCCGCACCAAAAACACCTTGTCGGTATCGAGCATGTCCAGGTCTTCGCGCAAGAGGTTCACCGCTGTGCCGCTGGCCAGCAGCGCATAGGTATCAAGGCACAGGCCCAGGTTGGGCATGTCGGCCTGACACACCCAGTCCCAGGCCTGCCAGTCATCTTGCACCACGCTGCCTGTGCTGCACCCTTGGTAGGCCACTTTGATCGCCATCGGAATGGCCAGCATGGCCAGTTGGCGCAGGTCTTGCACCAGTGTGCTGGTGCTGCCAGCGTGCTGTGCCAAAGTGGATGAGGGCAGCACCAGCAAGCGGCAGTGCAGCGCGTGGCACAGGCTGAGCATGGCCTTGGCCACATCCAGCTTGTACGCATGCAGTGGGCCGTTCACCCCTTCAAAATCAATGGCGGTGTGAAAGCCGCAGACGCGCAAACCACTGTGCAAGACGGCAGCAACCCCCGCGTCCACACCGCCCGGGTGGTTCACGATGTCTTGCGCGCACAGGGTGATTTGCGAAAACCCGGCCGCTCGCACGGCACTCAGCTTGGCTTGCAGAGAGCCTGCCAGGGCGGGGCTCTCAATGGCAAAGTCGTTGATGTTGGCGCTGTTCATGGTTCAGGCGCGCTGGTTGTGAACAATCTCAAAACTCACGCCGCTCAACCAGGTCTTGGTCAAAGCCCCGCGGGCACTGGTTTGCACACGGTCTGAGGCCACAAATTCAACCCCCTGCTGACCGAGTGCGTGCACGCTGGCCAGCACATCGTCAGTGCCCAGGCCAACGCGCTGCAGGCCCTCGTCGTCCTCCACATCCAGCACGCCGGCTTCGGGCTCAATCAGTTGAATGTAGAAGCGCGACGCAGGTGGGCAGGGGCTGCGCAAAATACGTCCCTTGGGCAGAATGCCAAAACGCTGCTCGGGCGGCAGCTCGGTAAACCCGAAAAGTTCGCGGTAAAACTCGGTCCAATCGTCGGTGCGGTCGTTGCCGATGTATTGCACCACGCCAAAAAAGTGCAGCCCGGCGGTGGCCGTAGGGTGTTGATCGACCCCGGGAATGGGGGTGAAATCCACGTCGTAAATCGAAAACTGCTTGTGCCGGTCCACAAAGTAAATGCGGCTGGTACCGACCCCGTGAATGGCCGGGATGTTGAGCTCCATCACCTCCACTTGGGTCGGTACGCCCCAGGCACCACGGTCCAGGGCGCGCTTGTAGGCCGTGGCCGCATCGCGCACGCGCAGGGCAATGGCGCTGATTTGCGGCTTGTCGCTCAGGGGCGAGCCTTTGGCATGGGCATTGACGATGAGGTTGATGTCGCCCTGGCGGTACAGCAGCACCTCACGCGAGCGATGCCTGGCCACCGGCTTGAAGCCCATGCTTTCCAGCACCTGTCCCAGCGCTTGCGGCTTGGCCGTGGCGTACTCAATGAACTCGATGCCCTCCAGACCCAGCGGGTTGGCTCCTTCGACAATTTGTTCACGGTCTGCGCCGGGCGCGGGGAGGTGGGGTGCGGTCATGGTGTGGTCTCTCAGGAATGGTTCAAGGGCATTATGCCGACGTGCGGTCCCGCCAACGCTGCCACCAAGCGGTTTGGCTGACCACCGTGAAGGTCAGCGCCGCCAGAATGATGGCAGACAGCGGTGAGGTAAAAAACTCACCGGCAAACTGCGCCACGTTGCCCTCGGCCGAGATCATGGCCTGGCGGTAAGACGAGTCCATCAGCGGCCCCAGGATCATGCCCAAAATGATGGGCCCAACCTGAAAGCCGTACATCTTGAAGATGTAGCCCAGCACGCCAAAGCCCAGCATCCAGTAAACATCCGCCGGGTTGTTGTTGATGGCATACGCGCCCACGGCGGACAGCATCAAGATCAACGGCAGCAACAGCGGTTTG
>JAVHPS010000518.1:0-3891 GCA_036170715.1 Rhodoferax sp. | reverse complement strand
GACCCCGGCGTGCAGTCGGTGACGCAAATCTTCAACTACTACAAAAAGTTTGGCATCGCCACCGAGGTGATGGGCGCGAGCTTTCGCAACGTGGGTCAGATCACGGCGCTAGCCGGGTGCGACCTGCTCACCATCAGCCCCGATCTGTTGGCACAACTGGCCGCCAGCAAAGCACCGCTGCCGTGCGCGCTGGATGCCCAGGCGGCGCAAGCGCTCGATGTGCCACGCTTGAACTACGACGAGGCTGGTTTTAGGCTGGCCCTGAACCAGGATGCCATGGCCACCGAAAAACTGGCCGAGGGCATTCGCGCTTTTTGCGCCGACGCGCACAAGCTCGACCAGTTGCTGCTGGCGGCGTGAACCGGCCAGCCAAGCCCAGCCCCCTGTTTTTAGCCACCGTCTGAGAGAGTCGCCATGACCCGAACCCGCTGTGACCGCACCCCCGCCTGGGGTCAATTGCAAACTGCGTTTGAATCCACCGGCCGCAGTTTTGATGTGCGTGCGGCCTTTGCCGCCGATGCGCAGCGCTTTGCCCGCTTCAGCCAAAGTGCGCCGCACGTGTTTGCTGACCTGTCCAAAAACCGCATTGATGTCGAAACAGAAGCCTTGTTGCTGGCGCTGGCGCAGCAAACCGGCTTGACTGAGCACCGTGACGCGATGTTTGCAGGCGAACAAATCAATACCACCGAAGGCCGCCAGGTGATGCACTGGTTATTGAGAAATCCGCCTACAGCCATTTTTGATAAAGGGTTATTGGCTATTAAAAATGTAGCAAATGAGTTGAGGCAGGTGCACACCACGCTGGACGCGATGCTGGCCTATGCCGAAACGGTGCGCGCCGACACCAGCATCACCGACGTGGTCAACATCGGCATTGGCGGCTCTGACTTGGGGCCGCAAATGGCGGTGCTGGCGCTGGATGAATTTGTGCTGCCAAGCAAACGCTTTCACTTTGTCTCCAACGTGGACGGGCACGAACTGGCCGCGGTGCTGCGCAAGGTCAAGCCTGAGCACACGCTGTTTCTGGTGGCCAGCAAGACCTTCACCACCATCGAGACCATGACCAATGCGCACAGCGCCAAAGCTTGGTTTGAGCGCCACGGCGGCATTGACATTGCGCGGCATTTTGCGGCACTCACCACCAACGTGGCCGCCGCCAACGCCTTTGGCATCAGTACCACGTTTGGCTTTTGGGACTGGGTCGGCGGGCGCTATTCGGTCTGGTCGGCCATTGGCTTGCCGCTGGCCATCGCCATCGGGGCGCAGGGCTTTCGGGACTTTCTGGCCGGTGCGCATGACATGGATACGCATTTCCGCACTGCACCTTTGGCGCAAAATTTGCCGGTGCGCTTGGGGCTGCTGGACGTGTGGTACCGCAACTTTCATGGCTTCACCAGCCGCAGCGTTGCGCCCTACCATGCCGCGCTCAAGCGCTACCCGGCGTACCTGCAGCAGCTGGAGATGGAGAGCAACGGCAAGCGCGTCGATGCCGCTGGTGCGGCCTTGCCGTTTGCCACGTCACCCGTGGTGTGGGGCGAGCCCGGCACCAACGGCCAACACGCTTATTTTCAAATGCTGCACCAGGGCACCGATGTGGTTCCAGTGGAGTTTGTGGCCGTCAAAAAAGCCAAACATGCACTCGACGGACACCACACCCTGCTGCTGGCCAATGCCGTGGCGCAGGCGCAGGCGTTGATGCTGGGGCAATCTGACGAGGGCGGCCACAAGCACTTTACTGGCAACCGCCCCAGCACCTTTTTGCTGCTGGACGACTTGAGCCCGACCAGCCTGGGGGCACTGATTGCCTTGCAAGAGCACCGTGTGTTTGTCAGTGGTTCGGTCTGGGGTATCAACAGTTTTGACCAGTGGGGCGTGGAACTGGGCAAGGTGCTGGCCAAAGACGTGCAGGCCCGCCTGCACAGCGGCAACACCGCTGGCCTGGATGGTTCCACGGCGGGTTTGCTGGCCAGCTTGCGCCGCTGATCGTTGCCTGTTGCGATCGGATCAGGCGCGACACTCCATGCTTGAGTTGAGCCACTACTACTGGGTAGACAAGTAGGCAGCTGCAAAACCCTGCAGCGTGGTCTGGTACAGGGTCGGGTTGACCAGGTCCAGATCGCTGTGCGCAGCACCCTGGATGCTGCGCCATTGTTTGGGGGGGGTCGCCGCCACAAACAGGCGCTGGCCCAACACCATCGGAATGGTGTCGTCCTGATCGCCGTGCAGCATCAGCAGCGGAGCCTGCACCTGCCCAATTTTGTCAAGTGAGTTAAAGCGCTCGCGGTTGAACAGGTTCAGCAACCGCGCCAGAGCGCCCGCCTCCTGCGCGACATCGGCAAAGCTGGTGAAGGCCGACTCCAGAATCAGACCACCGTAGTCTTGGGGGTACGCCAATGCGCTGGCCAGACCGACGGCGACACCGCTGCCCATGGAGTGGCCGTAAATCACGCGCTGGCGCGGCCGCGGTTCACGCCGCACCAACTCAGCCCAGGCCCGTCGCGCATCGGCCATGATGCTGTCTTCGGAGGGGGTGATGCGGCTGCTTTGACCCCAGCCCCGGTAGTCCAGCGCCAGCACGTTGAACCCGGCTTGGTTCAAGGCGCTGATTTTGTGCTGGTTGCCTTCCAGGTTGCGAAACGTCCCGTGCAGGTACAGCAGCGTCGGGGCCTGCGGGTTGGGGTGTGGCAGCCACCAAACGGCCAGCTGTGCAGGGGCATCCGGTGCGTGGGCATTGATGAAATAAAATGTGGTGTTGGCGGGAGCTTGCATGCGCAGGCCAACGCTCACAGCGGTCGGGCGATAAATTAGCTGCCGCTGTTGCGCATCCAACCAGGCGCAACCACTCAATGCCAGTACCCCTACAAGTGACGCACACAGTCTGAACGCACCTGGCCATTCCAAGAACCGCTTCATCACTACTGAGAAATACTTCACCATGAAAAAAATAGGCCGTTTGTTCACGGCGCTGATTGTGGCCCAGCTGGCCAATCCGGCCTCGGCTGCACCCGGTTTTATGACCGACTGGATCCAGGGCAAGCAGGTGCGCTGGCAGTTCAGCCCCCTGACTTATCACTATTCGGAAGACCCGGAGCACAAACGGGTGGTGATGGTTGGCCTGGAGCGCGAGAACCCCGACCGTAGCCTGGATGGCGCAGCGTTTTTTACCAATTCATTTGGTCAACCCACGGTGTACCTGTACCCGTGGGGCCGGGTTTACAAATCGATTGCGGGCATCGACCGCTTGTCCATGAAATGGACGGCTGGCGTGCTCTATGGCTACCGGGATCCGTATGAAAACAAGGTGCCACTGAATTTCAGGGGTTTTTCGCTGGCGTTGATTCCCGCCGTGGCCTATGAGTTCAAACCCGATTGGCAAGCCCAGGTGAATATTTTGGGTACTGCCGGGTTGATGTTTTCAGTCAGTACCCGGTTCAATTGATTTGATGTAAATTTTGGCACATAGCCCTTGTAATACAAGGGATTAATGCTATCAAATTAAATAAAAAGCCTCGCAGAGCAAAAGCTTTGCGAGGCTTTTTGTGGCACCGTGCGAGCTAGCCCGCACGGTGGGGTGCGGCCATTACATGCCCATGCCGCCCATGCCACCCATACCGCCCATGCCACCCATGTCACCACCGCCCATGCCGCCAGCGGCTTCAGACTTGGGAGACTCGGACACCATGCATTCGGTGGTCAGCATCAGGCTCGCCACAGAAGCTGCGTTTTGCAGTGCAGTGCGGGTCACTTTGGTCGGGTCCAGGATACCCATGTCGATCATGTCGCCATAGGTGTCATTGGCGGCGTTGAAGCCATAGTTGCCCTTGCCAGCCATGACCGCGTTCACCACCACAGAGGCTTCGCCACCGGCGTTGTAAACGATTTCGCGCAGGG
>JAVHPS010000517.1:0-3904 GCA_036170715.1 Rhodoferax sp. | reverse complement strand
TGGAAAAACAGCCCACAGGTCTTGGCAATTTCTACATCCACCCCATACAACTGCCCGGCAATGTGCGCCATGGCCATGGAGCGGCGGGTAGAAGACTCCCAGAAATGCTCAATCAAGGTGGGATCAATGCGAATGGCGTGGCGCAACAAAAACCCAGTCAACATGGTGGCCGTGGGCCTGAGACCCAGCATAGACACGGCTTGCGCCACTGAGGTGGTGGCCTCACGCCGGGCATACAGCGGGCTGTTGGCCAAGCGAATGAGCGCGGCCGTCATGGCCACATCGCTGCTGGCAATGTCTGAGACCACTTGGGGATCGGGATCAGCCTGATTCAATTCGGTTTGCAACTGCACCAGCAACTGTGGGCAGGGGGGAATGACGATGTCCTTGACTGGGCCAGCATCACGGGCTTGGTCCAATTCGCGGTTGATTTCAAGGGCTTTCATGAATGGGTCTCCTGCGCCCTATTATCAGTTCGAGTTTGTTGACTTTAAGTCCAAAAGATGACAAATCGCTGGCCATCTGACGCCAAGTCCATCACACCCAAGCGCCCTAAATAGCAACGTCTGCAGCGCTACCGCTCAAGCCACGCAAAGCATGATGTGTGGGTGCATATCAAGACTGCGTTGGCAGGTGGTGTGAGTCTGCCCATGCCATCAGTTTGACAGGGTCAAGGGGGCGGGCAAAAAAGTAACCTTGCAGCTCTTCGCAACCCAACGCGGTCAATTGTTCAGCTTGAGCCAGGGTTTCAACCCCCTCGGCCACCAATTGCAGCCCCAGCTCATGCGACAGTGCAATGGTGGCGCGAACAATAGCCAAATCAGCCGGAGCACTTTGCATTTCACGCACAAACGACTGGTCGATTTTGAGCTTATCGATAGGAAAGCGCTTCAAGTAAGCCAAGCTGGAGTGACCAGTGCCAAAGTCATCAATGGACAACTTCACGCCAAGCGCTTTGATCGCAGCCAGCGTGGACGCTGCTGCGCTTGGGTTTCGCATCAGTTGCGATTCGGTGATTTCAAACTCCAGTTGCGTCGGGTCGCAGCGGTGTTGCTCAATGCAGGAGCGCATCAAATCGAGCAAGCTGGGGTCAGCCAGTTGCAAAGCGGACAGATTGACAGCCATAGACCAGTGACCGTACCCCGCGTCTCGCCAAGCGGCCCACTGCGCGCAAGCCTGCTGCAGCACCCAGTTGCCAATCGGCAGAATCAAGCCTGCTTCTTCTGCCACTGGAATGAATTGCGCTGGTGAAACCTGCCCCAGCTCGGGGTTGTGCCAGCGCAGCAAGGCCTCTACACCCACCATCGCACGGGTTACGGCATTGATCTTAGGCTGGTAATGAAGGGTGAACTCTTGGTGCGCCAATGCCTGCTTGAGATGCTGCGTCAGCTTCTGGCGGCGTAGCAACGCTTGGTCAATGGACAAGTCAAATAGGCAAGCTGCATCACGACCAGAGGCTTTGGCCGCGTACATGGCAGAGTCAGCACGGCGCATCAATTCATCACGGTCAAAACCGTCTTGTGGGTAGGTAGCTACCCCCACGCTGCACGACACACTGAGTTCATGGTTCTGCACGTGGTGGGCTTGGCGAACCAGCGGAATGATGCGCTGCTGGGCATGCTCATGGGCATGTGATGCATCTTTTAGACCACGCAAAATCACCACAAATTCATCGCCCCCCAAGCGGCTGACAAAGTCGCCACCGCGCACAGACTGCTGCAAACGTGTGGCCACCGAACGCAACAACCCGTCACCAATGTGATGCCCCAGTGTGTCATTGATGATTTTGAAGCGGTCCAGGTCGATGAACAGCACCGCAATACATTCCCCACTGCGGCGAGCCTGCGCCAGGGCAGCATCCAGGGTTTCAATGCATAAGGAACGGTTGGGCAACTCGGTCAAGACATCATGATGGGCCAGAAACTGAACCCGATCCTCGGCTTTTTTTCGGTCAGTGATGTCAATGCAAATGCAGATGAAGTGCGATACAGCTTCTTCTTTTGTGGCATCAAGCACCGCAGAAATCATCAGCAAGGCTGGGTAGTTCTGACCAGTGCGGGTAATTAGCCGCACCTCACCCTGCCATTCGTTGCGACGCTGTAGATGTGTGGCAATTTCTTGCTGAATGGCGTCAGCGCTGTCCTCTGGCGAACCAGCCAGCAGACTGGTCAGCGGCTTACCTAAAAGCTCGTAAAAGTCGTAATGGGTAGACTTGCAAAATGCCTGGTTGACGCTGAGAATTTTTTGCGCTGCGTCCATGATGACAATGCCTTCGCTGGAGGCTTCAAACACCTTGGCCCACAGTTGCAGACGCTGTTCCATGAGCTTGAGGGTATTGATGGGGGTGAAACTGGTCAAAACCGCGTCAACCCCCTGAAACCGTATTCGCCGCGCAGAAAGCATGGCCCAGGACGGCTCAACACCCCCCAACCAACGCACCTCAAACTCATCAACCCGGTCATGGTCTGCCAGCCGCTGAAAAAAACGCGCCCGCACGCCGGGTTCAAACCCGCTGCGCCAGGGGTCTACCGTGCCGCTGCTCATCCAGGACTTGGCCGGTTCATTGGCGTGCAATACAACATGTTCAGGAATAGATGTCACCACCATGGCAATCGGGATGGCTTCGACCAGTTCGGTCTGCGCTTGGGCTGCGCGGGCGCTGGCAGCCAACTCTTGTTGAACCACGCGGTCATGGTCAAGCTGTCCCAACATACCGTTGAAAGCCTGAACCAGGTGGCCAATTTCATCTTGACTGTTCCAGCGCGCACGCAGGGCATAGTTGCTGCCTTGGCGCACCAACTCAGCCACACCAGCGAGCTGTTTGAGTGGGCTGGAAATCTGCCGCGCCACCACGTAAACCAAGCCCAAAATGCCCATCAGCAACATCAGCGCTGTACCCAAATGCAGCCACATGCGGGCAAACAAGCCGTCTACGCGTACCTTCAACAGGGTGTCAAGCGCTTGTGAAGTCTGCTGCCAGGCACTGGCCAAAGCCTTCAGACTTTGGCGATGCAACGTGTCAAACGCACCCGTGGGTTGCGCACCAACTGACGGCTGCGCAGCTTCGCGCACCAGCCGCAGCATGTTGTCTAAATGCTGGGTCAGCGTGGTCTCGTGTGAAGCCAGGCTGGCCCTCAGCGCCGGGGTACTGGCGGTGTAGGCCTGCAGGTAATCAGACCGAATACCCTGAACAATGGCATCCAAACGGCCGGCCAGAATCAGCAATTGGGTGGCATGCAGCGCCTGGCTTGATGCGCTGCCGTCAGGTGGGTGCATCGCAGCAGCCGTTTCATCCAACACCGCAAGCAACTCAGGAAACCGCAGTGCCACCAAAGACATGCAGTAATAGCTGTCTAGGTCGGGGTCGAGAATCAGGTTGGACTGATTGGCCACCGTGGTCAACAAGCTTCGGGCATCACCAATAAGCTGTTGGCTACTGACCCGTGCAGCGGCATTGACATCGGTAAAGCTCTGCCACGATTTCAGCAACATGGCAGACTCTGCCGTCGTCTTCAAAGCGGCATCATGTGCTCGCCGCTGACTGTCAAAGTTTTCTAACGCCAGCCGTATTTCCTCGTCTGGGTGTTGCCGGTTGATGAGCTTTGGCAAGAGCACATTTCGCACGCTGTCGCTGTAGGCTGTGCCAACAATTTCCTTGCGGGTGAAGTCAATGGCCAAATATTTTTCGTGGATCAGAATGCCAGAAATGAAAATGACCGTGGTCAGGTCCAACAAGTAAATCAAGGTGAGCTTGCGGCTCACACTCAGACGCCCCAACCATTTGACAAAGTGATCAGTAAATTTCATCTGTGGGCTGACTGGCCTGGCTGGGGCTGAATCAAAGCTGAATCAAACCGGCACCGGCACCAAAAAATCACGGCTGATGTGGGCACCCAAATCATTG
>JAVHPS010000516.1:0-3904 GCA_036170715.1 Rhodoferax sp. | reverse complement strand
TCATTGCCAACATGGTCACGTTGGCACTGGCCAGCGCCATTTTGATCATGAAGCTTCGCTACAAGTAAAACATCCAATCTTCTCTGCATAAAAAAAACGCTCAATCAATCACGGGTTTACCCCACTCAACACAGCCAACCTTAAAGGTTAAGATTTGTTGGTGAAATAGCACGGTCGTTCTTTTTAATTTCTTGGAGACATTCGATGAGGCAATTCAAAGTTTTAGGCGTGGCCATGGCAGCGGCGCTGCTGGTGGCTTGTGGTGGCGGCGGGGGTGATGGGAATCAAAACCCAGCTGTCAGTTACACCTCTGTGGTGTCGTTTGGTGACAGTTTGAGCGATGCAGGCACCTATGGTCCTGGCTTGATTGCCGCTGGTCGTATTCCCAATGCAACCGCTGGCGGCATGTTCAACGTCAATGGCATTGCAGGTGCCGTGGGTGCCGACCCAGTACCCAGCTACAACTGGGCTCAGTTGGTTTCTGCAGCTGCAGTTGGCAAAATCAACTGTGCAGCGCGTGCAGGCGGTTTTGGCATGGTAGAAGCCAAGGTTGCGGGCTGCACCAGCTACGCACAAGGTGGCGCACGGATTGCTGACAATGTGGGCAACGGCAACACAACCGCGGGTGCAGCAGCAGTGGCTGTAGGTGTAGCCACTCCAGGGCCGCTCACAGAGTCAGTCACCACTCAAATTGCCAACTACGCCACAGACACAGGCTCAGCCACTTTCACAGGCAAAGAACTCATTACAGTACTGGCTGGTGCAAATGATTTGTTTGCTCAAACCAAAATTCTTCAAACTGCTGCCACAGCAGCTGGCGGCACTGCCCTAGCCACCTCACTGGTGACACAGTTGGTTGGTTTGGTGTCCCCACTGACACCCGCCAACATGGGCACAGCTCAAACCGCCATCACCACCGCTATTCAAACTGAAGCAGCTAAGGCAACCGCTACGCCAACCAGCATCATTTCTGCGGCAGTCACTGCAGCAGCTACCGATGCAGCAGTCAACGGCTACACCACCACGGCTGTGGCCAACGCTGCCACCATTGGTGCCACTGCAGGTGCAGCAGCCACAACCGCTGGCAACACTTATGCCGCCACTACAGGTGCGACCAACGCTGTGACAGCAATGGCGGTCGCTGCCAACACTTTGGCCACAGCCATCAAAGGCATGCAGAGCAACGGAGCCAAACACATTCTGGTAGTCAATCTTCCTGATGTGAGCCAAACACCCTCTGCCATGAGCACCATCGTTTACAACCCAGATGGTTCAATCAAGGACAACTCTTCGCAAAAGCTTGTGTTAGCAATGACCACCACCTTCAACAACACGTTGGCTTCTGCGCTTGGGGTTGCGCCAGACAGTGCAGCCAACGGCATACTGCTGGTTGATGCATTCTCTGAAAACCAACGTCAACTTGCCAACCCTGCGCACTATGCACTGACCAACGTCAAAGATGTTGCATGTGATCCGGCCAAGACACTGGTCAATCCGGCGGATGCAACATCCAACAGCACTTTGGTTTGCACCACCAGCACACTGGTTACCAAGGACTCCGCCGGCAATGCCGTTACACAAGATCAGGCTTTGCACTTCTTGTTTGCCGATTCTGTGCATCCCACACCCTACGGCTACAAGTTGTTGGCACAGTATGCGATCCAAAAAATGGTCTTTGCCGGGTGGCTTTGATTCACTGAACTTCTAGGAGAAACTTTCATGACAACCAAGTTGAAGTTCGTTACTGCAGTCGCCTTGCTGACTGCAGGTAGCGCGTTTGCACAAACCGCAGGGACCTGGATGGTGCGCGCGGGCATGGCCAATATCACACCTGCGGTCACCAGCGGTTGCCTTTCGGCGCCAGACTTTGGCAACAACGGCACGGGTGGTGGCATTGGCTGCACCCGAAGCAATGTAGGAGCAGACACACAAATTGCCGGTGGTGTGACCTACATGTACACCGACCATATGTCAATAGACGTGCCTTTGGCGCTGCCTTTCAAACACAAAATCAGCGGCGCGGGTGCCATGGCTGGTGCAGGGGATTTGGCTGAAGTCCAAGCGCTTCCCATGACGATTTTTTTGCAGTACCGTTTTTTGGAGGCCAGTAGTAAATTTCGACCTTATGTTGGCCTGGGTGCAACTTACGCCTATTTTTTCAATGAGCAAGGTAGCGGCAAGTTAACAGCCACAACCAACCCAGGCGGCTCTCCGACCAAGCTCACAGTGGATTCAAAATTCATCCTAACGCCACAAATTGGTGCCACTATTGCACTGAATGAAAAGTGGTTCATAGACGTGTCTTACAGCAAGTCCAAACTCAACACCACCACCCACTTCTCAACGGGTCAAACCATGGATGTGGCACTAGATCCAGCTTCGTACAGCATTTCAGTGGGCTACAAATTCTGATTAGCCCATTCGCACTGGCTCAGTGCAAGTCAAGCCCCGGTTTGCCGGGGCTTTTTTATTTCTGCACACTCACAGGTACTGCTGCAGCGGCGGCATTCAGGCTTCTGGCGTTGAGAACACAGAGCAGTTCAGACATCGTCCAATTTGTATATGAAGCATCGTCCAAATTGAATTTCAAACGCGACTGAAGCGCATGTCACTCAACACGCCGCGCGCTGCAAGCGGTCACGCACACCGTCCCATGGGGCGTCATCAGGCAGGGTTTCGATCCAGATCAGTTTCACACCCTGAGCATCGAACTCGCGCAGCACGGCAAACAATTGCTGCGCTGTCTGGGCGGCATCGGCGGGCATTTGCCTGAAAAGTACATGCCCGCAAGCCTTGGCCGGCAGCGTGCGGCTGTAGACCGCCATGCTGGGGCGAACCACAGAGTCAGCGGGCGCCGTTTGAGCCAGCAGCTGCAACGCCGTTTGCAACGCCTGTGCCGTCATCAACCGCACCGTGGCGTTGGGCGCGTAATGAGATTCGAGCGTGCCAGAGGCCTTGGGTGCAGGTGTAGCAAGCGCTGACAGCTCTTCTTTTGTGAGCACATTCAAGCCACACACCGCTTGCACCTGGGCGGGGGTAATGGCACCAGGGCGCAACAGCACGGGCGCGCCACGGGTGCAGTCGATGATGGTGGACTCAATGCCCACTTGGCAGGCACCACCATCCAAAATCAACAGCTCAGAGCCAAACTCACCCTGCACATGTGCCGCCGTGGTGGGGCTGACGCGGCCAAACTGGTTGGCGCTTGGTGCGGCCAAGCCCCAGACACGTTGAAGAGGCATCAAGTCAGACGTCTCTGGCGTGGTGTCAGCAGACGGCAAACCCATCGGCGGCCCCTCCTGTTGCAAAGCCTGCAGCAACGCTTGTGCCACCGGGTGCGCAGGGCAGCGCAGGCCAATGCTGGGGTTGCCCCCGGCCGCAGCCGTGGCCACACCGGGGCGGCGCGGCAAGATCAGGGTCAAAGGACCAGGCCAAAAAGCTTGCATGAGCTGCTGGGCAAACGCTGGCACGCTTGCGGCGTAATGCGCCACCGCACTGGCATCCGCCACATGCACGATCAGCGGATGGTCGGCTGGGCGGCCTTTGGCTTTGAAGATGTGCGCCACAGCCGCGTCATTGTCGGCATCTGCGGCCAGCCCGTAGACCGTCTCGGTGGGCAAGCCTAACAAGGCTCCGAACCTTACAGCGCTTGCCCCGGCAGCTATGGATTCAGTTGCATCACCGGGCAAGATCATGGTTCAGCCCCTGGCATAAAAAAGGGCTGCCAGTCAACCGCCTGGCACATCAAAATGCCTCAATACCCAAAATCTCAGCCGCCCGCAACGCTGTAACGCGCGCTTGGGCGGACGTGGCTGAGGTCACGGTCAAGTGCCCCATCTTGCGCCCCAGGCTGGCTTTGAGCTTGCCATACAGATGCAGGTGCACGCCGGGCAGCGCCAGCACC
>JAVHPS010000515.1:0-18048 GCA_036170715.1 Rhodoferax sp. | reverse complement strand
CGCCCACGCCGTAGGTCATGCCGTCTTTGCAGAACACGATGGCGTTGCTTTTGACGAACTTGGCAATGTTCCAGGCGAACATCAGATCTTGCAGTTGCTGCGGCGTGGGTTGCAGCTGGGTGACCACCTTGAGGTCGGCCAGGGTCAACACATGGTTGTCGGCGGTTTGCAGCAGCAGGCCGGAGCCCACGCGTTTGCTCTCAATGGCGTTGCGGCCGTTGTCCCAATCGCTGCTGCCCCCAGCGGGCAGGGTGATTTGCAAAATGCGCACGTTGACCTTGCTCTTAAACACGGCCAGCGCTTCGGGGGTGAAGCTCGGAGCCATCAGCACCTCAATGAACTGCTTGCTCATTTGCAGCGCGGCACGCTCGTCGAGCGGGCAGTTCAGCGCAATGATGCCGCCAAAGGCGCTGGTTGGGTCGGTCTGGAAGGCTTTGCTGTAGGCTTCAAAAGCGTCCGCGCCCACGGCCACGCCGCAGGGGTTGGCGTGCTTCAGAATCACGCAGGCTGCGCCGTTTTTGGCGGCATCAAAACTCTTGACGCATTCCCACGCGGCATCGGCATCGGCGATGTTGTTGTAGCTGAGTTCTTTGCCTTGCAGTTGCACGGCGGTGACCAGGCTGCCCGGGGCCGGGTACAGGTCGCGGTAGAAAGCGGCGCTTTGGTGCGGGTTTTCGCCGTAGCGCAGGTCTTGCAGCTTGACAAAGCAGCCGTTGGACTGATCCGGAAACTGCTTGCGCGCGGGCACGCTGGCGCTGGCGTCAAACGTGATCGATGACAAATAGTCGCTGATGGCCGCGTCGTACTGCGCCACGCGGTTGAAGGCGGCCACGCTTAAAGAGAACTTGGTGGCCAGCGTCAGCGCACCGCCCGCTTTCAGCTCGGCCAGCACCTGCGGGTATTGCGACGCATCGGTGACGATGCCCACGTCTTTCCAGTTTTTGGCCGCGCTGCGCACCATGGCCGGACCGCCAATGTCGATGTTTTCAATGGCGTCTTCCAGCGTGCAACCGGCTTTGGCCACGGTGGCTTCAAACGGGTACAGGTTGATGACCGCCAGGTCGATGGTGTCGATGCCGTGCGTCTTGAGGGCTGCCATGTGCTCCGGCAAGTCGCGCCGCGCCAGCAAGCCGCCGTGCACCTTGGGGTGCAGGGTCTTGACGCGGCCGTCGAGCATCTCGGGGAAGCCGGTCATGTCAGCCACTTCGGTGACAGGCAATCCGGCGTGGGCCAGCAGTTTGGCGGTGCCGCCGGTACTTAAAAGCTTGATGCCCAGGGCGTGCAGGGCTTGGGCAAATTCAAGGATGCCAGTTTTGTCTGAAACTGAAATAAGTGCGTTCATGGTCGATGGGCCTTCAGGTTGGGGATTCTGGTTTTATATAACAAAATAGGCTGTAGCCCTTTTATATAATGGACTAGTAGCTATCAATTAATGAGCTTGTGCTCCAGCAGTTTCTTGCGCAGCGTGTTGCGGTTCAGGCCCAGCCATTGCGCCGCCTTGGACTGGTTGTGGTCGGTGCGTTGCATCACCACCTCCAGCAGTGGTTTTTCGACCACCGCCACCAGCATGTCGTACATGCCGTCGGGCTCGCTGGCACCCAGGTCGTGCAGGTAACTCTCCAGGTTACTGCGCACACAGTCTGCAATGTGCAGGGGTTTCATTGGACTGCCTCCATCGTGTTAGGGCTTGGTTTGGCGATGGATGGCGCGGGCAAGCGATCCATGCGAGCGTTGAGCGCATCAAAAAAATCGGTCACCGCCGCCGATTGCGCCTGGCAGTCCTGCAGCAGGTTCATGTGGGCGCGAAAGGCCTCACCACCGGGCAAGTCGCGCACGTACCAGCCAATGTGCTTGCGCGCGCTGCGCACGCCAGCGTAGTCGCCATACAGCGCGTAGTGGTCTTGCAGGTGCGCCAGCAGCAGCTGTTTGACCTCGGCCACCAAGGGCTGCGCCAGGTGTTCACCGGTGGCCAGAAAATGCGCGATTTCGCGAAAGATCCAGGGTCGCCCCTGCGCAGCGCGGCCGATCATGAGGGCATCTGCGCCTGTGGCGGCGAGCACGGTGCGGGCCTTTTCAGCACTGTCAATGTCGCCGTTGGCCACCACCGGAATGTGCAGCGCGGCCTTGACGGCAGCCACGGTGTCGTATTCGGCCGCGCCTTTGTAGCCCTGCTCACGGGTGCGGCCATGCACAGTCACCATTTGCACGCCCGCGTCTTGGGCCGCACGCGCCAGTTGCAGCGCATTTTTTTCGGCCTGACACCAACCGGTGCGCATTTTCAAAGTGACGGGCACGCCGTGTGGCGCGCAGGCCTGCACCGTGGCGGTGACAATTTGCAACGCCAATGTCTGGTCTTGCATCAGGGCCGAGCCAGCCCATTTGTTGCACACTTTTTTGGCCGGGCAGCCCATGTTGATGTCGATGATCTGCGCGCCATGGTCGATGTTGTAGCGCGCCGCGTCCGCCATCATGTCCGGCTCTGTACCCGCAATTTGCACCGCAATCGGGCCTGGCTCGCCCGCATGATTGGCGCGGCGCGAGGTTTTCAAAGAGTCCCACAAATCCGGCCGACTGGTCACCATTTCAGACACCGCATAGCCCGCGCCCAGGCGCTTGCAAAGCTGGCGAAAGGGCCGGTCTGTGACCCCCGCCATAGGGGCAACAAAGTAGCGGTTGGGCAAAAGATACGAACCAATGTTCATGCGGACAAATTCAAGAGCGTGGCCAAGCCAGACAAAAGCAATTCGAAAAATGGGGGGAGTGGCTGGATTCTAGCTGCCCAAATTTTCAGCAACTGAAACCCGCACAGCCCCGCTCGCAAGTGCGCGCATCCCTATACTCGCGCACCCATGGAACTCTGGCTTGAACACCTTTTGACGCTGTTGGCTCTGCCCAAATTTGGCCTGAGTACGGTGTTTGTGGTGTCGTTCATTTCGGCCACGCTGTTGCCGCTGGGCTCAGAGCCCGCCGTGTTTGGGCTGGTGGAGCTCAACCCATCACTTTTTTGGCCCGCGATTGCCGTGGCCACGGTGGGCAACACCTTGGGCGGCGCAGTCACCTGGTGGATGGGCCGTGCCTCGCGCCAGGTGATTGAACGCCACCAGCACAGCGCCTACCATCTGCGTGCCCTGGAGTGGCTGGAGCGCCTGGGCCCCAAAGCCTGCCTGCTGGCCTGGTTGCCGCTGCTGGGCGACCCGCTGTGCGCCGTGGCGGGCTGGCTCAAGCTGCCGTTTTGGCCCTGCCTGTTGTACATGGCGATCGGCAAATGCGCCCGCTATGTGCTGATGACAGCGGCGCTGACGGGGGTGTTTGGTGGCTGATGCCGAGCTTGGCCTGCGCCCGTTGGCCGTGGCGCGCATGTCCGGTGAGTCTGGTAGGTTTCATGCCAAGCTGATAATATAACAACCGTTATAACTTTAAAGACTCCACCATGACCGCGCTCAAATTGACTCAAATCGGCAATTCGGTCGGCGTGATCCTGCCCAAGGAGACGCTGGCGCGACTCAAACTGGTGAAAGGAGATACGCTTTTTATGACTGATGCCGCCAATGGTGTCAATCTAACGCCCTATGACCCGGCCATGGAAGAGCAGCTTAAGTTGGGTCGTGCGTTCATGCACGACTACCGCGACACCTTTCATCAGTTGGCCAAATGAGCCACTGGAGGTGGATCGACCGGCAGGTGCTGCTGTTGCTGCACGACGAGAGTCTGGCCGAGCACGGTGGCGCGAGTGGTGTGCGCGATGAAGGCTTGCTCGACTCGGCATTGGCCCGTCCGTTAAATTCGTCGCTTTATGAAGAGACGGATGTGGCCGCTTTGGCCGCCGCGTATGGCATGAGTTTGGCCAAGAATCATGCATTTATTGATGGCAATAAGCGTGCAGCGTTTTTGGCGGTGGGTTTGTTTTTGGCCATCAATGGCTATCGGCTTCTTGCCAATCAGGCTGATGCAACACTGACCATGTTGTCAGTCGCCGCCGGCAACATGGACCAAGCCGCTTTCGCCGACTGGATTCGCCAGCATATTCAACTGCGCTGACAAAAAAAGGGCGTGGCTCGAAGGGATCCCAGACAAGCGCCAGCCCCAGTTGGCTTGAATACCTGAGTAGTTGCCAATCAAGAGCTGAACAGGAAGTTCATCACGTCGCCATCTTTGACCACGTAGTCCTTGCCTTCAGCGCGCATCTTGCCGGCATCTTTGGCGCCTTGCTCACCTTTGAAGGCAATGAAGTCTTCATAGGCAATGGTCTGGGCACGGATGTAGCCTTTTTCAAAGTCGGTGTGGATCACACCGGCGGCCTGCGGGCCGGTGTCGCCTTTGTGAATCGTCCAGGCACGCACTTCTTTCACCCCCGCGGTGAAATAGGTTTGCAGCCCCAACAGGTCATAGGCGGCGCGAATCAGACGGTTTAGGCCGGGCTCGTGCAGGCCAAGTTCTTCCAGAAACATCAGCCGGTCTTCGTCGCTCATCTCGGACATTTCAGCTTCAAGCTTGGCACTGATGGCCACCACCGGGGCATGCTGGGCCGTGGCGTAGGCCGTCAGACGATCCAGAAACGGGTTGTTCTCGAACCCGTCTTCGGCCACATTGGCCACAAACATGGCGGGCTTGGCAGTGATCAGAAAAAATTGCTTCAGCAGCGGTTGCTCTTCCTTGGTGAAGTCAATGGTGCGTACCGGTTTGGCTTCATTGAGCGCCACCTGGCAGCGCTCCAGAATGCTCACCAGTTTGGCGGCTTCTTTGTCACCGCCCGACTTGGCGGCCTTTTGGTAGCGCGACAAGGCCTTGTCCACCGTGCTCAGGTCGGCCAGGCAGAGTTCGGTCTGAATGACTTCAATGTCCGAGATCGGGTCTACTTTGCCTGAGACGTGGATCACGTTGTCATCTTCAAAACACCGCACCACATTGATGGTGGCATCGGTCTCGCGGATGTGCGCCAGAAACTTGTTACCCAAACCTTCACCGGTGCTGGCTCCGGCCACCAAACCGGCAATGTCGACAAACTCCACAATGGCACGCTGCACGCGCTCGGGGTGGACGATGGTGCTGAGCGCATCCAGCCGGGGGTCAGGCACTTCGACAATGCCCACATTGGGTTCAATGGTGCAGAAGGGGTAGTTCTCGGCCGCAATACCCGCCTTGGTCAGGGCGTTGAAGAGAGTCGACTTACCGACGTTGGGCAAGCCCACAATGCCACATTTCATAACAAATCCTAAAACAAACTAAAGTGAGGCCAACGCGCACAAAATGGCGCACGTAACCCCTAAAAATAAGCCGCTTAGTGTATGCGATGCGCCTTTTTTGCCCACCAGCGCACGCAACAGGGGTGCGCTTCTACAATCCTGCAATGACTCAACACCTCGATATTTGCATCCGTGGCGGCGGCATTGTGGGGCACGCTCTGGCCTTGTTGCTGGCGCGTGACCGGCTGCGCATTGGCTTGTATGCGCCACCGCCAGCGCCCAGTGCCGAGCCCGATGTGCGGGTCTATGCGCTCAATGCCAAGTCCAAAGCCTTGCTGGAGTCGGTGCGTTGCTGGCCCGATGCCCGCCACGCCACCGAAGTCACCGCCATGCAAGTCTTGGGCGATGCGGGCGGTGAAGTCAATTTTTCAGCCGATCACTTGACCGTACCGGCGCTGACCTGGATGGTGGACGTGCCCGCCCTGGAGGCGCAGCTGCGCGCGGCGGTGCGCTTCCAGCCCCACATTGAACTCCTGGAAGCACCACGCCCGGCCACCCTGGCGGTGGTATGCGAAGGCCGTGCCAGCAGCACGCGCGCCGAGTTTGGCGCTGATTTTGTTGCCACGCGCTATCCGCAGCACGCCATTGCCGCCCGGCTGGCGTGCGAAAAACCGCACGGTCAGGTGGCGCGCCAGTGGTTCAATGGCGACGATATTCTGGCTTTTTTGCCCACCGATGGTGCACAGGGGCACGCGGTGGGTCTGGTCTGGTCAGCCCCGGATGCGCGTACACCTGAGCTGTTGACCATGGATGAACACAGCTTTTGCGAGCAGGTTCAAGCCATCAGTGGTGGGGTCTTGGGCGATATCACATTGGCCAGTTCACGCAAGGCTTGGGCGCTGCAATCGGCCCAGGCCAGCCGCTGGATCGGCAACGCCAACGGCCAAAGTTGGGTCTTGGCCGGGGACGCAGCGCACAACGTCCACCCGCTGGCCGGGCAGGGTCTGAACCTGGGGCTGGGGGATGTGGCCGAGCTGGCCGAGGTGTTGCACACCCGCCCCTACTGGCGTCCCGTCAACGACCCTCGGCTGCTGCGCCGCTACGAGCGTGCGCGTCGTGCGGATGTGACCACGACCGATGCTGCCATGACGTTTTTGCAGCAACTGTTTGCCAAACAAGGTAACTCCTGGCAAAAACTGCGCAATTGGGGTATGCAAGGCTTTGACCGCAGTGGCAAAACAAAACACTGGGCGGCACGCCAGGCCATGGGCTTGTGACCACGCATTAATTCCAGAACTTATTTCACCCCAGCGGGTCAGACGCTGACCCTACCCACCTACTGGATCGCCATGAATCTACTGAAATTTTCCCTGTTGACCTGTGCCCTGCTGACGGCGCACGCAGCCTGGCCGCAGGAAGCGGCTATCCGCAAGAACCTGGCCGAGCGCGTGCCGCAACTGCAACCCATTGACGAGGTCAGCAAAACCCCGATCGACGGCCTGTTTGAAGTGCGGGTCAATGGCAGCGACATTTTTTATACCGATGCCCAGGGCAATTACCTGATTCAGGGCAACCTGATTGACACCAAACAGCGCCGCAACCTGACCGAAGAGCGCGTGGACAAGCTCACCGCCATCAAGTTCGACAGCCTGCCGCTCAAGGATGCCTTCACCATCGTGCGCGGCACGGGCAAGCGCAAGCTGGCGGTGTTTGAAGACCCCAACTGCGGCTACTGCAAACGTTTTGAGAAAGACCTGCAAAAGGTGAACAACGTCACCATCTACATGTTTCTGTACCCCATCCTCGGAGCCGATTCCGTTGACAAGTCCAAACACATCTGGTGCGCCAAAGACAAAGCCAAGTCGTGGCAAGACTGGATGGTGCGTGATGTGCTGCCCAGCGCCGCCAGCTGCGACACCGCCACGCTGACGCGCAACGTGGAATTGGGCCGCAAGCACAAGATCACTGGTACCCCAACGCTGGTGTTTGCCGACGGCTCACGCGTACCGGGTGCAGTGGGTGCTGACCAGGTTGAAAAGCGTTTGAACTGAGAAGCCGCCGCTGATGCCCGTCCACTCCACCCCGATCTGCTATCAGGTACGCGCTGCCAGCCTGCACGCGCACCTGTACCAGGTCAGCCTGACCATCCCACAACCCGCTGCCGACCAAATCGTGAGCCTGCCGGTGTGGATACCGGGCAGCTACCTGGTGCGCGAATTCGCCAAGCATCTGCAGGGGCTGCAAGCGCGCCAAGGTCGACACACGCTGACTCTGACCCAGCTCGACAAATGCAGTTGGCAGGTGCACGGCAAGGCGGGGCAATCGCTGGTGTTGAGTTACCAGGTGTACGCGTTTGACAACTCGGTGCGCACCGCCTGGCTGGACACACAGCGTGGTTTTTTCAACGGCACCAGCCTGTGTCTGCGCGTACATGGCCAGGAAGACGCGCCACACCAACTGAGCCTAAAAAGCTCAGATTTCCCAAAAGACTGGCAAGCCGCCACCGCGCTGCCCGTGCTCAAAGTCAACAAAAAAGGCTTTGGCAGCTACCTGGCCGCCAACTATGACGAGTTGGTGGACTCGCCGGTAGAGTTGGGCGCATTCTGGAGCGGCCGTTTTACCGCCTGCGGCGTGCCGCACCGCCTGGTGGTGGCCGGTGCGCCAGACAGTTTTGACGGCACGCGCTTGCTGGCCGACGCGCAAGTGATTTGCACAACCGAAATCAATTTCTGGCATGGCCAGACTGCAAGCCGCCACACCCGGCAGCAAGCACCGCATGCGCATTACGTGTTCATGCTCAACGCCGTTGACAACAGCTACGGCGGACTCGAACACCGCCACAGCACCGCACTGATCTGCAAACGCGCCGACCTGCCGCGCCTAGGACAAGCCAAAACACGCACGGCCAGCGACGGTTACACCACACTGCTGGGGTTAATCAGCCACGAATACTTTCACACCTGGAACGTCAAGCGTCTGCGCCCGGCTGAATTCGCCCGCTACGACTACGCCCAGGAAAACTACACCGAGCTGCTTTGGTTTTTTGAGGGTTTCACCAGTTATTACGACGACCTGCTGCTGCGCCGCGCCGGCTTGATCGACACCGCTTGCTACCTGGGGCTGCTGAGCAAAACCATCAACGCCGTGCTGCAAACGCCGGGCCGTCAGGTGCAAAGCGTGGCGCAAGCCAGTTTTGATGCCTGGTTCAAGTATTACCGGCCGGACGAGAACAGCACCAATGCCACCGTCAGCTATTACACCCTGGGGGCGCTGGTGGCGCTGTGCCTGGATTTGTCGCTGCGCCAAAGTGGCCCCGCGAGCCTGGACGACGTGATGCGTGGGCTGTGGCGGCGCTGCGCCGGTGGCCCGATGACGCAGGCCGATGTGCTGGCCGTGGTGGCGGATTTGTCCAGCACCGCGCTGGCTGATCAGCTCAGCCGCTGGGTACACGGCACGGGCGACCTGCCACTCAAGCCGCTGCTGCGCCGCCAGGGTATTGCGTGGCAGCAAGACCCCGCGCCGCTGGCTGACCAGTTAGGCTTGCGCATCACTGAATCGGGTTCGATTCGTATCAAAGCCGTGCTGCGCAACAGCACGGCGGAGCAGGCCGGACTGGCAGCCGGCGACGAATGGCTGGGTCTGGAAATCGGCAACGGTAAAACCAGCCAGGGCTGGCGATTGACCAAACTCGACGAGGTGGCGCTGTACATCGGCCAAAACAAGTGCTGCACCGCTCTGGTGGCCCGCGACCAACGCCTGCTGCGGCTGCCACTGGCGCTGCCCACAGCAACCACCCACCAGATCAAGCTCAGCCTGCACGACAGTGCAACCGCTGCGCACTGGCTGGGTAGCGATTTTATGCTATTAAAGATATAGCTATTGGCCTTTGTTATAAAGGGGCTACAGGCTTATTTTTCATATATTTTCTTTATCCACCAGGAGTCTTCATGAAGTTTGAACTGATCACCGTTCGCACCGAAGCCGACAAAGTCGGGATCATCACCCTGAACCGCCCAAAGCAACTCAATGCCCTGAACGACCCGCTGATGACCGAACTGGGTCAAGCGCTGCAGGCCTTGGATGCCAACCCGGCCATCGGCTGCATGGTCATCACCGGCAGTGAAAAAGCCTTTGCGGCCGGGGCCGACATTGGCAGCATGGCCAGCTACAGTTTTGCCGATGTCTACAACGGCGACTTCATCACCCGCAACTGGGAAGCCATTCGTGCCATCCGAAAACCGGTGATCGCTGCGGTCAGTGGTTTTGCCCTGGGCGGCGGCTGTGAGTTGGCGATGATGTGCGACTTCATCATCGCCGCCGACAACGCCAAATTTGGCCAGCCAGAGATCAAGCTGGGCATCATCCCAGGCGCGGGCGGCACGCAACGCCTACCACGCGCCGTGGGCAAAGCCAAGGCCATGGACATGGCGCTCACCGGCCGCATGATGGACGCAACCGAAGCCGAACGTGCCGGCCTGGTCAGCCGCGTGGTGCCACTGGACCAACTGATGAACGAAACCCTGGGGGCAGCGCTGCAAATTTGCGAGTTTTCGCACATTGCTCTGATGGCCGCCAAAGAATCGGTGAACCGGGCTTTTGAGGGCGGTCTGCATGACGGCATCATGTTCGAACGCCGTCTGTTTCACAGTCTGTTTGCAACCGCGGATCAGAAAGAAGGCATGGATGCGTTTGTGAACAAGCGCAAGGCCCACTTCACCCACCGCTGACCGTCGCCACAAAATGACACCGATTGCACCGCAATCCCCAACACAAAACCGCGCAGGCATTTTCATCGGGCTATAATGCCGCTCCGTTGGTGATATAGCTCAGCTGGTTAGAGCGCAGCATTCATAATGCTGATGTCGGTGGTTCAAATCCACCTATCACCACCAAATGCGCAAAAAGCCGTTGACTTGAAGGGTCAACGGCTTTTTTTTGGTTGATTCAAATCCGGCACTTACTTGGCGCGGAAATCATCGTGACACGACTTGCAAGCACCGCCTGTGGCATTGACTGCCGCCTTGATGTTATCCAGATTTCCGGTTCTGGCAACTGCAGCCAATTTCATCATTTCGGCTTGCATTTTGCTGGCATTGTCGTCAAATTTAGTTCTGTCAGCCCAGATTTCCGGTTTGGCTTTGGTCTCACCTTTATCACTACCAGGCACAAATCCAGCCCAGGGCAGCTTACTCATGTACTCCGCCACCGCGGCGCTATCAGCCGCCACTTTCTGATCAAACGCCACCTTGCCATTGGCCATGGCCGCCACCCGACCAAAATTTTGAGCCATCACAAACAAAGCACTTTTGCGGTATTTGATAGCGTCTTCGGTCTTGGCGAACTGGGCCAGGGCAGGCATGGCCATGGTTAATGCAATGCCCATCAGAATCATTGAGGGAAACTTTTTCATGAAATACCTTTCGTGGTTAGACTTGAACGCCATCGGGTGGGGTCGAAGTGTATAAGTTTTCGGCACTTTTTGTTTTCTGGTTCCATGCGGAGTGTTTATGGATTTTGTTGTCCGCGTTTGGGATGCTCCAACGCGTTGCTTCCACTGGGCTTTAGCGCTGTGCGTGACTGGTTTGTTGATTTCGGGCAGTCTGGGTGGGGCGGCTATGGATTGGCATTTCCGGTTTGGTTACGGGGTAGCCAGCCTGCTACTGTTTCGTGCGGTATGGGGTTTTGGGGGGGGTTATTGGTCGCGTTTCTCCCATTTTTTTTACGCCCCGCAACAGGTGTGGCGCTATGTCCAAGGGCGCTCCAGCGTCTCTGAGCTTGTCGGGCACAACCCGCTGGGTGCGCTGTCGGTTTACGCGATGCTGGCTGTTCTGATGCTCCAGGTGTTATCCGGGCTGATGAGTGACGACGAAATTGCCGCCGCTGGGCCGCTGGCACGTCATGTTTCGGGGCTGTGGGTCAGCTATGCCACGTTCTACCACAAGCAAATCGGCAAACCTGCTCTGTTGCTGCTGGTGGTCCTGCACCTGGCTGCCATCGCTTTTCATTTTTTTGTCAAGCATGACAACCTGGTCAAACCCATGTTGACCGGTGACAAGGTTTTGCAGCAGGCCGCCACCAACTCGGTCGACTCAACCCCGCAGCGGCGCAAGGCGCTGCTTGTCTTTCTGGTTTGCAGTGCACTGGTTGGAAGTTGGGTGGCGTGGCTTGAGGTCTAACTTCGCCGACACCAACGCATCAGCTACAGTACATATCCATGCGACAAGACGACATTCACATTTACTCGCCCCACTCACCATCCGACCTGGGCGCAACCCGACTCCTGTTTCGCGACTACGCCAACGGCCTGAAAGTGGATTTGTGTTTCCAGAATTTTGAAGCTGAATTGGCCAGCCTGCCAGGTGAGTATGCCCCACCCCGTGGGGTTTTGTTGGTGGCACTATGTGCTGAAGCGCTCGCAGGTTGCTGTGCCCTGCGTCCCCTGGACAATGTGGACTATGCCAATGCCTGTGAAATGAAACGGCTTTTTGTGCGCCCGGCCTTCCGAGGCAAAGGCGTAGGACGTCTACTAGCCGAAGCCGTGATGGACAGCGCCCGTCAAGCCAATTACGACCACATCTTGCTTGACACGTTGACCGAGATGGAAACCGCGCGGGCGCTGTATGAAGAGCTCGGCTTTGTAGAAGTTGCGCCCTATTACTTCAATCCCCTGCAAGGGGCGCACTATTTAATGGCCAAGCTCTGAAACTCAGGCCTTCGCCTGAGCCAGTAGCGTTGCAGCATCGCTGACTTCAAACTTGCCTGGGCCTTCCACATTCAATGCAACCACCTTGCCGTCCCTGACCAGCATGGAGTAACGGTTGCTGCGCAGTCCCATGCCTTTGCTGGTCAAGTCCAGTGTCAAGCCGGTGGCTTGGGCAAAAACCGCAGAGCCATCGGCCAACATGCGCACTTTGTCGCCCGTTTTTTGATCACGAGCCCAGGCCCCCATCACGAATGCATCATTCACGCTGACACACCAGATTTCATCGACACCAGCGGCCTTGAATGCTGCATGGTTTTCCACGTAACCAGGAACATGCTTAGCAGAGCAGGTGGGGGTGAAAGCACCTGGCAACGCAAACAAGGCAATGGTCTTGCCCGCGCTTGCAACCCGCACATCGACTGGATTAGGGCCCATACTGCAGCCACCCCCTTCAACTTCATGGAATTCCATCAGGGTTGCGCTGGGCAACGAGTCACCAACTTTAATCATCGCGATCTCCACTATAAAAAAACAAACAAAAACGGCTCACATTGTGAGCCGTTTTCAGGAGTGCTGCCACGCAGCGACTGGATAAACTTAAACCAGCGAGGCTTTTTGCACCAAACGAGTGGCGACCCAATTTTTAGTCTTGGAAATAGGACGGCTTTCGGTGATTTCGATGACATCACCCAGTTTGTACTCGCCCTTTTCATCGTGCGCATGGTACTTGCTGGATTTGCCAACGATCTTGCCGTAAAGCTCGTGCTTGACACGGCGCTCAATCAGCACAGTGACTGTCTTGGAACGCTTGTCGCTGACCACCTTGCCAATCAAGGTGCGCTTGAGGGATGTTTTAGCTTCCGTCATTTATCGCTCCTTATTTGGCGGATGAAACAGCCGCTTGCTTTTCGACCAGAATGGTCTTGGCGCGAGCGATATCACGGCGCGCAATGCGCAGTGCGTCTGTATTGTTGAGTTGTTGGGTAGCCTTTTGCATGCGCAGACCAAAGTGTGCCTTTTGCAAGGCTTTCACTTCTGCGGTCAACGCGGCCACATCTTTTTGGCGTAATTCAGTCGTTTTCATATCATTTTCTCCTGATTACTGACCGATCATGCGCGACACGAACGCTGTGCGAAGCGGCAATTTGGCAGCAGCCAAACGAAACGCTTCACGAGCCAATTCTTCTGTCACACCCACAATTTCAAACACAATCTTGCCGGGTTGGATTTCAGCGACATAGTACTCAGGGTTACCTTTACCATTACCCATACGCACTTCAGCAGGTTTTTGGGAAATGGGTTTGTCAGGAAACACACGAATCCAGATACGACCACCACGTTTGACGTGACGGGAAACTGCACGTCGTGCAGCTTCAATCTGACGTGCAGTCAAACGACCGCGGTCAATACATTTCAGACCAAAGTCACCAAATGCGACCGAGCTGCCTCGGGTCGCAATGCCGGTGTTACGGCCTTTTTGCTCTTTGCGGTACTTGCGACGAGCGGGTTGCAACATAGTTATTCTCCTTTACCGTCAGCTGCTGCAGCGGCTGGCGCGGCTACCTTGCGGACGCGCTGAACGGCGGGTTTGGTGGCGTTGGCCCCTAGAGCCTCGGCGGGTTTGTCACTGCCATCGGCAGGCGCAGCATTGATACCCAAAGCAGGGCGACGCGCACCGCGAGGTGCAGGACGATCAGAGCCCGGACGACCACCACGGTCATCACGACGCGGGCCACGTGGGCGACGCTCGTCATCAGGACGTGGTGTTTCAACGGCTGGCAAGTCATTCCGACCCAAGGTATCACCCTTGTAAACCCACACCTTGACACCGATGATGCCATAGGTGGTTTTGGCTTCAGAAGTGCCGTAGTCGATGTCAGCACGCAGGGTGTGAAGCGGCACGCGACCTTCGCGATACCACTCGCAACGAGCGATTTCAATGCCGTTCAAGCGACCAGAGGACATGATCTTGATGCCTAAAGCACCCAGACGCATGGCGTTTTGCATCGCACGTTTCATGGCGCGACGGAACATGATGCGTTTTTCAAGCTGCTGGGTAATCGAATCAGCGATCAGTTTTGCATCGATTTCAGGCTTGCGCACTTCTTCGATGTTGACCGCCACAGGCACGCCCAATTGCTTGGACAGATCACGCTTGAGGTTCTCAATGTCTTCTCCTTTTTTGCCGATCACCACGCCCGGACGTGCCGAGTAAATGGTGATCCGGGCATTTTTGGCCGGACGCTCAATCAGAACACGCGACACAGAGGCGTTTTTCAGCTTGGCTTTCAGGTACTCACGCACCTTGATGTCTTCAGCCAACATACCGGCAAAATCACGGTCGCTGGCGTACCAACGTGATGACCAATTGCGGCTAACTGCCAGACGAAAACCGGTTGGATGGATTTTTTGTCCCATAACTTCCTGGCCTCTTTCAGTTTCCAACCGTCACGTACACATGGCACGTGGGTTTTCTGATTTGATTGCCACGGCCTTTTGCACGAGCCGTGAAGCGACGCAGCGATGCGCCTTGCTCGACATAGATGGTTTTCACCTTCAGTTCGTCGATATCAGCACCATCATTGTGCTCAGCATTGGCAATGGCAGATTCCAGAACTTTTTTGATGATCCCGGCAGCTTTTTTCTGCGTGAATTGCAAAATGTTCAGAGCCTGATCCACTTTTTTGCCACGGATTAAATCCGCGACCAGACGGCCTTTGTCCACCGACAAACGAACGCCACGAAGGGTTGCACGTGTTTCCATGGTCACCTCTTATTTCTTGACGACTTTTTTGTCAGCAGGGTGGCCCTTGAAAGTACGGGTCAGCGCGAACTCACCCAACTTGTGGCCAACCATTTGATCGGTTATATAAACTGGCACGTGCTGTTTACCGTTATGCACAGCGATGGTCAGACCGATGAAATCGGGCAACACCATGGAGCGACGCGACCAGGTCTTGATTGGTTTTTTATCTTTGGTAGCCACTGCTTTTTCAGTTTTAGCTACCAGATGATGGTCAACAAAGGGACCTTTTTTGAGAGAACGAGTCATTTACCTTCCCCTTACTTCTTGCGACGCGACACGATCATGACCTGCGTGCGCTTGTTGTTACGGGTACGGTAACCCTTGGTCAGATTACCCCAAGGATCGACTGGATGACGGCCTTCGCCGGTCTTACCTTCACCACCGCCATGGGGGTGATCAACCGGGTTCATCACGACACCGCGGACGGTCGGACGGATACCCAACCAACGCGTTGCACCGGCCTTGCCCAAACGGCGCAGACTGTGCTCTTCGTTAGCCACCTGGCCAAGCGTGGCACGGCAGTCAATGTGAATTTTGCGAACTTCACCAGAACGCATACGCACTTGAGCGTAGATGCCTTCACGCGCCAACAGCGTCGCAGAAGCACCCGCAGTACGCACCACCTGAGCACCTTTACCCACTTGCAATTCGATGCAGTGAATAATTGAACCCACCGGGATGTTACGAATTGGCAGCGTATTGCCCACACGAATCGGCGCTTCCGAGCCACTCATAATGGAACTACCCACTTCAAGACCACGCGGTGCAATGATGTAACGGCGCTCGCCGTCGGCATAGCAAACCAAAGCAATATGCGCAGAACGATTGGGATCGTATTCAATGCGCTCTACTTTGGCAGCAATACCATCTTTGTTGCGTAAAAAATCGACAACTCGGTAGTGGTGTTTATGACCACCACCTTTATGCCGGGTTGTGATGTGCCCATTGTTATTGCGACCGGCCTGCTGGAACTGAGGTTCGAGCAATGGCGCATAGGGTTCACCTTTGTACAGGTGATCACGCGAAATCTTCACCATGCCACGACGGCCCGGTGAAGTTGGTTTCATTTTGATAACAGCCATGATTACGCAGCCTCCCCACCAAGATTGAGCTCTTGACCAGGCTTGAGCATGACGTAGGCTTTGCGCACGTTGTCACGGCGACCGACCGACTTGCCAAAACGCTTGGTTTTGCCTTTGGTGTTGACAACAGAAACGCCCTTGACTTCAACCTTGAACATCAATTCCACAGCGGCTTTGATTTCATATTTGGTTGCATCTTGGAGCACCTTGAAGGTCACCGCATTGCTTTTTTCAGCAGCCATAGTTGCCTTTTCAGACACAATGGGCGCAACCAGCACCTGCATCAGACGACCTTCGTCAAATTTAGTTAAGTTAGGACCGTGGCTCATGCGAACATCTCCTGGAGTTTGCCCATGGCCGCTTTGGTCACCAACACTTTGCGGTAATGAACCAGCGACACCGGATCGGCATAGCGGGGCTCAACCACCAACACATTGACCAAGTTGCGCGAAGCAAGGTACAGGTTTTCGTCGACTTCGTCGGCAATCACCAACACTGATTCAAGGTTCATGGCTTTAAATTTTGCTGCCAATAACTTGGTTTTGGGTGAATCTACCGTCAATGAATCAACCACTGCAAGACGCCCCTCACGCGCCAGTTGCGAGAAGATGGATGCCATGCCTGCACGGTACATCTTCTTGTTGATTTTTTGCGCAAAATTTTCATCGGGCATGTTCGGGAAAATCCGACCACCACCACGCCACAAGGGCGAAGAAGTCATACCCGCACGTGCACGCCCCGTACCCTTTTGTTTAAAGGGTTTTTTCGTCGAGTGACGAACTTGTTCACGGTCTTTTTGTGCACGCGTACCTTGACGCGCATTGGCTTGGAAAGCCACCACAACTTGGTGCACCAAGTCTTCGTTGTAAGCACGTCCAAACACGGTTTCAGGCACTTCCAACTTGGAGGCCACTTGACCTTGGTCATTCAGGAGTTCGAGCTGCATCAGTTCGCTCCTTTCGCTGCAACAGGTTGAGATTTGACGGCCGGACGCACGGTCACAAAACCACCAGCCGAACCCGGAATTGCGCCCTTGATTAGCAGCAACTGACGCGCTTCGTCGATGCGAACCACATCCAGATTTTGCGTCGTAACCAAGTCATCACCCAGGTGACCTGTCATGCGCTTACCTGGAAACACGCGACCAGGATCTTGCGCCATACCAATGGAACCCGGTACATTGTGCGAACGGCTATTGCCGTGCGACGCACGTTGCGACTTCATGTGGTGACGTTTAATAGTGCCGGCGTAGCCTTTACCAATTGACGTGCCTTGCACATCAACCTTTTGACCCGCCGAAAAAACCGACACCACCGGAACCACTGAACCAGCTTGATACTGAGCAGCAGTTTCTGCAGCAACGCGGAATTCACGAATAATTTCACCCGCTTCAACACCCGCTTTGGCTAAGTGCCCGGCGGCAGGCTTGGTGACACGCGAAGCTTTTCGCGCACCAAATGTCACTTGCAAAGCGACATAGCCGTCGTTCTCTTGGGTTTTGACTTGAGTCACTCGGTTGTTTGACACATCAATCACGGTCACAGGAATTGCATTCCCATCATCCGTAAAAAGACGTGTCATACCAACTTTGCGCCCAAGCAACCCTAAGTGATTGCTAAGACTCATTGTTTTCTCCGTAACTTTCACCGGTGCAACTTCAATTGGCTGCACACGTTTTTGCGTGAAAGACTGTTAATAAAACTCCATACAAAAAGTCGCCTTTTCATGCAGAGCCTGCGAGTATAGCCGAAACCGATGCAAGGAACAAGCCCCGGCCGTTACTCAAAATGGCGATGGCTACGCTCAGTGAGCGTGGCCATCGCACTTTCCATCACTGCAGCTTGATCTCCACATCAACACCTGCAGGCAAATCAAGCTTCATCAACGCATCAACGGTTTTGTCAGTTGGGTCAACAATGTCCATCAGGCGCTGGTGTGTGCGAATTTCAAACTGATCGCGACTGGTCTTGTTCACGTGCGGTGAACGCAAAATGTCAAAGCGCTTCATGCGGGTAGGCAAAGGCACAGGGCCTTTGACAATGGCACCCGTGCGTTTGGCGGTGTCGACAATTTCAGCAGCTGATTGATCGATCAATTTGTAATCGAAGGCTTTCAGGCGAATGCGGATTTTTTGTTTCGTTGCCATGTTTATCTCTGATTAGTTGGGGACAGAGCTGACACGCTTGCGCGTCGCTGCAGTCTGTCCCGCAAACAAGTTGTTAAGCAATCACCTTAGCCACCACACCCGCACCCACGGTACGACCGCCTTCGCGG
>JAVHPS010000514.1:0-3910 GCA_036170715.1 Rhodoferax sp. | reverse complement strand
GCTACATCACGCCGTCAAACATCATCACGTCCACGCTGTCACCCACGGCCACGTTGCCTTGCGCGTGGTGCAGCACGATCAGGCCGTTGGCGCGCACCATGGAACTGAGCACGCCAGAGCCCTGGTTGCCGGTGGTGCTGACTTGCAAGCTGCCGTCTGGCGTGGTGCTGACCACGCCGCGCTGGTATTCGGTGCGGCCGGGTTTTTTGCGGATGGCCTCGCGGCTCTGGGCTTTGAGCAGCGGCACTGCGGGGGTGTTGCAGCCCATCATGCGCATGAGCGCGGGGCGCACAAAGGCCAAAAATGTCACCATCACCGCCACCGGGTTGCCGGGCAGGCCAAACAGCACGGCGCTGCCAGATGCAGTTGTATGCCCTGTTTGTGTGCTTTGATTGCTATTATTTATATAGCTGTTTACGCTTGTAACATAAGGGCTGGAGGCCAATCTAGCTCTTAATATTTGACCCACGGCCATGGGTCTGCCGGGGCGCATGGCGATCTTCCAGAAGGCCACGTCGCCCAGCTGCTTCATCATGGCTTTGGTGTAGTCGGCCTCGCCCACACTGACACCGCCACTGGTGATGATGGCGTCGGCGCGCAGGGCAGCTTGCACAAAGGCGGCCTCCAGCGCCTCGGGTGCATCACGCACCACGCCCAGGTCAATCACCTCGCAGCCGAGCCGGGTCAGCAGGCCAAACACGGTGTAGCGGTTGCTGTCATACACCGCGCCTTCGCGTGGCGGCTCGCCCAGGCTCAGAATTTCGTCGCCAGTAGAAAAGTAGGCTACTTTCAAGCGCCGCAGCACCGGCACATTTTTAAGGCCTAAACTGGCCACTAGCCCTAGTGCGGCAGGGGTTAGTAGCTCTCCTTTTTGTAGTGCTGGTTGGCCTTGCATCAGGTCTTCACCCATGAACCGGCGGTTGTCACCCGCTTTTAGCAGGTTGGCAGGTAGGGTGATGCATTCGGCTGGCCTGGCGGCTTGTGGCGCTTGCGCAGGGTGAATGCTGACCAACTCTTGCGGCACCACAGTGTTCAAGCCCGGGGGCATGATGGCTCCGGTCATGATGCGCACGCATTCGCCGGGTTTGACACTGCCAGCCCAGGCCTTGCCCGCCAGTGCGGTGCCCGCTACTTTCAGGGTCAAGGCCGCATCAGGTGTGAGTTGTGCGCCGTCAAAGGCGTAGCCGTCCATGGCCGAGTTGTCGTGCGGCGGCACGCTGATGGGGCTGATGACATCCAACGCCAGCACCCGGCCCAGTGCGTCAAACACGCCCCGCTGTTCGATATCGGTCACGGGTTCGACCAGCTGCTCTAAAAAGCGGCTGACCATGTCGGCGCTGAGCGCTTGCGGGTCGTAGCCGGCCAGTTCACCGGCAATTTGCTCCAGGGTTTTCATGCGGCGTGGCTTTCCAGGTGCTGCAACTCGGCCAGGGTGTTGGCATTGAAAAAGGCTTGCGGGTTGTCGCCGGGCGTATCAAAGGGCACGATGGCCGTTTTGTGCAGCGCCGTCCAGGCATCAATTTTGCGGCCGCCGTGCTGGGTAAAGTGCACCAGGCTTTCCAGCAGCGCCACGCGTAGCAGGCAAAACACCGGCTGGGTGCGCAGTTGCATGTGGCCATCTTTGCCCGCTTCGGGCGCGGCCACCATGGCAATGTCGGCATCTTGCGCCTGCAGCGCGCCCGCCAAGCGCTGCGCCAAGTCCAGCGGTAGCAGCGGGGTGTCGCACGGCACTGTGAGCAAATAAGGGGTTTCGCAGTGCTCCAGCCCGGTCAAAAAACCGGACAAGGGCCCGGCGTAGTCGGCCTGCGCATCGGGCCAGACCGACGTGCCAAACGACTCGTAAGCGGCCAGGTTGCGGTTGGCATTGAGCATGATGCTGCCCACACCGCCGCCCATTTGCAGGCGCGTCAGGGTGTGCAGCGCCAACGGCATGCCATTGAAATTTTGCAGGCCTTTGTCGACCCCGCCCATGCGGCTGCCGCGCCCGCCCGCCAGGATGATGGCGGTGATGTCAGTTGGGTGAATCATGGTGTTTTTTTAGGTAAGTGGTGTTGCTTGCACAGTGCCTGCTGCACGCCCGGCAGCTGGCGCTTTGTTTTAGCCGCCGATGTAGCTCATCTCGATGCGCTTGACCGGCGCGCCCTGGTCAGCCGGCAGGCTGCTGCGCTGCTCGGAATAATTGTCGCTGCGGCCTTGCCAGATGTGGGCAATGGCGCTTTGCAAGTCGGCTTCAGTGGCGGTGCCGCGCACCAGGTGGCGCAGGTCGTAGCCTTTTTCTGCAAACAGGCACAGGTAGAGCTGGCCTTCGGTGGACAGGCGGGCGCGGTTGCAGTCGCCACAAAAGGCTTGCGTCACGCTGCTGATCACGCCAATTTCACCGGCTGCCGGGTCGTGCTGGCCGGTAGCGTTGGCATAACCCCAGCGTTGTGCCGTTTCGCCGCGGTTGCTGGGCTCAAGCTGCACCAGCGGCAGCTCGGATTGAAGCAGCGCAACCACCTCGGCAGAGGGCATCACCTCGTTCATGCGCCAGCCGTTGGTTGCACCCACGTCCATGTATTCAATGAAGCGCAGCACCATGCCGCTGCCTTTGAAGTGCCGCGCCATGGGCAAAATTTCTTGTGCGTTGGTGCCGCGTTTGACCACCATGTTGATCTTGATCGGCCCCAGCCCCACGGCACGCGCGGCTTCAATCCCGGCCAGCACGTCGGCCACCGGAAAGTCCACGTCATTCATGCTTCTGAACACCGCGTCATTAAGCCCGTCCAGGCTCACTGTTACGCGCTGCAAGCCCGCGTCTTTCAGGCTTTGGGCTTTGCGTGCCAGCAGCGCGCCGTTGGTGGTCAGGGTGATGTCCAGCGGCTGGCCCGCCGGTGTGCGCAGCGCAGCCAGTTGCTCAATCAATTGTTCCAGGTTTTTGCGCAGCAGCGGCTCGCCCCCGGTGAGGCGAATTTTTTCCACGCCGTGCGCCACAAACACGCGTGCCAGCCGGGTGATTTCCTCAAACGTCAGCAAGTCAGTGTGTTTGAGGTAAGCGTAGTCTTTGTCAAAAATTTCTTTTGGCATGCAGTAGTTGCAGCGAAAGTTGCAGCGGTCGGTGACGCTGATGCGCAAGTCGTGCAAGGCTCTGCCACGGGTGTCCGCGAGCCATCCGCTGGCGCTCAGGCGTGTGTTGGCCTGCAACGCTTCTGCCGGCACGGCCAGGCCGGTCGGGCGCAAGTCCATCAGTGGAATCACGCGGTGGGTGTTGCTATCGGTCATGGGAGTTATGCAGGTGATTGCCTAAGTGTGGATTGATTTTGGCATGAATGAAAAAACCCGCCGAAGCGGGTTTGATTAGGACTTGAACCAGATCAAGCGCCGTGAATTTTCATCATCACCGGCACAATCAACAGGGCCACGATGTTGATGATCTTGATCAGCGGGTTGATGGCTGGGCCGGCGGTGTCTTTGTAGGGGTCGCCCACGGTGTCACCGGTCACAGCGGCTTTGTGGGTGTCTGAGCCCTTGCCGCCAAAGTTGCCGTCTTCGATGTATTTTTTGGCGTTGTCCCAGGCCCCGCCGCCGGTGCACATGGAGATGGCCACAAACAGGCCGGTCACGATAGTGCCCATCAGCAAACCACCCAAAGCGGCTGGGCCCAGCACCAGCCCCACCAGAATCGGTGCCACCACGGGCAACAAGCTGGGGATCATCATTTCCTTGATGGCGGCGGTGGTGAGCATGTCCACGGCGGTGTCATATTCTGGCTTGCCGGTGCCTTCCATGATGCCTTTGATATCGCGGAACTGGCGGCGCACTTCCACCACCACCGCCCCGGCAGCGCGGCCCACGGCCTCCATCGCCATGGCCCCAAACAGGTAGGGAATCAGGCCACCAATGAACAGGCCAATGATGACCATCGGGTTGCTCA
>JAVHPS010000513.1:0-3963 GCA_036170715.1 Rhodoferax sp. | reverse complement strand
GCTGACCTCTTGCATGCCATGCAAGCGCTCTCCCAGCTGAGCTATACCCCCAAAATTACCACCGCTTTGTTTAGAAGCAGTGTTAATTTCCAAGCCTCAAATTATAGCGTTAATTTACGCAACTTTCAAACGGCTGATAATTTTTTCGCGCTCGAACAGTTCCAGTACCGCGTCCAGAGACGGTGTATGCGCATTGCCCACCACCAATACCCGCACCGGCATGGCCAAATGCGGCATTTTCAGGCCACAGGCTTTCAGCACTTCTTTGATCTCAGCGGCAATGCTGGCTTTGTCCCAGGCGCAAGTAGCCAGCCTGTCCGCCAGCATGACCAACGCGGGTTTGATCGCGTCTGTAACGTGTTGCGCCAAATCCGCTTCGGAAGGCTGCACGTCGGCATAAAACACCGCCGCCCAGTCGGCCAGCGCCACCGTGGTGTCGCAGCGGTCTTTGAACAAAGCGCAAATGCCGGTCAAGCGGTCATCGGCTGTGATGCCACGTTTTTGCAGCTGGGCTTGCACCAGCCCTGCCAACACGTCATCGGCTGTGATCTTGATGTGCTGGGCATTGACCCAGCGCAGCTTGGCTTCGTCAAATTGTGCCGCGCTCTTGCCCAGATGGTCCAGGTTAAACCACTCGATGAACTGCGCCCGACTGAAAATTTCATCGTCACCGTGGCTCCAGCCCAGGCGCGCCAGGTAGTTCACCATGGCATCGGGCAGGTAGCCTTCGTCGCGGTACTGCGTCACGGCTTTGGCACCGTTGCGCTTGCTCATTTTTTCGCCCTGCTCATTGAGCACGGTCGGCAAATGGGCATACACCGGATGCTCTTTGCCCAGTGCTTTGAAAATGTTGATCTGGCGCGGTGTGTTGTTGACGTGGTCGTCGCCACGAATCACGTGGGTGATGGCCATATCCATGTCGTCCACCACAACGCAGAAGTTGTAGGTTGGCGTACCGTCCGGGCGGGCAATCACCAGGTCATCCAACTCGTCGTTACTGATCTCGATGCGGCCTTTGACCTTGTCGTCCCACACCACCGAGCCGCCTTGCGGATTTTTGAAACGCAGCACGGGCTGCACGCCTTCAGGAATAGCGGGCAAAACCTTGCCAGGCGCGGGCCGCCAAGTGCCGTCGTAGCGCGGTTTTTCTTTGGCTGCAGTTTGACGGTCACGCAGCGCATCGAGCTCGGCCATGCTCATGTAGCAGGGGTACACGTGCCCTGCCGCCACCAAGTCGGCCAGCACGGCCTTGTAGCGGTCCATGCGCTGCATTTGATAGAACGGACCTTCGTCGTGGTCCAGGCCAAGCCAGGCCATGCCCGCAATGATGACATCCACCGAAGCCTGGGTCGAGCGCTCCAGGTCGGTGTCTTCAATGCGCAAAATAAAGTCGCCACCGGTAGAGCGTGCAAACGCCCACGGATACAGCGCCGAACGGATGTTGCCCAGATGGATGAAGCCAGTGGGCGACGGGGCGAAACGGGTACGTGTTTTTTGGGTCATTTCAATGCAGTCAAAGTGTGCAAGCCGCGCAACAGGTCGGCTTTGAGGTCGTCAATGTGATCCAGGCCAACAGCCATGCGAATCAGGCCTTGGCCGATGCCTGCGGCCTGGCGCTGGTCTTCGGTCAAGCGGCCGTGCGAGGTGGTCGCCGGGTGGGCGATGGTGGTTTTGGTGTCGCCCAGGTTGGTGGTGATGGAACAGACTTGGGTGCTGTCAATGACATGAAACGCGCGTTGACGCGCTTGTGCTGCATCTGCCGCGCGCACGTCAAATGACACCACCGCACCGCCCAAGCCGCTTTGCTGGCGCATGGCCAGTGCGTGTTGCGGGTGCGAGGCCAAGCCGGGGTAATAGACCCGCGACACTTCGGGCTGCTCCTGCAACCAAGTGGCCAGCGCCAGGGCGTTGGCACACTGCGCTTGCATGCGCAGCGACAAGGTTTCCATGCCTTTGGTGACGACCCAGGCGTTGAACGGTGACAGCACTACGCCAACGGTGCGGTTGATGGGCCAGAACACATCGTTGACAAACTTTTCAGAGCAGCAAATGGCTCCGGCCATCACCCTGCCCTGACCGTCAAGGTATTTGGTGCCGGAATGGATGACAAAGTCGGCCCCGTATTGCGTCGGGCGTTGCAGCGCGGGGGTGCAAAAACAATTGTCCACGGCTAGCAAGGCTTTGCCTTCATGCGCTACTTGCGCCAGCGCGGCGATGTCGCAAATGTCGGTCAAGGGATTGGTGGGGGTTTCGGCGAACAGCAATTTGGTGTTGGGGCGCATGGCAGCGCGCCACTGAGCCACATCGGTTTGCGACACAAAGGTGGTCTGCACACCAAATTTGGAAAACTCACCCGCAAACAAGCGCAGCGTGGAGCCAAACACCGATTGCGAACACACCACATGGTCCCCCGCCTTGAGCACGCCCATGCCCAGCAGCAGGATGGCAGACATGCCGCTCGACGTGGCCATGGCGGACTCAGTGCCTTCCAGTGCCGCCAGGCGCTGCTCCATGCCGCTCACCGTGGGGTTACCGACACGGGTGTAGGTGTAGCCGTCTTCCTCATTGGCAAAACGCTTGCGCGCGGTTTCAGCATCGGGCTGCAGAAAACTGCTGGTCAGGTACAGCGCCTCGGAGTTTTCTCCGTATTGGCTGGGCGCAATGCCAGCGCGCACCGCCAGCGTGTCGCGGTGCAGATTATCAGGGAGTATTTTGGCCGTCATGGGCATCCGTCTTGATGTTGATTCAATCTTCGTTGTTGGGCAGCGCCAGACGCGAATTGTCTTCAACCGACTCGTCTGCCACCACGCGGTTGGCGTTCAGGCGCACGATGTCTTCCAGGGTCACATCGCCAGTCACGTACACGCCGTCAAAACACGAGGCATCAAAGTTTTTGATCGCTGGGTTGAGCGCGCCAATGGCTTTTTTCATGGCATCCACGTCCTGATAAATCAACGCGTCACAGCCGATGATCTGGCGGATTTCTTCCACCGTGCGGTTGTGTGCCACCAACTCTTGCGGCGTGGGCATGTCAATGCCGTACACATTGGGGTAACGCACCGGCGGCGCGGCGCTGGCCATGTAGACCTTGCGGGCCCCGGCATCGCGCGCCATTTGCACAATTTCTTTGGAGGTGGTGCCGCGCACAATGGAATCGTCCACCAGCAGCACGTTGCGGCCCTTGAATTCGCTGGCGATCACGTTGAGCTTTTGGCGCACCGATTTTTTGCGCACGTTTTGCCCCGGCATGATGAAGGTGCGCCCCACATAACGGTTTTTGACGAAACCTTCGCGGTACGGCAAGCCCAGCAATTGGGCCAGTTGCGCGGCGCTGGGACGGCTGGACTCGGGGATTGGGATCACCACGTCAATCTCATTCGGGGGCACGGTCGAGATCACGCGCTTGGCCAGGGTTTCACCCAGGTTCAGCCTAGCCTGGTAAACCGAGATACCGTCCATCACAGAATCCGGCCGGGCCAGGTAAACAAATTCAAAAATGCACGGGTTGTGCACGGGGTTCTGGGCGCATTGCTGGCTGTGAACGTGGCCTTGCAGGTCAATGAACACCGCTTCACCCGGCTCCACATTGCGTTCAAACTGGTGCGAGGTGCCCTCCAGCGCCACCGATTCGCTGGCCAGCATCCAGGTGTCTTCACTACGCCCCAGGCACAGCGGGCGAATGCCGTGCGGGTCACGAAACGCCAGCACACCGTGGCCGGCAATCAGGGCAATCACGGCGTACGAGCCTTTGATGCGCAGGTGCACTTTGCGCACCGCGTTGAACACATCACCGGGGGTCAGCGGCAGGCCACGTGTGGTTTCGCCAATTTCATGCGCCAGCACGTTGAGCAACACTTCAGAGTCGCTCTCGGTGTTGATGTGGCGGTGATCAGCATTAAACAACTCGGCTTTGAGGGCGTGGGCATTGGTCAGGTTGCCGTTGTGCACCAGCACAATGCCAAA
>JAVHPS010000512.1:0-3978 GCA_036170715.1 Rhodoferax sp. | reverse complement strand
AAACTACTTTTTTGGCACAGCAATTTGTGCCGCTGATGTTCATCGCGCTGTTTGCAATTTTGCTCACCGGCTTCCCGGTGGCCTTTGGTCTGGCCGCCACGGGCTTGGGCTTGGGTTTTGTGGGCATTGAGGCCGGCATCTTCCCGGCAGCGATGTTTCAGGCACTGCCGCTGCGCATTTTTGGCATCATGCAAAACGACACGCTGCTGGCGATTCCGTTCTTTACCTTCATGGGCATCATCCTGGAACGATCGGGCATGGCCGAAGACCTGCTGGAAACCGTGGGCCAGGTGTTTGGCCCGGTGCGCGGTGGTGTGGCCATTGCGGTGATTCTGGTCGGTGCGCTGCTGGCGGCGACCACCGGTGTGGTGGCTGCTGCCGTGATTTCGATGGGGCTGATTTCATTGCCCGTGATGCTGCGCTACGGCTACAACCGCACCATTGCCACCGGAGCCATCACCGCGTCGGGCACGCTGGCGCAGGCGATTCCGCCGTCGCTGGTGCTGATTGTGCTGGCCGACCAGCTCGGTCGCTCGGTGGGCGACATGTATTCTGGGGCACTGCTGCCAGGGCTGATGCTGGTGGGCTTGTACATTTTGTTTGTGGTGGCGGTCGCAATCTTCAAGCCAACTTGGGTGCCAGCCTTGCCCCCCGAGGCTTTGCTGTTCAAGGAGCCCAATGGCAAGTCTGGACACCTGTCGCTGCTGGTGCTGTTTTTGATCTGCGCTGCGGTCGGCTACGGTTGGGCGCAGGTGCACGATGGTCTGATGACGCAGTGGCTGGAACGCGCCACCAAGTCACCGGGCGATGAAATCGTGATCTTGTCCATGACGCTGGCCTCCATCACCGGTTTGGTGCTTTCCATCATCAACCGCGTCACCCGACTCGGTCTGTTATCGCGCCTGGCCGAGCAGGTCACGTTTGTATTGATGCCGCCGCTGATTCTGATTTTTCTGGTGCTGGGCACGATCTTTCTGGGTGTAGCCACGCCCACTGAAGGCGGTGCCATGGGTGCTTTAGGCGCACTGATTCTGGCCAAGGGCAAGGGGCGGTTGCAGCTCAGCATCCTGACGCAGGCGCTGGAAAACACCGCCAAGCTGGCCAGCTTTGTGCTGTTCATTTTGATCGGCTCCACCGTGTTCAGCTTTACTTTTAACGCCGCCGATGGCCACATCTGGGTGGAGCATTTGTTCAAGGACATGCCCGGCGGTGGCTGGGGCTTTTTGTTTGTGGTCAACCTGCTGGTGTTCATTTTGGGTTGCTTCATCGACTTTTTCGAAATTGCCTTCATCGTCATCCCGCTGCTGGCTCCGGTGGCCGAAAAGATCATGCCCGGCTTGGTACCCGGCATGACCACCGACCAGGCCATGATCTGGTTTGGCGTGATCATCGCCATGAATTTGCAAACTTCGTTCCTGACCCCACCGTTTGGTTTTGCACTGTTTTACCTGCGCAGCGTGGCGGCCAAATTTGACTACAAGGATCGCGTCACCGGCAAGACCATCCCCGCCGTCAAGACCACCGAAATTTACAAAGGTTCGATCGCCTTTATCGTGCTGCAACTGATCATGGTGGGGGCGGTGATAGTGTTCCCCAGTCTGGTCACTGGCGGCATTGAGAAGGTGGAGAGCCTGAGCAACGACCAAATCATGCAGCAATTGCAGATGCCGGGCGAAGAGCCCGCAGCAGATGCCACATCAGATGCACCTGCCGATGCCGCCGCAGCCAATGGGCTTGGGGCCGCAGCGCCGACTACCACTGGCCAGAGCACCGAAGAAGACCCCATGAAGGACTTGCTGGACGCGGTCAAGAAGGACCAGGGCAAAGCGCAATAAAGGGCAGCAAACTTTCCACCAAAAATGAGGGCTGCAAGCCCTCATTTTTTTGGGCTAAACCACAGCCTGCACATGATTTCAGAGCACACTGTTTGACACACAAAAAAAACCCGCCGAAGCGGGTTTTTTTGCCTTGCAAGGGTACTGTTGATTACAGTTTTTGCGATTGCATGAAGCTGTCGAAACGCGCTTCAGTGAAGCGGAACCACAGGTTCGAATCACGACGGAAGGCGGAATAATCGGCAAAGATTTTTTTCCATTCCGGGTTGGTGTCGTTGAGTTCTTTGTACACCTCTTGCGCCGCATTGAACGCTGCGCTCAGCACCTCGTTCGGGAACGGTTTGAGCTTGACACCCTGACCCACCAGCGTCTTGAGCGCAGCCGGGTTCTTGGCATCGTAAGTCGCTTGCATGGTGGTGTGTGCAAAGGCGGCCGCCGATTCGATGATGGCTTTGTATTCGGCAGACAGACCGTCGTAAGCTTTCTTGTTCACGTACAGCGACAGTTGCGGGCCGCCTTCCCACCAGCCGGGATAGTAATAGAACGGTGCCACCTTGTTAAAGCCCAGCTTCATGTCGTCGTACGGACCCACCCACTCGGCCGCGTCAATGGTGCCTTTTTCAAGTGCTGTGTAGATTTCGCCACCCGGAATGTTTTGCGGCACCGTGCCCAGCTTGGAGAGCACCTTGCCACCAAAGCCACCCACGCGGAATTTCAAGCCTTTAAGGTCGGCCACCGACTTGATTTCCTTGCGGTACCAGCCGCCCATTTGCGCACCGGTGTTGCCCATGGGGAAATTGACGATGCCCACCTTGGCGTAGAACTCGCGGAACAGCTTCATGCCGTTGCCTTCGTACATCCAGGCCGTCATCTGGCGGCTGTTCAGACCAAAGGGGATGGCGCAGTCCATCGCGTACGTCGGGTCTTTACCAAAGAAGTAATAAGGCGCGGTGTGCGCCATTTCAACGGTGCCGTTGGATGAGCCGTCAAGCACGCCCATGGCCGGCATCAGCTCGCCGCCAGCGTGCACGGTGATGGTGAACTTGCCACCCGACATTTCGCCCACTTTTTTGGCGAACACTTCTGCAGCACCGTAAATGGTGTCCAGTGCCTTGGGAAAGCTCGAAGCCAGACGCCAGCGAATAGCGGCCCCTTGTGCATGCACCACCGGTGCAGCGCCTGCGGCCAAAACGCCAGCGATACCGGCGTTTTTGATAACGGAACGACGATCCATTGATTTACTCCTGTTGTTGAAGAAATAGCTCACCCCACGGGTAGGCGGGGTGATGACTGATAAGAGTCACGCAACATTCTATGAACAGGGGTTGCAGCGAGGCATCGGGTTTTCCCTTGAAACACCAGGCATCGTGCGGGGGTTTCAGCTTTCTGCAAGCCTTCTCGCCGAGGTGTGAAATTTCACGCACACGGGTTGCGAAAAAATTTCAATCAATGGCAAAAAATCGCTGGCGAACCGCCGCTTCAATGCCCACCGCATCCAAGCCTTGCAGCGCCAGCAGTTTGGTCGGGTCACCGTGTTCGGTGAAGACATCGCTCAAGCCCAGTTGCAACACCGACTTGGCCAGCCCCGCAGCGGCCAAGGCCTCCAGCACGGCACTGCCTGCACCGCCCATCACCGCGCCTTCTTCCAGCGTCACCAGCGCCTCATGGCTGGCGGCCACTTGCAGCAGCAAATCCACATCCAGCGGTTTCACCCAGCGCATGTTGACCACGGTCAAATCAAGCGCCTGGGCGGCCTGCAAAGCGGGGTACAGCAGCGTGCCAAAGGCCAAAATGGCAATGCGTTGGCCGGTGCGGCGAACTTCGCCTTTGCCAAACGGCAACGCATCCAGCGTGCAGGTCACGGGCACGCCCGCACCTGCGCCGCGCGGGTAGCGCACCGCCACCGGGTGCTGTTGTGCATAGGCGGTGCTGAGCAATTGGCGGCATTCGTTCTCATCGGCCGGGCAAGCCAGGCTGAGGTTGGGAATGCAGCGCAGGTAGGGGATGTCGTAGGCACCAGCATGGGTCGCACCATCAGCACCGACCAGTCCGGCACGGTCCAGCGCAAACACCACTGGCAGATTCTGGATGGCCACATCGTGAATCAGCTGGTCGTAGGCACGCTGCAAAAAGGTGGAATAAA
>JAVHPS010000511.1:0-3995 GCA_036170715.1 Rhodoferax sp. | reverse complement strand
CGGGTTACGTACCAGTTCACCGATAAAACCGCGCTGGCCGTGGCGTGCCATGGGCCACACCGCACCGATGTTCATCAGTGGCACACTGACACCAATCAGCAGGGCCACCAGCGCCAGCCCCGGCGCACCCGCCAGCTTGTCGGCCAGGGCCAGGCCAATGAAAGAATTGAACCGAAACGCAATCTGGGCACTGCCCGCATGTTGGCGCGCGGCAACGTGGTGTCTGACACCGGGCCAGTACGGCACGGAATAGGCCAGCGCGATACCGCCCAACCCGAGCGCCCAGCCCGCCAGCACCACATGGCCTGCCGCACCGATGTCCAGCGGACTTTTGACAATCGACTGGAACAGCAGCACCGGAAAAAACAAAAAGTACACCAACTGTTCCACCTGCGTCCACACTGGGCGGTTCAGTGGGGTAAAGCGGCACACCAGGTAGCCGATCAAAATCAACGAAAAATCGGGGAACAACAGTTGGGCAAAGTTCATGCGCTGAGAATAGCAGGCAGCGCATAACATCGCGTTCATGTCCACGCCTACCCACTCTGCCACTGCACGCGCGGCGCTGTTCGTGCCTGATCCGGTTATAGACACTTTCCTGGATGCCCTGTGGCTCGAAGATGGCTTGTCAAGCAACACGCTGGCCGCTTACCGACGCGATCTGACCCTGCTGGATGCCTGGCTTAGCACCGCTGCGGGTTCCTTGCTGGCGGTGACGGAAGGCGTGCTCAACCACTACTTTGCCGACCAGCACGCCGCCACCCGTGCCACCACCGCCAACCGCCGCCTGACGGTGTTCAAACGGTTTTTTCGCTGGGCCTTGCGCGAGCGCCTGGTGGCCGCTGACCCGACCTTGAAACTGCAACCCGCCAAGCAAGCGCTGCGTGTGCCCGGCACGTTGACCGAGCTGCAGGTAGAGGCTTTGCTGCATGCGCCAGACACCAGCCAGGCGCTGGGGGTGCGCGACCGCACCATGCTGGAGCTGATGTACGCCAGCGGCTTGCGCGTGAGTGAATTGGTGGGCTTGAAGGTGTTCGACCTGAGCCTGAACGACAACGTGCTGCGGGTTTTTGGCAAGGGCAACAAAGAGCGCCTGGTGCCGTTTGGTGAAGTCGCCAGCCAGTGGCTGCAACGCTACCTGGCGCAGCCGCGCACCGAATTGCTGGCCGGACACCAGAGCGATGCCTTGTTCATCACCCAACGCGGCACAACACCGGGTACGGCCATGAGCCGGGTCATGTTCTGGATGCTGGTCAAAAAATACGCAGCCCTGGCGGGCATCACCGTGCCGTTGTCACCGCATACGCTGCGCCATGCCTTTGCCACCCATCTGCTCAACCACGGGGCTGATTTGCGTGCGGTGCAGCTGCTGCTGGGTCATGTGGACATTTCCACCACCACCATCTACACCCATGTGGCGCGGGAACGTTTGAAAACCTTGCACGCGATGCACCATCCACGGGGCTGACGTGTCAGGTTGATTTGAAAACGCTCTCGGCCCAGGCCAGTGCCTGCAGATGCGCCCAGTTCACCTGGTGGTCGGTGAGCTGCAGGGCTTCGGTGGTTTCGGCAAATACCGCATCGTCCACGTTTTCGCAGGCCAGGGTGAGCTGCAGAAAAGGTGCCAGCAGACCGGTGCCGTGCAGCAGCGCATCGGTGACGCTTTGCGGCAATGAAATGGTGTCAATCACTTGTGCCAGCGGCAGGCCCACCATGGTGTCGAGCAACGAGAAAATGCCCACCACAAACGCGTTGTCGCATTCTTCCGGGGACAGCAGTTGGGCCGCCAGCAGCTCCATTAAGCGTCCGCGCACAATGGCTGCATGCCCAACGGCGGGTGAGCTGCCCACGGCTTGCGAGGTGGTCATCAACAGCGCCGCCCAGCGGAACAATTTTTTCAGCCCCAGCAGCATCACGGCATGGCGAAACGAGGTGATCTCGCAGCTCAAACCAAACCCGGCCGAGTTGATGAAGCGCAGCAGGTTGTAGGACAGCGTTGGGTCACGTTTGAAGACTTCTTCAATATCAACCGTGCTGGCCTGTTTGCGCACCAGGTTGATCAGCTCGATGATGGCGGCCTGTGCCGGGCGAATGGCCTGGCCGTGGATCAGCGTTGGCTTGGCAAACCAATAGCCCTGAAACAGGCTGCAACCCAGCTTGACTGCCAATTCGTACTGGGCCACAGTTTCCACTTTTTCTGCCACCAGCCGTGCCGGCGTGTTGCGGCTGGCGTGCGTGACCGCCTGGGCAAACTGCTCGGGGGAGAGCTTGGCCATGTCCAGTTTCACAAACGCGGCCAAGGCCAGCCAGCTGGTGTAGGGCGTGGCCAGCACTTCCACATCAAAAGCCAGTCTGAAGCCACGCTTGTGCACCGTGGCCAGGGTCTGGCGGTAGGTTTCAATGTCTTCCGGGCTGTCTTTGTCCTGCGGCAAAGGCGGTACTTCCAGCACCACCCGTTCAGGTTCAACCAGTTCCAGGTGGCCACCAGCCAGTGTTTGGTGCGTGCAGTTGATAAAAATGGTGTTGCTGCCGCTGAGCACTTCGCTGTCGGCGTTGGAGAGCAGGTTGAACAGCAAGGCAGCATCGCTGGCGGCACTGAAGTTTTGACCGTTGAGCGAGCGGTCAAACAGCTCGTAGCCAAAAATAGCACGCTTGGCATCCAGAATGGGCTGGCGGGCAATGCCCATCACGGCCGGTTGGGTGCTTGCACGGGGGGTGTCCATGGGGGTGTTTGGCATAAGGTGATGAGGGTTAGAGAAGCAGGGGTCAGGTGGACTCCAAGGCGGCTAATTCTGCCTCGGTAAATCCGGCTTTGCGTCGGGCTTGCAGATTGAAGGGGCCTTTCAGCACCGGGGCTTGATAGCGCAGCACCAGGTCGGCGTAGGTGGCAACGGGTTCTAACTGCCGCTGTGCACAGAGCCAATGAAACCACTGGTTGCCAATGCGGACATGGCCAATTTCATCGCGCAATATCAGATCAAGAATGCGTGCACCGGCCTGGTCGCCTACTGACACCAGTCGGTTGCGTACCGCTGGGGTGGCATCCAGGCCACGCGCTTCCAGTGTGCGCGGCACCAGGGCCAGGCGTGCCAGCAAGTCATCTTTGGTGCGTTCAGCCATGTCCCACAAGCCGTCGTGGGCAGGAAAGTCGCCGTAGTCGAACCCTATGGTGACCAGGTGTGCCTGCAGCAGTTCAAAGTGCAGGGCTTCCTCTTGGGCCACGCGCCACCAGTCGCGGTAAAACTCGGGTGGCAGGCCAGCAAAGCGCCACAGCACATCCAGTGCCAGATTGATGGCATTGGCTTCAATGTGGGTCAGGGCGTGAATCAAACCGGCGCGGCCTTGCAGCGTGCCAACGGCGCGGGTTTTGAGCTGCGAAGGGTGTACCAGGTGCGGACGCTGGGGCCGTCCGGGCAAAAGCGCAGGCGCGGTCAACCGCTGCTGCGCTTCCCAAAGGCATGCGCTGGTATCGAGTGTGCGCACTTGTGCCGCTTTGTCTTGGGGGGATTCAAGCTGCAACAAGCGCAGCGCCTGCGCGCGCAAGCTCAGGCGCGCCTGGGCCGGGTTCAGTGACTGGTCTGGGGGGGATGGCAGGGGCTGCATCATGGGTTACCTACAATTCTAGGCAACAAGAGGGTAAAGGACGATCATGGCAATTTATGAAGTGGATGGCATCACGCCGCAAGTGGCAGAGTCGGCCTGGGTGGCTGACAGCGCCGAGGTCGTGGGCGATGTGGTGCTGGGTGAAGAGGTGGGCATCTGGTTTGGTGTGGTGGTGCGCGGGGACACGGCGGTCATCCGCATTGGTGACCGCACCAACATCCAGGACTTGAGCGTGCTGCACGCTGATGTGGGTCTGCCGTTGACCATTGGTGCGGGCGTAACGGTGGGCCACAAAGCCATGCTGCACGGCTGCACGGTGGGCGACGACAGCCTGATCGGCATTGGTGCGGTGGTGCTCAATGGCGCAACCATCGGTAAAGGCTGCCTGGTGG
>JAVHPS010000510.1:0-4025 GCA_036170715.1 Rhodoferax sp. | reverse complement strand
ACGCCACCGGGTACAGCCGAGCGCAAGCCCTTGATGCTGTCATAGGTCGTGCCGGGGCGGATGCCTTCATCGTTGCTAACGGTCACCTGCTTGGTGGTCAAGCCCAGCACCTTGTCGGCCACGCCCATGGTGACGGTGATGGGCGCAATTTCAGCCGTGAACAAGCCCGCCTCCAGCGCCGCGGCGGCTTTTTGCTGGCTGGCCGCGCCCAATTCGTCCATGGCCTGGCGCGTGATGCCGTAGCGCTTCGCCACAATTTCTGCGGTTTCCAGCATGCTCATGTAGACCTCGGGCTTGACGCGGTTGAGCTCGGGGTCGCGCAGCATGTGGGTGTTCATTTCTTGCTGCACACAGCTGATGCTCTCGACCCCACCGGCCACATAGATGTTGCCTTCGCCGCTGATGATGCGCTGCGATGCCAGGGCAATGGACTGCAGGCCGGACGAGCAAAAGCGGTTCACCGTCATGCCGCTGACCGTGACCGGGCAACCGGCGCGCAGGGCGATCTGGCGCGCAATGTTGGAGCCGTCCGCGCCTTCGGGAAAAGCGCAGCCCATGATCACGTCTTCAATTTCGGCGGCATCAATGCCCGCGCGGCTGATGGCGTGCTGCACCGCGTGGCCGCCCAGGGTGGCCCCGTGGGTCATGTTGAAAGAGCCCTTCCAGCTTTTGGCCAAAGGGGTACGGGCGGTTGAGACGATAACGGCTGATGTCATGATTTAGTCCTTTTTTAATAGCTACTCACCCTTGTTATATAAGGGCTAGATGCCAATTCAAGCAAATGTTTTACCCTCGGCTGCCAAGCGTGCCAAGAGCGGTGCGGGTTGCCAGAAACTGGCATCGTCCAGCGGGTTTTGGGCAAAGCGCTGCATGGCTTGCACCACGTTGAACAGCCCCAGCTCGTTGGCGTAGTTGAGCGGCCCGCCGCGAAACACCGGAAAGCCGTAGCCAAAGATGTACACCACATCCACGTCGCTGGCCTTGTTGGCAATGCCTTCTTCCAGAATGTGGGCGGCTTCGTTGACCAGGCTGAACACCAGGCGCTGCACAATTTCTTCGTCTGAAATCTTGCGTGGTGTGATACCCAACGCGGCGCGGTGGTCTTCAATCATCTTGACCACGTCGGCATTGGGGATGGCATCGCGCTTGCCGGGCACGTAGTCGTACCAACCCGCGCCAGTCTTCTGGCCAAAGCGGCCTTGCTCACACAGCAGGTCGGCGGTTTTGCTGTACTTCATGTTGGCTTTTTCAAGGTACCGGCGCTTGCGGATGGCCCAGCCGATGTCGTTACCGGCCAGGTCACCCATGCGGAACGGCCCCATGGCAAAACCAAACTTTTCAATCGCCTTGTCTACCTGCGCCGGGGTGCAGCCTTCGTCCAGCAAAAAGCCGCCCTGGCGGCCATATTGCTCGATCATGCGGTTGCCAATAAAGCCGTCACACACGCCCGAGACCACGGCGGTTTTCTTGATCTTTTTGGCCAGATTCATCACCGTGGCCAGCACATCTTTGGCGGTTTTGTCGCCGCGCACCACTTCCAGCAGCTTCATTACATTGGCCGGGCTAAAAAAGTGCGTGCCCAGCACGTCTTGCGGGCGCTGGGTAAAGGCGGCGATGGCGTTCACGTCCAGCGTGGAAGTGTTGCTGGCCAGAATGGCACCGGGTTTCATCACCCGGTCCAGCTCTTTGAACACCGCCTGTTTCACGCCCAGTTCTTCAAACACGGCTTCGATCACCATGTCGGCATCTTTTAAGTCGTCATAGCTCAAGGTGGTGCTAAGCAAGGCCATACGCTGCTCGTATTTATCCGCTTTGAGCTTGCCTTTTTTAACCTGCGCCTCGTAGTTTTTGCGGATGGTGGCCAGGCCGCGCTCCAGGGCTTCTTGCTTCATCTCCAGCATTTTTACCGGGATGCCCGCGTTGAGAAAGTTCATGGCAATGCCGCCGCCCATCGTGCCAGCCCCGATGATGGCTACTGAATTGATAGCGCGTTGTGCCGTATCTGCGGGGACATCGGGTATTTTTGATGCAGCACGCTCGGCCATGAAGAGATGCCGCAGGGCGCGGCTCTCGGGGCTCCACATCAGGTTGATAAAGGTGTCGCGCTCAAAACGCATGCCGTCGTCAAACTTGCGCTGGGTAGCGGCCTGCACCGCGTCCACACACTTGAGCGGTGCGGGGAAATTTTTGGCCATGCCGCCCACCATGTTGCGCGCAAACTGAAAGTAAGCGTCGCCCTGCGGGTGGCGGCATGGCAGGTTGCGCACCAGCGGCAAGGGGCGCACGCTGGCCACCGCGGCGGCATAGGCCAGGGCTTCAGTCATCAGGGTGTCGGTGGATGCCGCCAGCTTGTTAAACAGCTTTTGCCCCGGCACGCCAAACAGCAACTCGCTCTTGGCTGGCTCGCCGCTCACAATCATGTTCAGCGCCGGCTCCACCCCCAGCGCGCGTGGCAGACGCTGCGTGCCCCCGGCTCCCGGCAGCAAACCCAGCTTGACTTCTGGCAGCGCCACTTGGCAGCCGGGTGCGGCGATGCGGTAATGACAGCCCAGCGCCAGCTCCAGCCCGCCGCCCATGCACACGCTGTGCACCGCAGCCACCACGGGTTTGGTAGCGGCTTCAAGCGTCAGGATGACGCTGAGCAGGTTGGGTTCTTGGAAAGCCGTGGGCTGGCCAAATTCCTTGATGTCGGCCCCACCCGAAAAGGCTTTGCCAGCACCGGTGATGACGATGGCCTGCACGGCAGCATCGGCCTGCGCCCGCGCCAGTGCATCGGTCAGCGCCTTGCGGGTGGCTAGCCCCAAGCCGTTGACGGGCGGGTTGTTCAAGGTGATCACGGCAACATTGCCCTGCACGGCGTATTCAGCGGTCATGGTGGCTTCCTTTTGATTAATAGAACGGTCGTTCTTTTAATTGTAGAAAGATTGCCGCACCCGCAGCTACGGGTTAGCCCTTGGGTTGTCGCAGGTGGGACAAGGGGCTGTGAATTAGTTTGTAAGGTAAAGTAGCATTACTTTTCCCCTTCACAAGGACACGTTCATGACCGCACTGACCATCACCGCAAAGGGTCAAATCACTCTGCGCCGCGAGCTGTTGCAGTTTCTGGGCATCACACCGGGGCAGCAGGTTAAGGTGAACAAATTGCCCAATGGGGTGCTGGCGCTGCAGGCAGTAGCTCCCCAGGGGCTGGATGCCTTTGCTGGCTGTTTGCCGCCACCGTGCAAGGCACTGAGTGTGGAAGAAATGAACCGTGTCATTGCCAACGGCTGGGCCGGGCAAAAATGAAAGCCACACTCGACACCAATGTGCTGGTACGGCTGGCCACACAAGACGATCCGGCGCAGGCCGCCTTGGCAATGCGCGTGTTGCAAAAAGCGAGCCTGATTGCCGTGCCTACGCCCGCCCTATGTGAAATGGTTTGGGTGCTGTTGCGCGGCTACCGTTACACCCCGGCGCAAGTGGCACACGCCCTGCGGTCGCTATTGCAAGTGCGGCAAGTGGTGTGCCACACGCCCGCCGTGTTGGCCGGGTTGAGTCTGCTGGAGACCGGTGGTGATTTTGCCGACGGCGCAATTGCTTTTGAGGGCGATTTGCTCGGTGGCACTGAATTTGTGTCGTTTGACCAGCAAGCCGTCAAGCTGCTCAAAACCCAAAAACGCAAGGCGCGGCTGCTGGTGGCGTGATGTGGGTTGCCGCACAGGCTGTCTGATCATGCAATCCACGATTGCCATTAGTAAAATAATTGACTGCAGCCCTTGTATTCATTCATCAAGTTGCTATGTATTTTGATGTTTGACTAAAACGTCTCCCAATCCCCATCACTGTTGCCCGTAGCCTGAGCAACCGCCCGGGGGGCTGGCAGCGATGCAGGCACGGCTGGTCTGATGGCGCTTGGTCGGCTGGATGCCGCCGCTGGTGTGGTGCTGGTGTGCCCACGCGCAGCCGCCCCTTTGGGTGTTGTGCCGATGGTGCGGCGCTCTTGGCCTTTGAAGGGCGTTGCTTTAGGCGGGTGCGCACGCACGGCG
>JAVHPS010000509.1:0-18641 GCA_036170715.1 Rhodoferax sp. | reverse complement strand
GCGGCTTCAACCTGTGCGACCCGGCCACCAGCGTCAGCATGACCATCAACGGCCCCGCGCCCAGCATTCTGGCCATGTTCATGAACGCCGCCATCGACCAAAACCTGGAAAAGTTTGCGGCTGACAACGGCCGTGAACCGACCGACACCGAGAGCGAAAAAATTCGCGAATGGGTGCTGGCCAATGTGCGCGGCACGGTGCAGGCCGACATTTTGAAAGAAGACCAGGGCCAGAACACCTGCATCTTCAGCACGGAATTCAGCCTGAAGGTGATGGGTGACATTGCCAGCTACTTTGTGCACCACAACGTGCGCAATTTTTACAGCGTGAGCATCAGCGGCTACCACATTGCCGAGGCCGGTGCCAACCCGATCAGCCAGCTGGCTTTCACGCTGAGTAACGGCTTCACCTTTGTCGAAGCGTATTTGGCGCGCGGCATGCACATTGACGACTTTGCGCCCAACCTGAGCTTCTTCTTCAGCAACGGCATGGACCCCGAATACACCGTGATGGGCCGCGTGGCCCGGCGTATCTGGGCCGTGGCCATGAAGGAAAAGTATGGTGCTAACGAGCGTTCACAAAAGCTGAAATACCACATCCAGACCAGTGGCCGCAGCCTGCATGCGCAAGAAATCCAGTTCAACGACATCCGCACCACGCTGCAAGCGCTGATTGCGATTTACGACAACTGCAACAGCCTGCACACCAACGCGTTTGACGAAGCCATCACCACGCCCACCGAAGATTCGGTGCGCCGTGCGATGGCGATCCAGCTCATCATCAACCGCGAATGGGGCCTGGCCAAAAACGAAAATCCGAGCCAGGGCGCGTTCATCATCGAAGACCTGACTGAACTGGTGGAAGAAGCCGTGCTGCTGGAGTTTGAGCGCATCACCGAGCGCGGCGGCGTGCTGGGTGCTATGGAAACCGGCTACCAGCGTGGCAAGATTCAGGACGAATCCATGCATTACGAGATGCTCAAGCACACCGGCGAGCTGCCCATCATCGGCGTCAACACTTTCCGCAACCCGCATGGTGATCCGGTCAACGACAAGCTGGAGCTGGCCCGCTCAACCGACGAAGAAAAGCAGAGCCAATTGAAGCGCCTGGCCGACTTCCACACCCGTCACGCCAAAGAATCCCCAGCCATGCTGGCGCGCCTGAAACAAGCCGTGATCGACAACCAAAATGTGTTTGAGGTGCTGATGGACGCGGTGCGCGTGTGCAGCCTGGGCCAGATCACCACCGCGCTGTTTGAAGTGGGTGGGCAGTATCGGCGTAATATGTGAGACCTTGCGGGACAGATATTCAGCTCTGTCCCCAACTGATCAAAAAAAAACGGCCCCAAAGGGCCGTTTTGCATGGTGCAACGCAGGGGTTGCTCAACCGCCTTTTTTGCAGCGCTTACCAGGGTTCTTCTTGTTGTTGGTGGCCACGCCACGCTCCAGACTGCGCATCTGGCCATGCGGTGCGGTGAAGCACACGCCTTTGGGGGCAACGGGACGGGGGGTAGCTTTGCGTTCAGCTTCGGTACGGAATTCTTTGGCCATGAGAGTGACTCCAGTGGGGTGGGTGATAAAACCTGCGATTATCTCAGCACTTTGGCCACCGGAAATTTCAGTTCAGCAAATACCCATCGGCTTCGTCATCAAGGGCCTGGGCATCAATGGCGGCATCAAACGCAGCCCGGCTGGCCAGTGCCTCTGAGGTGTAGGGAATCAGCGGCTTGTCCAGGGGGCGCAGTTTGTGGCGGCGCAAACCGCGCAGTTGCTGTGAGCGTTCCATGGTTTGCAACACGCGCTCGGGGTTCATCATCAGGCTGAACGGGTTCAGGGTTTCAAGGGCGGTGGTCATGGGGGGCTCCTGGTTCAAACACGACTTGCGAACTGCAAAGCGTTGAAATGAACTGTATCCCTGCCGCTTCAAAAGCTAAAGTCGGCGCACAACCCGATCGGGTGTCAGAAATTACCTTACACCCTGTCAGCGCGCTCAGAGCAAACGCACCCGCACGCTTTTGCCTTTGACCTTACCGGCATTGAGCTTTTGCACCGCTTGCAGGGCAATGTCGCGCTGCACAGCCACAAAGGTGGTGAATTCAGTCACAACGATTTTGCCGATTTGCTCGCGGCTGTAGCCCGCATCCGCGGTGAGCGCGCCCAGCACATCACCCGGGCGTATTTTTTCTTTGCGCCCCCCCAAAATTTGTAGCGTGACCATCGGTGGCAGCAAGGGCCCCGTGCCTGTTGGGGTCAGTTCTTCGAGCTTGTGCCAGCTTGATGCCATGTTTTGGTATTGCTCAATCTTGCCCACCGCGCCCATCTCGTACAGAGCGGCCAAACTCAGCGCCAGGCCAGTCTCCCCCGCACGCCCGGTGCGGCCGATGCGGTGCACGTGCACCTCGGGGTCGGGGGTGATGTCCACGTTGATCACCGCCTCCAGTTCCTTGATGTCAATGCCGCGCGAGGCCACGTCGGTGGCCACCAGCACCGAGGTGCTGCGGTTGGCAAACTGGGCCAGCACCTGGTCGCGCTCGCGCTGTTCCAACTCGCCGTACAGCGCCAGCGCGCTGAAACCCTGCTGCTGCAGGTAAGTGACGAGGTCTTTGCACTGCTGCTTGGTGTTGCAAAACGCCAGCGTGCTGGTGGGCCTGAAGTGGTTCAGCAGCTTGGCCACCACCTCAAACCTGGTTGGTCGGGTGACTTCATAAAAACGCTGTTCAATCAAGCTTTTTGTAGCCGGGGCGGCAACGGTGATGCGCTCTGGTGCACGCATGAACTGCTTGGCCAGCCGCTCAATACCCTCGGGATAGGTGGCTGAGAACAGCAGCGTTTGGCGCTCTGGCGGGCACTGTTTGGTGACGGTGGCAATGTCGTCAAAAAAGCCCATGTCGAGCATGCGGTCGGCTTCATCCAGCACCAGCGTGTTCAAGGCTTCCAAACTCAGATAGCCACGCGCCAAGTGGTCCATCACGCGCCCGGGCGTACCCACCACAATGTGTGCGCCGTTTTCCAGACTGGCACGCTGGCCGCGCAATGCCACCCCGCCGCACAGAGTCACCACCTTGATGTTGTCCATGGCGCGCGCCAGGCGGCGGATTTCCACCGTAACCTGATCGGCCAGCTCACGGGTGGGGCATAACACGAGGGACTGCACCGCAAAGCGGCGCGGGTTCAGGCGCTCCAGAAGGGCCAGGCCAAAAGCGGCGGTTTTGCCACTGCCGGTTTGCGCTTGGGCGATCAAATCCTTGCCCGCCAGCGCGGTCGGCAGACTGGCAGCCTGAATCGGGGTCATGGCGGTATAGCCCAGTTGCTGCAAATTCTGCAGCGTGGCGGGGTTGAGCGGCAGGGTGTTGAAGGCGAAATTTTGGGTTTGTGTCATGCCTGAATTATCGGCACTGGGCGCTTTTGCACGTATCGCGCTGCCCGGGCGACTCAATGGACTTCCCGGGCATCAAGCGTGAGCAGGAACTGACGCGCGTTAAACGCTACTCTTTAAATAGCTATCTACACATATAAATAAGGGGCTAGAGGCCTAAAATGCTTAAAAAAATATCACTCAAAATACGCCGCCACAAAATCTTCAAACGGCTCCTGATGTGCCCCGTCAACCTGCTGCTGCGCGGCCAGCGAATCCCGCACACTGGTCTTGAACTTGTCCTGCAGCTGGGCTGCAAGCCCGACCGCCTGAAGGCTTTGCGTGTGGTTTTTTGACATCTCAAACGCAAAATTGAAGTAGCCACCCTGCTTTTTTACCGCCTCCACCACCTGCGCTGACGGGGTCAACTCGGGCTGGTCGATGCGTCCGCGCAATTCGTGCATGGCCTGCACGTAACGGCGGCCACCGTAGGCGGTGTCAAGCATCTCGGCAAAGGGAGCCATGTCGTCAAACAATTCGTGCGCCAACGCACGCAAGGGCTGCTCGCGGTTGTGCACCAGAAGTTGCAGACCCGGCTGGCGGCCACGGGTCACCACACGGTGCTTGTTCTCGTCGTTTTCGCTTTGCTCACGGCAGGTGATGGGTGGGCTGGCGCGAAACAGGCACATCAGCAGCAGCACATCGGCAAACAAGGGCTGCTCGGGGGCGATGCCAATGTCAATGAACGGGTTCAGGTCAAACAGACGCATCTCCACATACTGCACACCCTGCTCTTTCAGGGCTTTGGCGGGGCGTAGGCTGGACACGCGTTTGGGGCGCATGGGGGCGTAAAACTCGGCCTCCAGCTGCAGCACGCTGCTGCTGATCTGCCGCCAGTGGTCGCCGTCGCGCACGCCCAGTTCGGCGTAATACGGGTCAGGGGTGTGAATGGCGGCTTCCAGCCCCTGGACATATTCGGACAGAGAATTGAAGCTGATGGCCAATTTGTCTTGCGCGTGGTTCTGGTAGCCCAGATCACTCATGCGCAAACTGGTGGCAAACGGGCCGTGCAAAGTGCCTGATGCCAACTCGGTCAGGTCACTTGAGTGACCTTGCAAAAACGACTGGCACAAGGCCGGTGAAGCCCCAAACAAATAGGGCACCAACCAGCCATAACGCAGAAAATTGCGTATCAGCCCAAAGTAACGCTCGTTGATGAAGTCTTGCACATCTGCGCCGCCACCACAGCAGCTCTGCAACGCCAGCCAGAAGTCTGGTGGCAGTGACCAGTTGTAATGCGCCCCGGCAATGGTCTGCATGGCGCGACCGTAGCGCAACCCCAGCCCCTCGCGGTAAACCATTTTGAAGCGTGCGGCGTTGGATGTGCCGTAGTCGGCAATCGCAATCTGTGCGTCCGGGCCAATCTTGCACGGCATGGAACCCGCCCACAGGTACTCGCCGCCCAACTGCTGGGCGCTGAAGCGGTGCACGTCTTGCAGAAAAGCCAATGCAAAACTGGGGTCAGATGATGGCGGGGTAATGAACTCCAACAGGCTCTCGGCGTAGTCGGTGGTGATCCATGGGTGCGTCAGCTTGGAGCCCAAACTGGCCGGGTGGCTGGTTTGCGCCAATTGGCCATTGCGGTCCACGCGCAAACATTCACGCTCAAAGCCACGCACGATGCCCTGCAACAGCCGGGCTTGGCTGGCTTCAGAAAACTGGCGGACTTCATTGCAACAGGTAAATTTCAACATGCCTTGGCTCTCATCTTGCTTCTTTTGGGGCACGAGTATGGCACCTTTGAAATGACCATCCGCACAGCTTGCCACACCGGCGTGGAACAATAGCACCATGCCTTACTTACCCACTTTCATCGCCCCCCAGCGTTTCAACGATGCCGCTGCCGCCCTGGCCCAGGCGCGCCTGATCTATGACAGCAGCCTGGCTCATTTGCGCCGTGCCATGCAGCGTTATGTAGCGGGCGAGGAGTTGCCCAGCCACGTGCGCGCCTGCTACCCGTTTGTGCGGTTGCAAACCCACACTGTGACGCGCCAGTCCAGTAGCGAATCGGCGCGTCTGAGCTACGGTTTTGTTGCTGGACCCGGCCGTTTTGAAACCACCCTGACGCGCCCCGACCTGTACGCCCGCTACTACCTGGAACAATTCACGCTGCTGCTGGACAACCACGGTGTGGAACTTGAAGTGGGTACCAGCAACCAGCCGATTCCAGTACATTTTTCGTTCAATGACAACGACCACGTGGAAGGCAACCTGAGCCTGGAGCGCCGCCAGCGCATGCGAGACGTGTTTGACCTACCTGACCTGGCGGCCATGGACGATGGCATTGCCAACGGCACTTATGAGCCGCGCGCCGGCGAGCCACAACCGCTGTCTTTGTTCACCGCACCGCGGGTCGACTATTCACTGCAGCGCCTGCGCCATTACACCGGCACCGCGCCGGAACATTTTCAGAACTTTGTGCTGTTCACCAACTACCAGTTCTACATTGATGAGTTTGTGCGCCTGGGTCATGAATCCATGGCCAATGCGGGGGGTGAATACATTGCCTTTGTCGAACCCGGCAACGTCGTCACACGCCGCACGGGCTTGGCTGTACGGCCTGGCGACGAGGTTGGCAAAGCGCCACCCCGTCTGCCCCAAATGCCCGCCTATCACCTGGTGCGAGCCGACGGCAGCGGCATCACCATGGTCAACATTGGTGTGGGGCCTGCCAACGCCAAAACCATGACCGACCACATTGCCGTGCTGCGACCGCACGCCTGGGTCATGCTGGGGCACTGCGCCGGCCTGCGCAACACCCAACAGCTTGGCGACTACGTGCTGGCCCACGCCTATGTGCGGGAGGACCATGTGCTGGACGAAGAGCTGCCGCTGTGGGTGCCCATACCGGCACTGGCCGAAATTCAGGTGGCGCTTGAATCTGCGGTGTCAGAAGTCACGCAACTCAAAGGCGCAGACCTCAAAAGCATCATGCGCACCGGCACCGTGGCCAGCACCGACAACCGCAATTGGGAACTGCTGCCCGACAACGGCCCACAACGGCGCTTTAGCCAAAGCCGCGCCGTGGCACTGGACATGGAGTCCGCCACCATTGCTGCCAATGGCTTCAGGTTTCGTGTGCCCTACGGCACGCTGCTGTGCGTCAGCGACAAACCACTGCACGGCGAGATCAAGCTGCCCGGCATGGCCAACCACTTTTACCGCGAACGCGTTGACCAGCACCTGCGCATTGGCATCCGTGCGCTGGAGCTGCTGCGCGCCGAAGGCGTGAACCAGCTCCACAGCCGTAAATTGCGCAGCTTTGCCGAGGTTGCGTTTCAGTAGCGTTCAAGAGTGATCAATGTTCGCACTGTTGCGCATTTGTAGGGTAAATTTGCCACTTCCACTTTTTAGGTAAAAAATGTTGAAATACTTGCACCTGGAAAACGTAGGGCTCGCACCCGATGTCAGGGTGGACTGGGCTGAGCGCTTGAGTTTGATTGCGGGTGATAACGGTCTGGGCAAGAGTTTTTTGCTGGATCTAGCTTGGTGGGCTTTGACGCGAACTTGGACTGGTGCTGTCGCGTTGCCGATGACTACAAAGAAGGCGAGCATTGACTATGCAGTCAAAGGCAAGTCCTCGCAAGCAAAACAAGTCAGTTCTGACTTTCACCGTGCGGATGCGAGTTGGCCGCTGCCGCAAGCTCGCCCCGTTATGCCTGGCATCGTGGTGTACATCCGCATTGATGGCGGTTTTTCGGTGTGGGATCCAGCACGTAATTATTGGCGTACCGACCCGGCACGCCCGGCGGCCTATCACTTCAAGGCAGATGAAGTGTGGAATGGTTTGGAAGTCAATGGTCAGCGCGTCTGCGAGGGGTTGGAGCGCGATTGGGTGAATTGGCAAGAGGGACGAAAGCCACAATTCACTGCATTGGCCAAAGTTCTTGAGGTCATGTCACCCTTGCAGGAACCCTTGCGGGCTGGACAGCCCCAGCGAATTTTTATCGGTGAAGGGCGTGATCGTCCCACCTTGCTAGTGGGCAATCAAACCGTCCCTGTGGCGCTGGCCTCGGCCGGGGTGCGACGCATCCTGGCACTGGTCTATTTTTTGGTATGGGCGTGGCATGAGCATGCGGTGGCGGCGAAGTTGCTCGGGAAAAAACCTGAAGATCGGTTTGTCATCTTGTTTGATGAACCCGAAACCCATTTGCACCCGCGCTGGCAACGCACCATATTGCCCAGCCTCTTCAAGGCCGTGGACGAACTGCGTGGCAAGACAGGGACACCGCCACAGGTATTGGTGGCCACACATTCACCGCTGGTTGCCGCATCAATCGAGCCTATTTTTGATCCCGATCTGGACGATCTGATTCACTTGTCGTTGAAAAATGGCATGGTTGACATTGATCAGGGTAGTTGGGCGGTACAAGGCGATGTGAGCAATTGGCTGGTTTCTGAAACATTTGGCTTGGAACAGGCGCGTTCCAAAGAAGCCGAAGAGGCCATCGAAGCTGCCGAGACATTGATGCGCGGTGAGAAATCACTCCCACCAGGCCTCACAACCAAGGCCGCCATTCACACACGCTTGCAGAAACTGTTGCCCGCCGGTGATGTGTTTTGGCCACGATGGATTGTCAGCACCCAATTGAAAAACTCACCAAGAAGCAAAGCATGATCCCGGTTGCCAAAGTCAAAAAGCCCAAAGACTTTGACCAGAAAGTCAAAACACCAGGTGCCAAATGGCTCAAAGCCCATCCAAGTGCCACCCGACCCCAGGCGCTCTGGACACCCTACACAGCGACGTTGGCTGATGGTTTTGCAAAGCTGTGCGGTTACGCCGCCATGCACGACCCGACTGGTGGAACGGTTGACCACTATCTCAGCTTCAAGAAGCACCGCAAGTTGGCCTACGACTGGGGTAATTACCGTTTTGCATCCGGCACATTGAATTCTTCCAAGCGCAACGCCGACGATACGGTTCTTGACCCGTTTGAGGTGGGTGAGGGCTGGTTTGAAATTGTGCTGCCGTCTCTGCAGATGCGGGTAACCAATGCCGTGCCGGCTGCCTATCGCGACAAAGCCGAATTCACGCTCAAACGCCTCAAACTGCGCGATGGTGAACGCATCATCCGTTGGCGGCAGTCCTGGTTCACCCTGTATCAGCAAGGCCAATTAAGTTTGGAGGGACTTCGTGAGATGGCTCCGTTGCTCGCACAGGCCGTTGAAAAGCAGGCGAGATAAAAACATTGGTGCTGACAGGGTCACGCCAGATCAGCAAGCCCACATTGAGTCGGCAACTGGTTGATGAATTCACGTGTGCGCCACTGCCCAATCGAAGCAGACCACGGCCGCCTGCAAACGCGCGATACGGCCCCCGTGGCTGGCGGCGCTGGACGTTTAAAGGTCAACCATGCACCTCACGCCGGGTAAATGGCTCCCAGAATGCGCGCCCCGGCCGCACCGGTGACACTGGGCAGGTTGCCGGGCAGGCGCTGCACACAGCGCTGCGCCAGCCAGGCAAATGCTGCCGCCTCAACCTGCAGCGGAGCCAGGCCGTGAGCCTGGCTACTGCGCACCTGCACCCCCGGCAACCCGGCCTGCAGCCGCTGCAGCACATGCCCATTGAACGCGCCACCGCCACAAACGATCAACTCAATGCTATCTTTTGCATAGCTGCATACGCTTTTAATACAAGGGCTACAGGTCAATTCTGCCAATGTATTTTGAATGTCTTGTGGGCGCAGGTTGGCAAAACCCTGCAGCTTGTGGTGCAACCACTGCAGGCCAAACAGGTCGCGCCCGGTGCTTTTAGGCGGTGGCATTGAAAAATACGGTTCATCCAGCAACTGCGCCAGCAGCTCTGGCACACACTGACCTGAAGCGCCCCAGGCTCCATCAGCATCAAACGGCTGCCCGGTGTGGCGCTGGCACCAGGCATCCATGAGCGCGTTGCCGGGGCCGCAGTCAAAGCCCAACAGCGGGGCGTTGGGGTCAGCGGGCAACACGCTCAGGTTGGCAATGCCGCCCAGGTTCAGCACCGCCACGGTGGCATCGGGCCTGCCAAACACACGGCGATGAAACGCCGGCACCAAAGGCGCACCCTGGCCACCGGCGGCCACATCACGGCTGCGCAGATCGGCCACCACATCGATGCCGGTGCATTCGGCCAGCAGCGCCGCATTGAGCAACTGCAAGGTGTAGCCCGCTCCCACCGTAGCATCTGAGCGGCGCTGGGGCTGGTGTCGCACCGTCTGGCCATGGGCACCAATGGCACGAATATCGGTAGCGTGGATGCCCAAGGTAGCACTTTGACACAGCAATGCGGCCACCACCTCGGCATAGCTGGCAGCAATGGCATTGCCTGCCAGTGCGGCGCGATGCAGTTCGTTGTCACCCGGGGTATTGAGCGCCAGCAATTCGGCGCGAAATTCGGCAGAAAAGGTCTGGCTGGCACTGGCCAGCACCTGTGGCTTGGGGGTAGCCAAATCCACCAGCACACCGTCCACGCCGTCAAGCGACGTGCCCGACATCAACCCAATGTAGTACTCAGGCATGGGCGCGGTGGATCAATTGCCGCACCAGTCCAGGGCAGCACAACCCACAAACTATTCAAAGCGTGCCGCTGTAACGCTGGCGGCCGCCTGCAAAGACACTTTGACCTGCGCTGCAACCTGGTGAAACTGCGGCAACAGCGCTGCGGCCACTGGCACGGTTTCGCTTTGCTGCGCCATCTTCATCGGGTCACGCTGCACGCCACCCACGCGCACTTCAAAGTGCAAATGCGGGCCCGTGGCCCAACCGGTGGAACCGACCAAACCAATGGTTTCACCCTGACCCACATTTTGACCACGCTTGACCAGGATGCGACTGAGGTGTGCATAAACCGTCTCGGTGTTGTTACGGTGTTTGACAAAAATCACATTGCCGTAGCCGTTTTGCCAGCCGGCAAACGACACCACGCCGTCACCCACGGTGCGCGCAGGTGTGCCCGTGCTGGCAGCAAAGTCGGTGCCCAGGTGCGGCCGGTTTTGTTTCAGAATCGGATGGAAACGCATGGCAAACCCGCTGCTGATACGGGAAAACGCCACGGGTGAACTTAGAAAAGCACGCCGCAGGCTCTGGCCATCCAGGGTGTAGTAGCCGCCTTTGGCCACCGCGCCTGCCACCTGTTGCGCCGGGGACTGGAACCACATAGCCTGATAGGTCTTACCAGCATTGACGAATTCGGCACTGAGGACACGCCCGGTGCGCAACGGCTCACCGTCGGCCTCAAGCACTTCATAAACCAGGTTGAACCGGTCGTCTTTGCGCAAGGCTCGGCGAAAGTCGATGTCGCCCGAGAAAATTTCGGCCATCTGGGTGGCAACGGCATCAGGCAGGCCAATGGCATCGGTGGCGGCAAACAGTGACGATTGCACTGTGCCACTGGCCAGGCGTGCGGAGGCCACCAGCGGTGCAGACTCAAGCCGCGACACAAACCCTTGTGCGGTACGCTCGATCACCAGGCGTTTGAATTCACCATCCGCCTCGGTGGTCCAGCGTGCGGTGAGCTGGCTCAAGCGCTGATCAGCCAAGGCCTGCACGGTGACCTGACGGCCGGTGCGCCCCAGCAACCCTTGCTGGACGTTGCGGTCGCTGCGCAAAAAGGCAGCGGCTGAAATGTCGTCGACACCCAAGCGCCGCAACAAGGTGTCTGCCGTGTCGGTTGCACGCGTGCTATCAGAACGGTAGAGCAGCAACGCGGCGGTTTCATCGGTTCCAGCCACCGGCAAAGCCAGTGTCTGAACGGATTCAGTCACCTGATGCAGCGGCAGATCGGCAGCATCAGGAGCCAGAGAGGCAATGGCATAGGCACCACCACCACCTGCCAGCAACACCGCAGCAACAACCGCCGTGATGCGCTGGTGGTGTTGAACCACCAGCTTGGCTGCAGAGCGCAGCACAGCATGTCCAAGTGAAAGGAATGAAGTCATAAACGGGAATCCGGGTCAATGCGGTGTCGGTAAGACACCACAGTCGCAAAGAAAAAGCAACAAATCGTCTACTTTGTTGCCACTTAAAATCGCCTCTGAACAGTTGTTTGAAGTATAAACCCGGCTCTTTTTGCCGCACCCTCGTAAACCCTATGACACACCCCCAAACGGCCCCCTATTTAGTAACTGATCGTGTCAAGGAAGCATTGGCTGTCACACTTCGGGGCTGTGAAGAACTGATTCCGCAGGACGACTGGATCAAAAAGCTGGCGCGCGCCGAAGCCACCGGTACACCGCTGCGCATCAAGCTCGGGCTGGACCCGACCGCGCCCGACATCCACCTGGGGCACACCGTGGTGCTGAACAAACTGCGCCAGCTGCAAGACCTGGGCCACACGGTGATTTTTTTGATTGGCGACTTCACCAGCCTGATTGGTGACCCGTCCGGGCGCAACACCACGCGCCCGCCCTTGACGCGCGAGCAGATTGAAGTCAACGCGCAAACCTATTACCGCCAGGCTTCCATGGTGTTGGACCCGAGCAAAACCGAGATTCGTTACAACAGCGAATGGGGCGACGCGCTGGGTTCGCGCGGCATGATCCAGTTGGCGGCGCGCTATACCGTGGCGCGCATGATGGAGCGCAACGACTTTCACGACCGTTTTCACGCTGGCACGCCCATCAGCGTGCACGAGTTTTTGTACCCACTGATGCAGGGCTACGACTCGGTGGCCTTGAAAAGTGACCTAGAGCTTGGCGGCACTGACCAAAAATTCAACCTGCTGGTAGGCCGCCATTTGCAAGGCGAATACGGTCAGGAACCGCAGTGCATTTTGACCATGCCGCTGCTGGAAGGGCTGGACGGCATCGAGAAAATGTCCAAGAGCAAAGGCAACTACATTGGCATCAGCGAAGATGCCAACACCATGTTTGCCAAGGTATTGAGTATTTCTGACGTGCTGATGTGGCGCTGGTACACGCTGCTGAGCTTTCAGTCCGAGGCGGCCATTGCCCAACTCAAAGCCGAAGTGGCTAACGGGCGCAACCCCAAAGATGCCAAAGTGGCACTGGCCAAAGAAATCACCACCCGCTTTCACAGTGCCGCCGCCGCCAACGCTGCCGAACTTGACTTTAACAACCGCGCACGCGGTGGCATCCCGGACGACATGACCGAGCTGCGTTTTCCGCTGGGCGACGCGGCAGCGCCCATGGGCATTGCCGCCTTGCTCAAGGCTGCCGGTCTGGCCGCCTCTGCAGGCGAAGGCAACCGCCTGATTGACGGTGGCGGGGTACGGGTGGACTCTGGCGTGGTCAGCGACAAGGGCCTGAAGCTGGGCGCGGGCACGTATGTGCTGCAGGTGGGCAAGCGCAAGTTTGCGCGCGTCACATTGGGCTGACGCGACGCGCCTCCTCTGCACGGCGTGCAGGTGCGCCAGGACAACGCCGGGCGAGGCACGATCTGCTTGAGGGTGTGATTACCGCATCCCAAGCGTAAAAAAGCCCCGGCTGGCGGGGCTTTTTTATATGGATGCAATTTACACAGGCTTCTTGATGTAAATACTCATGAAGTTTTTGCCGCGCACAGTGGCACCGCTATCGCCTGACACTTCGTCCGGACTGGCGGGTACCGTCAGCCCCCAACCTTGACCGGTCAAGAACACAATATCTTTTTTGCCAACATTGCTGTTGGTGCGTTTCCACATGCCTGCCAATGGGCTGTCCAGGGTGATCGTGTCTGTAAGGGTGGTGGTGGTTCCACCAACAAACAGGTCGGTGTAGGTAGTGCCATCCGTCCAAGACCGGGTGAATGACTTGGTTGCTGCATCGACTGTGACGAACGTCTTGATCACGAAGTCGCTGTCCTGGTTAACCATCGCAACGCTGCTTGGGTAAGCGTTTTTGAAAGTCCAGCTCCAGCTGGCCCCGGTGCCGCCGACCACCGGTAATTTGGAAGCACTCACCCGATTGGTCATCACGACAAAGTTGTTGGTTAGCGACGAACTAGCTGCCGCGTTCACGCCCAGCACTACGGTGTCACCGTTGGAGCCACGGTAAACGATGAATTTGGTGGCAACAGGATCCAACACGCTGGTCATGGTGAAGACACCGTTGACGGGAGCCGAGATGGTGAAGGTGTTGGTGGGCGTTGACGTGGCGGCAGGGCAGTCGCCCAGGGTGGTGCAAGTCCATGCTTTGGCAGTCAAACCGTCTGCAGCAATTTCAAATTTAGAGAAGAAGTTGCGGGTGATGGTTTGTGATTGCGAAACGCTTCCAAATCCCATGAATCCAGACTTGACTTTGGAAAAATGCACGCCATACATGGTGCCCGCCAAGTTGGCATTGGTCCACTTCTGTTGCGCGGGCAACAACAACCCGGCTTCAGAATTGACAGCACTGTTAAGCGTAATCGGTGTTGCATTTGGAAACGCAGTCAATCCTGAGCTGCCAGGGTTGCTGAATCCGGCTGGGCCCGAGGCAGAGACGCGCACGTTCACCGGGATTGCGGGTGCTGAACTTAGAGCGAACTGGTACGCACAAGGTGTGTAAGTGCTAGTGGATGTGTCATTGCTGTCCTTAACTTGTGTCACCGCAAAGTCAATTGATTTTGCGTAGTCATAACCATGCATGGCAGGAATGCTGCGGCTACTGCCGTCCACAAATGCGTTTGTCGCGTCAAAATTGATTACAACCTTGTGCAAGCCCATATCGCCAGGGCTTGCATACCAGTAACCACCCGTGCGTGCCACCGGGCAGCTGGCCAAGGCGCTGGTGGAAAGCGGTGTGGTTGAGTCCGCAGCGGCCTTGATAGCTGTGACAGAAGCGGTTGCAGACGTGGGGTTGTTCACCAGGGCGGTGGTGACTGCGCTCAGGTCAATGTTGGCGCCTTTCAGGGCTGCCATCAAACCGTCAATTTGCTGATCTTGCAGGTTGCCAGACACTTCATCTGTGGCGGCGACCAGCGCAGTTTTAAGGGGGTCGATGCCGGTCATGTCCAGGCCCAAGCCGGTTAGTACGGCCTTGACATTGGTCACCGCCGAATCCATGGATGTTTTGGACAAATTGGTAGCCGTGGCGGTGGTTACCCCAGCGCTGAAAGCGGCTGCAGGGTCACTACCCAAAGCGCTGGCGATCACCATTTGGGTCAGCGGCGTGACGTTGGCCACGGTTTGACCGGCTTCAATGCCAGAGTACAGGTCTGTGGATACACCCGAGGCGTCCACCGAGGTCACTTTGATCAAACACGGGGCTGTGCCACCGGTGACCGTCACACTGTAAGTACCGTCGGCATTGGTGGTGGCCGAACCGGTGCCGCTTGCGCATTTAACAGCCACCGTGCCACCCGAAATAGCAGCACCCGTGGCAGCGGTACCCGTCATGGTCAGTGAACTAGATGAACTACCCGACCCACCGCCACCACCACAACCATAAACCGTTAGCAAGCCAGCGCCAGCCAAGGCCAGCGACAATGTTTTCAATGTGTTTTTCATGTATCCCTCTAAATTGAATAAGTAAACAGACATCCATGTAACTCTGAAGAAAAAATACCATTTTTGATATTTATCAACATGCTATCTTTTCGTTTGTGCTTGCACATCCCATAAATATGGGATGATCATGTTGGCTTGATGCAATTAGTCATTGGCAATCGCCATGCCAAACTCAACTTGACCGACCCAGGGCAGACTCATGTGGCGCGTATTAATTGTTGAAGATGACCCGCAAGTACGGGATTTTTTTACCTCGTGTATCGAGAGCTGTGATCAACTGAACGTGGCCGCCAACTTTGGCACGCTGGCAGAAGCCATAGACTGGCTCAACCAGCACGCCGCCACTGTGGATGTGCTGTTAACTGATTTGGGCTTGCCTGATGGAAGTGGTCTGGAGGTGATTCGCCAAGCCCTGGCGTTTAATCCGGCCATAGAACCTTTGGTTATTTCGATGTTTGGCGATGAAGCCACGGTGCTCGCCAGCATTGAAGCGGGGGCACTGGGTTATATCCACAAAGATGCAGCCCCAGACAACGTAGCGCAAACCATTTTGGACATGCGCGCAGGCGCATCACCCATCTCCCCCATGATTGCACGCAGGCTGTTGGCCAAATACCAATCTGCCCATCAAGCAATACTGGTCGACTCGCCGCTGAAGCCACCGCAAGCTACAAACAGCGGCTTGCCTTTAACGGCGTGCCCCCCCTCTTCAGGTCTTTTAAGCCTGCGTGAACTCGATGTACTGGCCCTGATTTCACGCGGGTTTTCATACAAGGAAATTGCCACGCTAAAAATATTAAGCATTCACACGGTGCAGTCACACATCAAAAACATCTACGAAAAGCTGTCTGTGCATTCCAAGAACGAAGCCGTTTTTGAAGCCACACGCCTGGGCCTGTTAGGAGACCGGGTGTGAGCACCAAAGGGCTACTGATCGCCAGCTTGCTACGCTGGCTGGGTTTAGGGCTTTTATTTTGGACGGCGTGGGCAAATGCCAGCACGGAGCAACTGACCCAGGCCCACGCAGTGGTGACGGTGCACGCCAATTCCACCCTGCAGCAGGTTAAGTTGCCCTACCACTGGGATCGGGTGCACCCGGGGCTAGGTGGCAGTGCGGTGTTTGATCTTCAATTCAACTTGCCAGAAGTACCAACGCATCCGTATGGTTTGTACATCGCGCGGCTGGGTAACGCCTATGAAGTGTTGCTCAATGGCCAAACCTTGCAAGCCCAGGGCGATCTCACCCATGACGGTGGCGCAGACTTTGCAAAAGAGCCGCGTTTGATCGTGATTCCGGTGGGCCTGCTGGGGGAAAACAACAACCTTCAGGTGCATATCCGCGCCGACGTGGGTCGACGTGGCGGCTTGACCCCCATGGTGGTGGGCCCCATGGAAGAAGTGGAACCGCTGTTTTTAGAAGAACGCTTGTGGCTCAACACAGGCACCGTGGTGGTCATCACCTTGAGCCTCTTGGTGGGATTTGTGGCACTGGTGCTTTGGGCTACCCAACTCAATTTAGTGCCCAACAGTTTGGTCCGGCACGATGCTTTGTACTTGATGGCGGCCATTGCCGAGCTGGGTTGGTCTACGCGCGTCAGTGATGCACTGGTGCACACGCCGCCCATGCCTTGGGTTTGGTGGAACATGCTGATGGTGTTTGCTTTGGCCGTTTGGACCGCAGCCATGGGCATGTTTTGTATCCATGTGGCCCATTGGCAAGACAGCAAGCTGGCTGTGCGATTTCGGCCTCTCTGGTTTTTTTGGGTGTTGGCCACCATACCGCTCAGTTATTTTGCCGTGACCTGGGGCAAGCCCATGCTGCTGACGTTTTATTACGCTGGCCTGAATGTTATTGTTTTGACATTCATGCTGTTTTTCATTGGCAAAGCCATGGGAAATGCTAACAACGCGCATCGGGTTGTCGCCTTGGCTATTGCAGTGAATGCTTTATTTGGCATCCGGGATATTTACGCTTTTCGGGCCAGCGATTCGTTTGCACCGCATTCGTTTCTGCGCTATTCGTCCGTACTGTTTGGATTGAGCATGCTGGTCATTGTGCTCATGCGGTTTCGCCAGGCGCGCATCGACACGGGGCAATTGATGACCACCATGGCGCATCAAATTGCCGAAAAAGAAAGGGTGTTGCGTGAGAACTATGTGGCTTTGGAGCGTTTGGCGCGTGACAACGAGCGCAGCACTGAGCGCAGCCGCATATTGCGCGACATGCATGACGGCGTGGGCAGCCACATCAGCGCCGCCATCCGGCAGCTGGAGTCTGGCATGGCTACTTCAGGTGATGTGTTGTTGACCCTGCGTGAATCGCTGGATCAGCTCAAGCTATCTATTGATGCCATGAGCTTTCCAACCGGCGACATCACCGCCCTGCTGGCAAGCTTGCGCTACCGGCTGGCCGCACGCTTCAACGCTAGTGGCCTTGAACTGGTGTGGCAGGTGGACGATGTGGCCCCCTTGACCGGATGGGATGATGCTGCCATGCGGCATGTGCAGTACATGGTATTTGAGGCCATCTCTAATGTGATGCAGCACGCCCAAGCCAGCCAGCTGCGCATTGAATTGCATCCACTGGCCAATCAAAGTGTTGGTATTCAGATAGTGGACAACGGGGCTGGATTTGATACCTCAAACCCAGCCAAAAATGGTCTGCGTATGATGCAGGAGCGTGCCCAAGCCCTGGGTGCAGATTTAAAAATGCAAAGCCAGCCAGGGCAGACCATGGTCGAGATCGTGCTGCACAGTCGGCTCATCGGATAATCCCGCCCCATGTCCCTGGTATTTCAACGCCCCTCCCTGCTGCGTCGGCTCAGTCCCTGGTTTTCAGGGTTTGATGGGCCGCTGGCGTTTGCTGTGTTCATGCTGGCTTGCGCTGGCCTGCTCACCATGTATTCGTCGGGCTATGACAGTGGCACACGGTTTGAAGACCATGCGCGCAACATGCTGATTGCGGGCGTGATCCTGTTCATGGTGGCACAAATCCCACCGCAGCGCTTGATGGTGCTGGCTGTTCCGCTCTATATTTTGGGGGTTACGCTGCTGCTGGCGGTGGCTGTTTTTGGGGTTACCAAAAAAGGGGCCACGCGTTGGCTCAATGTGGGCGTGATCATTCAGCCGAGTGAAATTCTCAAAATTGCCATGCCGCTGATGCTGGCCTGGTGGTTTCAAAAACGCGAAGGCCAGTTGCGCCCGTTCGATTTTTTGGTAGCGGGTGTGCTGCTGGCCGTGCCGGTGGGCCTGATCATGAAACAGCCTGACTTGGGCACGGCCTTGCTGGTGCTGGCCGCGGGGCTGTCGGTGATCTTTTTTGCCGGCTTGAGCTGGAAACTGGTTGCACCCCCCTTGCTGCTGGGCTTGGTGGGCATCACTTTGCTGGTGGTGTTTGAGCCCGAGCTGTGTGCCGACGGGATGCGCTGGCCACTGCTGCGCGACTACCAGCAGCAACGCGTGTGTACCCTGCTTGACCCCGGACGCGACCCGCTGGGCAAAGGTTTTCACATCATTCAAGGCATGATCGCCATTGGCTCTGGCGGCTTCTGGGGCAAGGGCTTCATGCAGGGCACGCAAACCCACCTGGAATTTATTCCCGAGCGCACCACCGACTTTATTTTTGCTGCCTTCTCTGAAGAATTTGGCCTGGTCGGCAACCTGTTGCTGATTCTGGCCTTTGCCTTTCTGGTGCTGCGTGCGCTGGTGATTGCGCTGGAAGCCCCTAACGTGTTCACCCGCTTGCTGGGCGGCGCGATGGCGATGATTTTCTTTTGCTACGCGTTTGTGAACATGGGCATGGTCAGCGGCATTTTGCCGGTGG
>JAVHPS010000508.1:0-4032 GCA_036170715.1 Rhodoferax sp. | reverse complement strand
GTGGTGGCGGCATTCATGCTGCGGCTGTTTGAGCGCCAGCGGGCGCAAAAAATCATGATCGCCAAGCGCTTGAAATTGGCCACTGAGGCCAGCGGGGTGGGTATTTGGGAATTTGACCTGGTGACCAAACAGTACCAGTGGGACGACACCATGTTCAACCTGTTTGGGCTCGACCCCAGCCAGGCAAGCCCTCGCAACGACGATTGGATCAAACTGCTCAGCCTACAGGACCTGCAGCGCATGCGCGAGGCCACCCGGGTCACGATTCAACAGGACAAGCCGTTTGCCTTGACGTTTCAGATTCGCCGCCCTGATGGGCAGCTGCGCTACATGCGCAACCGCGCCGCCTTGTACTCTGATGATCAGGGTGTGCCACGCCGCTTGATCGGCGCCACCGAGGATGTGACCCGGCGCAAACAGGAAGAAGCTGATTTGCGTGTGGCAGCGGCGGCTTTTGAGTCGCATGAGAGCATGTTGGTGACCAACGCGCAGGTGGAAATTTTGCGTGTCAACCAAGCCTTTACCACCCTGTTTGGCTATGCGGCCAGCGAGGTGCTGGGGAAGAATCCGGGTATCTTCAAATCGAGCCGGCACGATGCCGATTTTTTCCACGCCATGTGGGAAGACCTGTTGCGCCACCACAGTTGGCAGGGAGAAATCTGGAACACGCGCAAAAACGGCGAAGAGTTTCCGTGCTGGCAGTCCATCACGGCGGTGTGTGACGATGCCGGCGTGGTCACACATTACGTGGCCACGCAGACCGACATCACCCTGCGCAAGGCGGCTGAAGACGAAGTCAAACGGCTGGCATTTTTTGACCCCTTGACGAGCCTGCCCAACCGCCGTTTGCTCACCGACCGGCTGCACCAGGCCGTGACCCACGCTCGGCGCGACCAAGGTCATCTGGCCTTGATTTTTGTTGATCTGGACAAATTCAAACCTGTCAATGACCGTTATGGCCATGCCGCGGGTGACCAATTGCTGCAATCCGTGGCGCACCGGCTGCGCACCTGTGTGCGCGAGTCCGACACCGTGGCCCGGGTCGGGGGTGATGAGTTTGTGGTGCTACTCGATGGCGTGTCGCATTCAAATGACGCGTTGCAGGTGGCCGAAAAAATCCATGCCGTTCTGCTGGCTCCGTTTCATCTGTCAAGCGGGCAAAGTGTGCACATCTCAAGCAGTGCCGGGCTGGCTTTTTACCCCGAGCACGGGCAGGACGAAACCACGTTGTCGCGCCATGCCGATGTGGCCATGTACGCCGCCAAGGCGGCCGGGCGCGACCAATACGTGGTGTATGACGCGGCGTTGGTGTCAGCGCAGGCAGATACCCCCTCCAGTCTTGCCCCCAAGACTGCCCCTTAAGCCATTGCCAAGCAAAGCGACTATGAAACTCTTGATGATCGACAACTACGACAGCTTCACCTACAACATCGTCCAGTACCTGGGCGAGCTGGGGGCAGACGTGACAGTCGCACGCAATGACGAAATCACCCTGGGCGAAATCGATGCCCTGCTGGCAGCGGGTCAGATGGACCGGTTGGTGGTTTCGCCCGGCCCTTGCTCACCGGCTGAAGCGGGCATTTCTGTGGCGGCCATTGCGCACTTTGCCGGCAAATTGCCTATTTTGGGGGTGTGCCTGGGGCATCAGGCGATTGGTGCGGCCTTTGGCGGCAAGATCATCCGGGCGCAGCAGCTCATGCACGGTAAAACTTCGGTCATTTCAACCACCCAGGAGGGCGTATTTGCTGGTTTGCCCCGGCAGTTCACGGTGAACCGCTACCACTCGCTGTCGATCGAGCGCGCCACCTGTCCGGCGTGTCTGAAGATTACCGCCTGGACCGACGACGGTGAAATCATGGGTATCAAGCACACCAGCCTGGACATTGAAGGCGTGCAGTTTCACCCCGAGAGCATCCTCACCGAGCATGGGCACGCCATGCTGAAAAACTTTTTGAAACCCAGAGTTTGAAGTTAATTGCTATTTAATTAATAGCTTATAACGCTTATAAATATTGGGCTATAGGTAAAAATGACTCATAAAAAATTAATCTGTAGGGAGAGGCTATGAAGATTGAGGTTACGCAGCCCAAGGTTGAGGATTTGTTCAAAGATTTTTACGCTGTACCGAAATTTCAGCGCGAGTATGTTTGGCAGGAAGAGCAAGTCACTGCATTGCTTGATGATGTTTACGACGCTTTGTTCGATGAGACAGGTGTCCCTGTGGATACTGAATATTTCATTGGAAGTGTTGTGGTCTACCCCGATGCAGATGGGGTATTTCAGTTGATTGATGGGCAGCAGCGAACCACTACGCTGTTTTTGGCTTTGTGCGCATTGCGTGACGTGTGGCATCAAGTTGACCCAGGTGCAAAGCTGTCGGTTGTCGAAAAGCTATTGCAAGACGATGTCATGGATGACCAAGGTCAGGTACACGCGCGATTTCGTCTTAAACCGCTCTATGACGATGCGCAGGATGTATTTGAAAGCATCGGTAACGGGAATACCAGTCAGTTTCCAGACGCACGTCAGTTGTCTAACTCTTCTCGAAACATGATCAAGGCGTATGAGGCCACAGTAGATTTCCTGACGCGGTTTGATGGAAAGTCAGCAGGATTAATTAAGTTTTTTCAGGCCATGACCAAAAAAGTCAGGCTGGTACGCATAGAAACCCCTAGTGTGGCTGATGCCCTTCGCATATTTGAAACCATCAATGACCGCGGTGTTGGTCTGAACGCGATGGATTTGCTGAAGAACTTACTGTTTATGCAGGCAAGCAAAGAGCAGTTTGATCAGCTGACGGCTATTTGGAAAGAGATGATTCGGATCATTGAAGGCCCGAGAGTTCGAGAGAAGCCGCTAAGGTTCTTGCGGTACTACCTGCTTTCTCGCTACGCCGATGCTAGGCGAGCTGCGAAGCCATTGACTGAAGACGACCTGTATGCCTGGCTTGAAGAGCGCAAAGGTCGGGCAGACATCGCGATTGACACCAAACCTTTGGCTTTTGCCAAGGCGCTCAGAGATGCCGCACGGGATTACGAGCATTTTGTCGTTGAACCACCTGCCGCGCTCACTCATATTGCTAGGTTGTCAGCCAGAGCCCGACAGCATATGGTGGTGATGATGGCATCGCCAGGCCTAACGCTCCAGGAGCAGGCTTACTTGTCGAGCCGCTTGGAGGCACTTTTCGTTGCATTTCTCTTGACCCGCCAAGCGACCAAGGCGCTCGACCTTATTTTTGCGAATGCCGCCCCCAAACTGCGGGATTTGATTTCGCAACAAGCTCCATCTGCCGAGCGAGAAAAGAGTATTCAGAGATTTATTCAATCATGGGTCGATCCTGAATTGAACAAACTGAAGGACCGTTTGCAGGGTGCGCTTGCCGCCTTATCTTTGGATAGAAAAACGATGATTCGTTTTGTTCTGGCGAGAATTTAAATGCACCTTGGTACCCAGGCGGGGAAGCAATCACTGTCGGTTGATGACTACTGGAACTACCACATTGAACATATCTTGCCTAATACGCCATCGCTAGAGCAGCGACAGGATTTTGATCAACCCGATGCTTACGACGATTACAAGAAGAGGTTGGGGAACTTGACCTTGCTTGAGAGCAGCATCAACACGGCGATTGGGCGCAATTATTTTGCTGACAAATTGTCAGCTTATGCAAAGTCAGATGTCTTTATGACCCGTGCGCTGGCGCAGTCGCAAGGCCTAGGAGGGCAAGGAAAAATGGATAAAACTGGGGCGAAACTCTCGTGTTTTACGCAATGGACTTCTCAAGCAATCAACATGCGCCATTCAGAGCTAGCTGCGTTGGTTTGTGAGCTGTGGGGGTTTGAATCACTATGAAAACCATCGACCTGCGCAGCGACACCGTAACCCAGCCCACACCCGCCATGCGTGCGGCCATGATGGCCGCGCCGGTGGGCGACGATGTGTTTGGCGATGACCCCAGCGTCAACGCGCTGCAGGAGCGCATTGCCGCCATCACCGGCAAAGAAGCGGCGCTGTTCATGCCCTCGGGCACGC
>JAVHPS010000507.1:0-4034 GCA_036170715.1 Rhodoferax sp. | reverse complement strand
ATCAGCAGCAGGCGCAGCCCTTGCAGCTTCAAGCCAAAGTTGCGCTCAATGTCGTCCACCAAACCGATGCCGTCGGTGTTGTCGGCCAGGATCTGCCCGTCGCGAAAGGTCAACACATTGCAAGCCTGCGCCAACACCCCGCGTTCGCTGGTGTGGGTGGCCAGCGCGGCGGCTTCAAACTTGAACGGCACGGTGATGTTGCAGCCGCGCCCACCGGCTTGGATGAAGGCCTGCACGCTGCGGTCAAAGTGATCCAGCGGGATTTCGCGTTTGTCGTACACCAGCGCCTGGCCGGTGAGTTCGGCAAAGCGGGTGTGAATCCAGGGCGAGCGGCTGTGGTTGATGGGGTTGCCCATCACGCAGTAGTGGTCAATCGGCATGGTGTCAAAACAGGGTTAGTTGTTGCTGAGATGGGTTTCAAGCACATCGTCACGGGTGAACTTGAAGCGCGACACCACGGCAATCTGGTCAGCCTGGCGGCGCATGTCTTTGTTAAAGCGCTGAAACGGCCCGGCGCTGCGGGCAATGGCCTGGGCACGGCGGTCCAGCGCCACTTTGCCCGAGCTTTGCACCACCTCGGTGGCCAGGACCCGACCGTCAAAGTTGATGGTGACGATCATGGTCAGTTCCCCGTACAGTTTTTGCCCATTCAACTGCGGAAAGTTTTCGGTGCCCTTGTCCTCAATGGCGCGGCGCAAATGGTCGTAATACAGGGCGTACACCGCCTCCCGCGTGGCCGGGCTGATGTAGCGCTTTTTCGGGCGCGCGTTCTCGGTATTGATGCGGCGTTCAATCTCGGCCAGCAGTTTGACCAGTTCGCGGCGCTTTTGCTCGCGCTGCGCCTGCTCAGTGGTTGGCGCAGCGCGGTTCGGCGGCACGGGTGGCAGGGCGCGCAACATGTTTTTCACCTGCCCCAGCATCAGGGCCTGCTGCTCCTGCAAATTCAGCACCTCACGCTCGACTTCGGTGTTTTGGTCTGCACCCGACTGGGTCAACAGCGCCGGTGGCAGCGGGCTGGTGGCACGGCCTTGCTGCGCCTCGCCGCCACCGGCCAGGTTGGCTTGGGCAATGGCCTGGGCCTTGGTCGGGCGCTCATCGCTTTTGGCATTGACCAAAATCACTTCCAGCGGCGTGTCTTGAAACACCCGGTTAAAGCCTTCGGGGTCAACCAAGCGCACCGCCAGCAGCGCCGCGTGCAGCGCCAGCGATACGCCCAACGCGATCTGAAGGGTGCTGAAGCGGCGCAGCTTCACGGTGCGGGGGCCGCCTCGGGTGGGGTGGCGGGTGCCGCATCGGCCTCATTCACATCCACTGCAATCGCAATCGGACCGGCGGCGTTGTCGTCGTCTTGGTCATCGTCGCCGTCAAAGTTTTCTGGCTCGGAATCCAGCCGCTCCAGCAGCGTGCCGTGCACGTCCAGCGAAACCAGGTCAATGTCGCCCAGTTTCACCCGCACCCGCGCGCCGCGCGGCAGGGCTTGCGCGCCCAGCACCGGCAGCACCAGCGGCAGGTGGTCGGCACGCACCAGGTTGTCCTTGAACAACGTGGCTTCCAGTTCAGTGATGGCGTTTTGCTGCACGTATTTGAGCGTCCAGAACCGCTCAATGGCATTCTGGTAGCCGTTGTAGGCGCTGTAAGCGGCATCAAAGCTGGAGATGATGGAAAACAGCTCGGCATCCTTGGGTTTGAACGGTGCCGCCAGCGCCGCCGTTTTGCCGTGGCGCGCACAGGCAATGATTTGCCATTGGTTAACCAGGTCGACATAGCGGCGCAGCGGCGAGCTGCTCCAGGCGTAGCTTTTGACCCCCATGCCCGCGTGCGGCTGGGCTTTGGTGCCCATGCGCACCTTCACGCCCGGGGCCATGCTGGCCTGGCTGCGGTAAATGCCGGGCACACCCAGTTCGGCCAGCCAGCCGCCCCAGGTGCTGTTGGCCAGAATCATGGCCTCGGACACAATCAAATCCAGCGGTGCGCCGCGCTGGCGCACGCTGATCTGGACTTGTTCGGAGCCGTTGGGTTCACCGTCATTGCGGAACTTATGTGCCCCCACGCTTGCCATTTCATGTGCTTCGCTGCCCCCTGAGGGGGCTTGGTCGCCTTGAGGCGGCTCGGCGGCGACCAGCCTGAAGTTGTAATCCGGCCGGTTGAAGTTCTCGGGCTTGCCGCGCACTACTTCGCGCCTGGCTTTCAGGTCTTTCGCCAGGCGGTGCAAAAATGAGAGCTGCTCACGCTTATTCTGTAAGGGCTGAGGGTCTATTTTGTGCATAAACGTCGGGTCTTCCAGCCAGGCCAGCGTGACCACGTCGTCCAACTGGTCATGGCGCAAATTGGCCCCTATGTGCACCCGCTCCAGCCGGGTTTCGGTGGCGCGGATGGCCAGCGTGGCCTCGTCCAGCGTCACATACAAAGACACCGCCGGGCAGTCGCGCCCTTGCATCAGGGTGTAGTTTTGCACCACTTCATCGGGCAGCATGGTCAGCTTGTAGCCCGGCATGTACACGGTGGACAGGCGCGCGCGCGCCACCTGGTCCACCGCACTGCCCGGCGCAATGGCCAAAGCCGGGGCCGCAATGTGAATCCCTACCACCACCGTGCCGGTGCCCAGGCCTTGCACGCTGAGTGCGTCATCAATCTCGGTGGTGGCCGAATCATCAATCGAGAACGCACGCGCGGATGACAGTGGCAACGCGTCAGCAATCAGCGGCGCGTCCAGCTTGGGAAAGCCCGTGCCACGGGGAAAGTTTTCCAGCAGAAAGCGCTTCCAGTGGAACTGGTAGGGCGAGTCGATGGCCCCGGCTTTCATCAGCAGTTCCAGCGGCCCCAGGTGGGTGGCGCGTGAGGCTTCCACCACGGCCTTGTATTCCGGCGCGTTTTTGTCGGGTTTGAAGAGGATCTTGTAGAGCTGATCGCGAATCGGCTGCGGGCACAGGCCCGCGCTCAGGTCGTTCACCCAGGCTTCAATTTGCAGTACCACTTGCTTCTTTTTCTCGATCGCGGCCAGGGCTTGCGCCAAGATCTCGGCGCTGGCTTTTTTAAACCGTCCTTTGCCGGCGCGGCGAAAGTAATGCGGTGCGTCATACAACGCCATCAAGGTGCCGGCTTGCTCAATCAGCGTGGCTTGCTCCGAAAAATAGTCACGCGCCAGGTCGGCAAAGCCAAAGTCGCCCTCGGGGGCAAATTCCCAGGCCATGTCCAGCTCCATGCCTTGCGCCACCTGTTGCGCCGCCAGCATGAAGGGGGCCGGTTCGGGTTTTTCAAACTTGAGCAGCATGTTGGCCGCCTTGACCTTGACACGTTTGCCCGAATCGAGCTCCACCTGCGCCGACGCGTCGGCCTCAGACAGCATGCGCCCGGCCAGGAATTTGCCGGTTTCTTCAAATAATAAGTACATGGCGCGGATTGTCACATGGCAACCGCAGCCCCCCCCGCGTATGCACCGGTATGAACCCCACAAACCTGCTGTTGCGTCAAAGGCACGGATAATCCCCCCCCTTTGATACCTACTGTTGCCCCATGAAAACCCCTGAACTACTGGCTCCGGCTGGCTCCCTGACCATGCTGGAAACGGCGCTGGCCTTTGGCGCCACCGCGATTTACGCCGGTCAGCCGCGCTACTCTTTACGCGTGCGCAACAACGACTTTGGCGACATCGAGGTCTTGCAACAAGGCATTGACACCGCGCACGCCAAGGGGGCGCGCTTCTTTTTGGTGAGCAACATCTTCCCGCACGGCAACAAGATCAGGCACTACATCGACAACATGGCACCGGTGATTGCCTTGAAGCCTGATGCCATGATCATGTCTGATCCCGGCCTGATCATGATGGTGCGCGAGACCTGGCCCGAGATGGAGATTCACCTCTCCGTGCAGTCCAACACCGTTAACTCAGCGGCGGTCAAGTTCTGGCAAAAGGTGGGGCTGAAACGGATCATTTTGTCGCGCGAGCTGTCGTTAGACCAGGTGGAAGAAATCCGCCAGGCCTGCCCCGACATGGAGCTGGAAGTGTTTGTGCACGGCGCGCTGTGCATTGCCTA
>JAVHPS010000506.1:0-18688 GCA_036170715.1 Rhodoferax sp. | reverse complement strand
TTTTGGCCACGGTGTAGGCAAAGCTGCGCCCGGCCTGCAGCACGGTGTACATGTCAGCCACCTTGCCCTGAATCAGCTGGAATTCACCAATGCTTTGACCAAACTGCTTGCGGTCGTGAATGTAGGGCACCACGTTGTCCATCACCGCCTGCATGATGCCCAGCGGGCCACCAGTGAGCACTGCCCGCTCGTAGTCCAAGCCGCTCATCAACACCCGGGCTCCGTTATTGACACCGCCGAGCACATTGGCCGCTGGCACTTCCACGTTGTTGAACACCAGCTCGCCGGTGCTGGAGCCGCGCATACCGAGCTTGTCGAGCTTTTGCGCGATGCTGAAACCGGGCATACCTTTTTCGATCAGAAACGCCGTCACACCACGCGCCCCGAGTTCGGGCTCAGACTTGGCGTACACCACCAATGTGTCAGCATCAGGCCCGTTGGTGATCCAGAATTTGCTGCCGTTCAAGAGGTAGTAGCCGCCTTTGTCCTCGGCCCTGAGCTTCATGGACAGCACGTCGCTGCCCGCCCCTGGCTCGCTCATCGCCAGCGCGCCCACATGCTCGCCGGTAATCAACTTGGGCAAGTATTTTTGCCGCTGCTCAGGCGTGCCATTGCGTTTGATCTGGTTCACGCACAAGTTGCTGTGCGCGCCGTAGCTCAAGCCAATGCTGGCACTGGCGCGGCTGATTTCTTCCATCGCCACCATGTGCGCCAGATAGCCCATGTTGGCACCGCCATATTCCTCGCCCACGGTGATGCCGAGCACGCCCAGGTCGCCCATCTTGCGCCACAAGTCCATCGGGAATTGATCGTTGCGGTCAATTTCTGCCGCACGCGGTGCGATCTCGGTCTGTGCAAAGTCATGCACCGCGTCGCGCAGCGCGTCAATGTCGTCACCAAGTTGAAAATTGAGTCCGGGCAAATGGGTCATGGTGTTGTCTCCTGGGTAAATGGGTATTTGAAATCAGTAGGCTTTGGGCACAGGCATCACGGTTTGCTGCAGCGTGGCGCACACGGTTTCTGTGCCGTCTTCTGCCACGTGCACCACATCCGCACTGGTCACAGTGAGGCGTTTGCCGGCCTTGATAACGCGCCCCGTGGCGCGCAACGCACCGCCTTTGCAACCGGCCAGAAAATTGATTTTGTACTCAACGCTGACCACCTCCATGCCCACCGGAGCCTGGGTCAGAGCCGCGTAGCCACCGGCAATGTCGGCCAGCGCACCAATCGCACCGCCATGAAACGCGCCCTGCTGCTGCGTCACCTTGCCCGAATACGGCATGGTCAGCACACACAGGCCCAGCTCCACCCGCTGCACGCGTGCGCCCAACTGTTGCATCAAACCCTGGCGCTCGAAACTGCGCTGCACACGCAGCAAGGGGGTTTCTTCAAAGTTCATAAAAGGCTTCCAATCGTTGGGAGGGGGTCACACCACTTTGGCTTTCGGTTTGGTCTTCGGCTTGGGTTGGGGGCTGGCACTGGCGCGTTGACTCTTGGCCAGCAAAGCCCGGGTTTCGCGCTGGTGCACCTTGATTTCATCCAGGTTGGCCTGCAGGTCCGTCATTTGCGCTTGCAACTGTTGCTGATGCTGAGCCAGCACCAGCAAGAACTTTTCCAGCTGCGCCGTGGTGTCGCGCGGGCTGTCATACATCTCAATGATGTCTTTGGCCTCCACCAAGCTCAAGCCCAGGCGTTTGGCACGCAGGGTGAGCTTGAGGCGGGCACGGTCACGGCTGCTGTAGACCCGCGTGCGCCCACCCGGACCGGTGCGCTCAGGCCGCAGCAAGCCCATGTCTTCATAAAAGCGCATGGCACGCGTGGTCAGGTCAAATTCTTTGGCCAGGTCGCTGATGCTGTAGGTGATTGCCATGGTGTGGCCTGCTCATATTGACGTTTACGTAAACGTCAATTATGCCGTCATTTTCACCGCCCGCTCAGCGCGGCACCGGCTCGTCTTTGAGCTGTTGGCGCAGCGCCGCGTACTCGGGCACCACACTGCGCACGGTGTCCCAAAAGCGGGCGCTGTGGTCCATCACGCGCAGATGGCTAAGCTCGTGTGCCACCACGTAGTCAATGACGGTGGTGCGCATGTGAATCAAACGCCAATTCAGGCGAATGGAGCCATCCACACTGGCACTGCCCCAGCGCGTGCCCGCGTTGCTCAGGCTCAGTTTGCTCCACTGCACGCCCAGCAGCGGTGCAAAGTGATCCAGCCGCTGGCAAAACAGTGCCTTGGCCTGAGCCATCAACCAAGCCTGCACCGCGTCGCGCAGTTGCTCCGGGCGTGCCGCGTGCGGCAGGCTCAGGTGCAAGATACCGTCTTGCAGGTGTGCACCGGCACTGCCAAAGCGGTGTTCTGGGTTCAGCCGCAGTGTCAGCGTTTGCCCCAGATAGGGCAGGCTGGCTCCATCGCGCCAGGTCACGACCTGGTTGGCCAGCCGGGCGTGGCGCTCACGGCTTTCTTGCAGCTTGCGCAAAATCCAGTCCCCCTTGGTGTGCAACGCGGCATCCACTTCGGCCAGTGTGACCCACTTGGGAGCGCGCACGGCCAAGCCCTCAGCCCCAACACTGAAACCAATGCTGCGCCGCGCACTGCGCTTGAATTCATACGCCACCAGCGCGTGCCCCAGACGTACCTGGCGACTGGCTTGGGGGTGGAGAAATTGTGCTGCCGGCCATGCGTCCAAACCCTGGTCCGGGTCTGATGTCTTGATTAGACCACCAGCTACTTTGTTTTTAATAGCACCATGTTCATATGGTGCATGGGCTACAGGCTGATTCACCTCAAACAAATCGAGCGTGAAACGCAGCATCGGATGCACAACGGGGGGCGCGGTTCAGGCCGACGCGTAGGCTTGCGGATCAATGCGGCGCAACTCGGCCTCGATCCAGGTTTCGGCTTCACGCATCAGGGCCTTGGGGTCGCGCCCCTGGCTCGCAATGGCCGGGCCAATGGACACCGTAGCCACCCCCGCATGTTTAACAAAACCGTCCTTGGGCCAGCAGCGTGCGGTGGCTACGGCAATCGGCACCACGGGTGCGCCAGACTGCACCGCCAGGCGTGTACCGGCGGTTTGGTAGGTACCTTTTTTGCCGCGCGGCATGCGTGTGCCTTCAGGGAACATGATGACCCAAGTACCTTGGCCAAGCAGGCGACAACCTTGTTCGATCACGTGCTTCATGGCCTCGGTGCGCGACTCACGGTTGATGTGAATCATGTCCAGCCGCGCCATCGACCAGCCAAAAAACGGAATACGCAGCAGCTCGCGCTTGAACACAAAGGCCAGCGGATGCGGCATTAGCGTGGGCAGCAGCAGGGTTTCCAGCGTCGACTGGTGGTTGCACAGCAGCACCGCCGCGCTGGCCTTGCCCAGGGGCAAATGTTCAAACCCCCGCACCTCAAAGCGCACGCCCAACAGCACCCGCGTGCCCCACATCACCACCCGGAACCAGTTGACTGCTGTCCACCAGGCGTAGGCGCGCGGGGGCAGCACAGACACCAGCAACACCGCCAGTGTCCAGGGCACCACGGTGACCACCATCCAGGCCATGTGCAACAGGGAGCGCAGCCAGGCCATCAGACTGCAGCCGCCTCGCGTTCCAGCAAAAAGTCGGCAAAGGCCGACAAGTCGGCATGCACATGCGTGTCGGGCGGAAAAGTCTCGGGCAAGGTGCGTCCCTTGAACGCCGCGCCCTTGCCGGTCAACACCAGATGCGGCTCGCACCCCACCGCCACCCCAGCCAGCACATCCCGCGCAGTGTCGCCCACCACCGGCACGCCTTTGAGCGCAAAACCGTAGCGGTCGGCCATTTGTTCAAACAAGCCCGGCTCTGGTTTGCGGCAATGACAGCCTTCGTCAGGCGCGTGTGGGCAGTAAAACACGGCATCAATGCGCCCACCTGCCGCAGCCAGCAGGCGGTGCATCTTGGCGTGGATCTCGTTCAGGTCAGAGACCTCAAACAAGCCGCGTCCCAGGCCCGACTGGTTGCTGGCCACCACCACATGCCAGCCGGCATGGTTCAGGCGCGCAATGGCCTCGATCGCACCCGGCAATGGGTGCCATTCATCGGCCGACTTGATGAACTCGGCACTGTCTTCGTTGATGGTGCCGTCGCGGTCCAGGATGACAAGTTTGAGCGGGTTCATGGGCAGCCTTGGTGAAGGGGGTCGGCGTGGCTCAGGCCGCCAGGCGCGACAAATCCGCCACCTGGTTCATGGCCGCGTGCAGGGTTTTGAGCAAGCCCAGGCGGTTGCGCCGCAAATCAGCGGCTTCAGCGTTGACCATCACGCCCTCAAAGAACGCATCCACCGGCGCACGCAGCGCAGCCAGGGCTTGCAACGCAGCGGTGTAGTCGCCCGCATCAAACAGCGCCTGAGCCCGTGGCGTGGTGTCTTGCATGGCGGCATACAGCGCTTTTTCTGCCGACTCCTGCAGCAGCGACTCGCTCACGTTCGCATCGGCCACGGCAGCGGCATCGGCTTTTTTCAAAATATTGCTGATGCGTTTGTTGGCGGCGGCCAGCGCCGGGGCTTCGGGCAAGGCGGTGAAAGCGCGCACCGCGGCCAGGCGCTTGGCCACGTCACCCAGGCGCTGCGGCCGCAGTGCCAGCACGGCATCCACTTCCAGGGCGCTGTAGCCTTGCTCGCGCAGCGTGCCGGCCAGGCGCTCAAAGACAAAATCAAGCAGCGCCGCGCTGGCATCGGTCACCATGTCGCCAAATGCGGGCAAGGCTGCGCTCACCAAAGCGTTCAACTCCAGCGGCAGGTCTTTTTCCACCAGCATGCGGATCACGCCCAGAGCGTGGCGACGCAGGGCAAATGGGTCTTTGTCACCGGTGGGCAGGTTGCCAATGCCAAACATGCCCACCAGGGTTTCCAGTTTGTCGGCCAGTGCCACCACCACGCCCACGCTGCTGCGCGGAAGGCTGTCACCGGCAAAACGCGGTTTGTAATGGTCTTCAATGGCCTGCGCCACGTCCATACTCAAGCCATCGTTGAGCGCGTAATAGCCGCCCATGATGCCTTGCAGCTCAGGAAACTCACCCACCATGTCGGTCAGCAGATCGGTCTTGGCCAGCTGCGCCGCCTGGGTGGCTTGAGCCACCAGCGCCTCATCGCCCAACTGAACCGCGATGGCTTTGGCAATCTGGCACACGCGCTGGGTGCGCTCGCCTTGGGTGCCGAGCTTGTTGTGGTAAACCACTTTGTCCAGCCCGGCCACGCGCGATTGCAAGGTTTTCTTGCGGTCTTGCTGAAAGAAGAACTGGGCATCAGCCAGGCGCGGGCGCACCACACGTTCATTGCCGCCAATGACCAGGCTGGCATCCAACGGGCTGATGTTACTGACCACCAGAAATTGATGGGTGAGTTTGCCCGCCGCATCCAGTAGCGGAAAGTACTTCTGGTTGGCCTTCATGGTCAGAATCAGGCACTCTTGCGGCACGTCCAGAAACTGGGTCTCAAACTCGCAGATCAGCACCTTGGGGCGTTCCACCAGGGCTGTGACTTCATCCAGCAATGCTTCATCTTCAATAGCACGAGTCCCTTTTCCAACCTGAGCCGCAGCCTGATTTAACTGCTCAACAATGGCCGCGCGACGGGCCGCAAAACTGGCGATCACGGCACCATCGGTCAAAAGGGTGTCGGCATAGTGGTCGGCATCGGCCAGCACCACGGGCGATTGGGCGGCCTCAAAACGATGCCCTTGCGTGTTGCGCCCGGCCGTCAACCCCAGCACCTTGACCGGCACGATCTGGCTGCCGTGCAGCGCCACCAGACCATGCGCCGGACGCACAAAGTTGACACTGCTCCAGCCAGGCAACTCGCAGTCGGACTCCAACTGGTAACTCATCACCTTCGGAATCGGCAGTTTGACCAGCGCCGCTTCCAGTGCCTGCTGCAGTCCCATGGCCAGCGTGGCTCCCCCCACCAGGCTGTCGTAAAACAGCGCCGGTGCTTTGCCATCGGGCGCTTGGCGCAGAGCGGCCACGGCACGCTCCGGGTCGGACACGTCGGCCCCCAGAGCTTGGAGCTTTTTCAACAGCGCCGGTGTGGCCTTGCCATTGGCATCCAGCCCGACGCTGACGGGCATGAGCTTTTGCTGCACCGTTTTGTCAGCGGCTCTGGCCGCCACCTGGGTGATGTGGGCCGCCAGTCGGCGGGGCGAGGCAAATGGCGTGGCCACCGCGTCGCTGGTGGCCAGACCCAGCGTGCGCAACTGCTCGACCAACTGGCTGGCAAAAGCCTCGCCCAATTTTTTCAGTGCCTTGGGCGGCAGCTCTTCAACAAACAGTTCAACCAGTAAATTTTGGGTTGTCATGGTGGGTTTATTCAAAGTATTTCAAAAAGTATGTCAGACAAGCCCTAGGCTCACACGTCAAAACCTGACAACTTGGCACGAATGCGTTGGGGGTTTTGACGGCTGTCCAGCACGGCAATGACCGTCGCAACGTCCTCATCAAGGCTGTAGTAAATGGAAAACGGAAACCGTTTGCTGGTCGTGCGATGCAGCGAACCAATGGGCTTGGGGTGAATGCCAGCGTAAAGCACGAGCGAATCAATGTCGGCATACAAACTGTCAAGAAAGTACCCACCCAAGGTCGATTGCTGCGCCTCGTAGAACGCAAACCCATCCAAGAGATCGCGTTCTGCACTTGCACTCAACTCGATTTTCATAATGCATGTTTGGTCATGTGCTCAGCCTGTGCGCGAATGCGTACTTTCGCAGCCTCCCAAGGGCTTGGGTTATCTCGCCCGGATTCAAGCGCAACAAGTCTGTCATTCAACACAGAGGCATGCCAGGTTGGCACATTCTGCACGGAGGTCGGGTCGCAGCACAAAGACTCCCACAGCGCTTCCATGGCAAGCAAACGTTCTCGCAGGGGAAGGGCAACAAGTTCAGCAGTTTCCATGGGGGCTCCTTAAAGTAGGTCTTGCATGTCGCGTCACCGTTAGGCCGCCTTCTTTGTCATCTGGGCCACCCACTCACGCGGTGCCATCGGAAAGCCCAGGCGCTCCCGGCTCTCAAAATAGCTTTGCGCCACGCCCCGCGCCAGGTTGCGGATGCGGCCAATGTAGGCGGCGCGCTCGGTCACAGAAATGGCACCACGGGCATCAAGCAGGTTGAAGCTGTGGGCGCATTTCAACACCTGCTCATAGGCGGGCAACGCCAGTTGCACGTCCATCAAATGCTTGGCCTGCTTTTCGTGCGCAGTGAAGGCGGTGAACAAAAAGTCGGCATCGCTGTGCTCAAAGTTGTAGGTGGACTGCTCCACCTCGTTTTGTTTGTACACGTCGCCATAGGTGAGCCGGGAGCCATCAGCCCCTTCGGTCCAGATCAAGTTGTAGACGTTGTCCACGCCTTGCAGGTACATGGCCAGGCGCTCCAGGCCGTAGGTGATCTCGCCGGTGATCGGTTTGCAGTCGATGCCGCCCACCTGTTGGAAATAGGTGAACTGCGTCACTTCCATGCCGTTCAACCACACCTCCCAACCCAGCCCCCAGGCTCCTAGCGTGGGGTTTTCCCAGTCGTCTTCGACAAACCGGATGTCGTTTTGCCTCAAGTCGAACCCAAGCGCTTGCAGACTGCCCAGGTACAGCTCCAGAATGTTGCTGGGGGCGGGTTTGAGCACCACCTGGTACTGGTAGTAATGCTGCAAGCGGTTCGGGTTCTCGCCGTAGCGGCCGTCTTTTGGGCGTCGGCTTGGCTGCACATAAGCCGCCTTCCAGGGTTCTGGTCCAAGTGCTCTTAAAAATGTAGCGGTATGCGAAGTACCTGCACCGACTTCCATGTCATAAGGCTGCAATAAAGCGCAACCCTGGGCATCCCAGTAGGACTGCAGTTTCAAAATGATTTGCTGAAAGGTCAACATGGTTTTTTTGGGCAAGCAGGTTTTGCCACCGTAGGAATCAACAGGGGGCCATGCAGCACTTTGCATGAAAGCCGTTGATTTTACGGGCTTGCTTCAGCTGGACGGTTCTTGGACAACGCTGGCATGAATCAATGATCCATTTGATTTAAATTGTGCGCAATTTAATTACGTGCAATAATTAGTCCATGTCTAGCCAAAACACCGCATCCAACCCAGCCCAGTTGCTGGACAACCAGTTGTGCTTCTCGCTGTACTCGGCTTCACTGGCCATGACCAAGCTGTACAAACCCTTGCTGGACGGTCTGTCACTGACCTACCCCCAGTACCTGGTGCTGCTGGTGCTGTGGGAGGCCGATGGCCCCAGTGTCTCGGCGCTGGGCGCGCGCCTGCACCTAGATTCGGGCACGCTCACCCCCTTGCTCAAACGCATGGAGGCAGCTGGCTGGCTGGTGCGCCAGCGCTGCAGCAGCGACGAACGCCGGGTGCAGGTGTGGCTCAGCTCCGCCGGTCGGCAATTGCAAGCACGCTGCGCCCACATTCCGGGCTGTCTGCTGGCACAAAGCAAGCTGAAACCGGCCGAGCTGATGGCCCTCAACCAACAAATCAAACAGCTGCGTGCAGCCATGCAAACACCCACCCCCTGAACCCCTAACCGGAGCCCCACCTTGACACATTCTTCCACTCCCATACGCCCCCATATTCGCCCTTCTATCCGCCACTTCAAAGCGGCCTTGGCGCTGACCCTGGCGGGCACCCTCATCGGTCAATGGGCGTATGCCGCAGGCAGCGTCGATGTGACCAATGCCAGCTTTCGCTGCGTCCGCCAAATGACGCAGGTGCGCCACTTTTATGTAGACAACCTGCTGGGCAACGTGGCCGACACCGTCAAGGTGGCCAACGCACCCCAGGGCGCGGTATACCCACCCGGCTCCGTGGTGCAGTTGGTACCCACCGAGGCCATGGTCAAACGTGAAGCGGGCTTTAGCCCGGCCACCGGCGACTGGGAGTTTTTTGAACTGCAAGTCAGCGACACGGGCACACGCATCGGCAAACGCGGCTTTGCCGATGTGAACAACCGTTTTGGCAAAAACTGTTTTGGCTGCCACGCCCCGGCCCGGGAAAATTTTGACTTCATCTGCGAATCCGGGCACGGCTGCGAACCGATCCCGATCGACCACCAAATGACCGGGGCACTGCAGCGCTCTGACCCACGCTGTGGCCCCGCCGCCACTGAACCCGGCGACACCGGGGCGCTGCTCAAGTTGCGCGCCATGGTGACCCTTGGCACGGTCATGGGCTGGTTCAAAAACCTGTTCTGAAGCCCGGCGGCTGAACGCAGTGGCTGAGCCAAGCCAAGCTCAGTACGCTGCACGGTGCCGACGCACCCCAAAAATGACCAGCGCCAACAAAGCCACCCCCACCACCGGCCACTGGCCCCAGCGTGCTGCCCACCAGGCATAGGGCGTGATGCCAGAGCGCCCCTGCACCTGCGCCGTCAAGGCCTGGGCCACATGGTTGGGCAAGGCCGCCTGCACCCGGCCTTGATGGTCCAGCACCGCGGTGCGCCCGGTGTTGGTGGCCAACAGAAAGGGGCGGTCAAATTCAAGGCTGCGCAGCCGGGCAATCTGCAGGTGCTGATCCATTGCCAGGCGTTCGCCAAACCAGCCCAGGTTGCTGATGTTGACCAGCATCGTGGGCGCTTGGGCGGCATCAGCAAAAGAGGCCGCCAACTCTTCGCCAAACAGGTTTTCATAACAAATGGACGTGGCCAGGCGCTGGCCTTGCCAGTCAAACGTGGGTTGCGGCAACGCACCCCGGTTGAAGTCGCCCAGCGGAATCTGCATCAAGTTGGTGAACCAGCGTGCCAGTGGCGGAATGAACTCGCCAAACGGCACCAAGTGGTGTTTGTCATAACGCCACGGCGCGCTCTGCCCAGGCTTGAGACCGACCACCGAGTTGGTGTAACCCGCGTCATAGCTGCCCAGGGGCAAGCCCACCAGCGCGGCCTGATCACCCTTGGCGAAGCGCTGCTGCAAAGCGTCCCAATAACCACCGGGCAACTGCTCGGGCAGCAGTGCCAGCGCCGTCTCGGGGGTGATGGTGAGGGCACTGCGGCTGGCGTTGAGCTGCGCGCCATACCAGTGCAGCGCTTTGGGCACACCGCTGGCCGACTCAAATTTTTCTTCCTGGGCAATGTTGCCTTGCAACAGGGTCACGCTGAGCGTGCCGGTGCTTGCACCGTGTGGCTTGGGCAACCCGCCCACCAGCACCACCAACAACACCAGTGCCAGCAGGAAAACTGCGGCTGAGCCCCAGCGGGTCGTGCGAACAACCTGCGCCAGCAGCGTGGCCAGCGCCGCCGCCAACGCGCTGACACCGTACAAGCCCACCCAGGGCAAGGCTGCCGCCAGCGGCCCGTTGACATGGGCATAGCCCACTGCGCCCCAACCAAAACCGGTCAGCAGCATGCCACGCGCGGCTTCGGCCAGTAGCCAGAGCGAAGCAAAAACAATAGCTGTATACCCTTTATTAACAAGGGACATAGCCTTAAAACACCATGAAGCAGCGGCGTAATACAAAGCCAGCAACGCGGCCAGCACCAGCACTGCCAACGCCGCCAGCGGTGCGGCCAGACCACCATAGGTGTGCATCGAGGTGTACAGCCAGGCAAAGGTGCAGGCCAGCCAGGCGCTGGCAAACAGCCAGCCGAGCCAGGCGGCGTGGCGCGCCGTGGCGCTACCCTGCAGCAAATGCACAAGCACCGCCATGGCCAGCGTCTGGCCCCACCACAGCGGCTGCCCTTGCACCCAGCCTAATATTTTGAAAGCGCCAGGAAGCGCCGTGGGCCAGGCCAGGCAAGCCGCTTGCAGCACCCCGGCCAACACCGCCAGCCCGGCCGTCCAGGTGTCCGAACGGCCAGAGCGGATAAACAGACCGCCCACAGGCGCGCCGGTGTCAAACGGCCGCATCTGCCTCCGGTGTCACCTTGAACCACTTGACGGCCCCGCCTTTGGCGTGCATCACCACAAACTTCAGCCCCGCCAGCACATGCTGTTCACCGCGTTTGGGCACGTGGCCCATGCCGTGTGCAATGAGGCCACCAATGGTGTCAAAGTCGTCTTGTGCCTCAGGGTCTGTCAGGGTCACACCAAAGGCGTTCGCCACGCGCTCCACCGTGGTGTCACCGCTGACACGGTAGCTGTGGTCGGCCAAGCCAAAAATATCACCGTCATCTTCAGCACTGTCAAATTCGTCTTCAATTTCACCCACAATTTCTTCCAGCACGTCCTCAATCGTGACCAGACCGGCGACCCGGCCAAACTCGTCAATGACGATTGCCAGGTGGTTGTGGTTGCTTTGAAAATCCCTCAGCAAATCGTTCAGACCCTTGCTCTCGGGCACAAACACCGCGGGTCGCAACAGGGCGCGGATGTTGAGCTCGGGGGCGCGCTGCAGTTTGAGTAAATCCTTGGCCATCAGGATGCCAATGATGTTTTCACGCTCGCCCTCAAACACCGGAAAGCGCGAGTGCGCGGTGTCAATCACGCCATGCAGCATGGTGTCATAGGGGTCTTCAATGTTGACCAGCTCCATGCGCGTGCTGGGCACCATGACATCACCGGTGCTCATCTCGGCCATGCGGATCACGCCCTCTAACATCTTGCGTGAGTCGGCACCGATGAGCTGGTTGTGCTCGGCTTCTACCAGGGTGTCGAGCAATTCGTCGGTGGAATCGGGGCCGGGGTGAATGAATTCGGCAATTTTTTGCAAAAAGGTGCGGTTATCTTCCCGATCGGGGCGCGTGGGGTTGGGGTCTGACACGGCGAAATCTGGCACTGCGTGCGGTGGTTGGACACCCCGCAAGGATAGCGGATTGACAAGTCAGGCGGTAAACGACCACCCCAATGCCTGCATCCGGCAGCCTGTGATCAAGGCTGAGTGTCCCCCGCGCCGATCGCGCGCCAGGCGGCCTGCATGTGCGCCAGCATGTCGTTAAATAGTCTGGCCTGCAGCTTGAGTCGGTAGTTGGCTTGTGCCATCTGTTCTTCTACCAATTCGGTCACCTGGGTGTTCAGGGTGGCGTTGGGCAGCACCAGATGGGCCTCGGATTCGCAGCCGTCACGCTCCACCACCGCGCCAGCCTGACGGGCAATGGCCAGCATCACTTTGTTTTCACTGAGCACGTGCAAGAACATCAGGTGCACGCCCTGGTTGCTGGCGTGCATCATGGCGCGCTCAAACAGGCGTTTGCCAAAACCACGCCCGCGCGCATGGGCCAGCACCGACACACCAAATTCAGCACAGGCTTTGACGCGCACGTCGTCCGAATACGCCAGATGCGCCGTGGCGATGAGCTGCAAACGGCGGTTGTAAACACCAAAAATCTCGTCGCGCTCAAAATTCAGACCCGCCACGTAGCGGTCAATTTGCGCGTCATTGGCAGCAAAGCCAAAACGAAAATAACGGTCATGCGCATCCAGCGCTTTCAAATGTGTGGCGATGCGTCCACGGTGGTTTTCACCCAGCGCACGAATCGGCACGATCACGGCCGGGGCACGGGACAACGGCGGCACATCGGTTTCGAGCGCCGAGCCACCTGCATACGGTGTGGATTCTGGCGGGGGACTGGCAGCAAAAATGGGCAACTCAAACATGGGGTTGAATATAAGGGTTTTCCCTAGTCCACAAACTCTAAACGGACACTGGGGTGGCTTGCATCAGGTGGTCCCCCCCCGCGTCGATAAACTTGCACACGTATGCAAGGCTCACAAGCGATTCATCTGGCACTGGCCCAAGTGGCACAGCTGCGACAGGCCGCCGCTGGCACTGGTGCGCTGCCTGACGCGCTGCAGCGCATCAAACAACTGCAAGCGCAGCGTTTTGCCGGCACCTACACCGATTTGCTGGCGAATCCCTTGTTTGCCCCCAGCGCCACGTTTTTTCTAGAAGAACTGTACAGCGCCAAAGACTTCAGCGCGCGTGATGCCCAGTTTGACCGCATTGCCGGGGCGCTGGAGCGCACGTTCCCCGAGAACCTACTGACCACCGTGCGGGCACTGGCGGCGCTGCACCTGCAAACGGAAACACTTGACCTGGCCATGGCACAAGCCTGGTGTCAATGCCACACAGGCAGCGCCCCGCAACGCTACCTATTGGCCTGGCGCAGCGTCGGCCAGCGCGCCAGTCGCGACTGGCAACTGGCCACGGTGCTGGACATTGGCCAGACCCTGGGCCACTTGACGCGCAAACCGGGCCTGCGTCTGATGCTCAAAATGATGCGCAAACCGGCTCAGATGGCCGGGCTGGGGGCGTTGCAGGCGTTTCTGGAGTCTGGCTTTGACCACTTCGCAGGCATGGCCCGGGCGCGTGTGGTGGATGCATTTCTGGACACCGTCCACCGCCGTGAATCGGCCTGGATTGCGCGCCTGTTTGAGGCCAGCCCTGTCACGTGTGAGACTGAATTGACCCAGACCCTGGGATTTGCCCCACCCCTCTAGCGTCAAGTCTTGCCCCACAATGCCCGCACAGGAGACCTTATGAATCACGTGTGGCTAGACAGTTACCCCGCCGGCGTACCGCACACGGTGCGACCCGAGCAATACCCGTCACTGGGCGCGCTGCTGGACGAATCGTTTCGCAAACATGCCGACCGGCCGTTTTGCGTCTGCATGGAGCACTGGACCCGCTACGGCGAGCTGCAGCGCCATGCAACCGCCCTGGGAGCCTGGTTGCAGGCGCTACAACTTCCTGCCGATGCACGCATCGCCATCATGCTGCCCAACATTCCCCAGTTCACCGTGACCATGGCAGCGGTGCTGCTGAGCGGATACACCTGCGTCAACGTCAACCCGCTCTACACCGCGCGCGAGCTCAAGCACCAGTTGAACGACTCGGGTGCAACGGTGATTGTGGTGCTGGAGAACTTTGCCCATACCCTGGCCGAAGTGATTGAAGACACGCCCATTCAACACGTGGTGCGGGCCAGCATGGGTGACCTGCTGGGCTTTTGGTATGGCCGCTGGCTGACCTTTGCCGTGCGCCATCTGGCCAAACTGGTTCCTGCCTTCAAACTGCCGCTGAGCAACGGCCGCACCGTGACCCTGTTCAAGCAAGCACTGGCGCTGGGCGCGGCGCTGCCCTACAAGTCTGGCCAGAGCACTTTGGACAGCATTGCCTTTTTGCAATATACCGGCGGCACCACCGGCTTGAGCAAAGGCGCGGTGCTGACCCACCGCAACATCGTGGCGGCCATTTTGCAGGCCGAGGCCTGGTTTACCCCGGCGCTGGGCAAGGTGGGCGACATCCGCGAGGCCAACAACATTGCCGCGCTGCCGCTGTACCACATCTTTGCGCTGACACTGTCGCTGCTCTCGATCCGCTGGGGCGCGCACCTGACGCTGATTCCCAACCCGCGCGACATTGGCCAATTTGTCGAGGTGCTCAAAAAGCGCCCGTTTCATTTGCTGCCCGCCGTCAACACCCTGTTCAACGCGCTGCTGCAACACCCGCAATTCAAAAACGTGGACTTTTCGCACCTGTGCGTGTCGCAGGCCGGCGGCATGGCCGCCTCCCAAGGCACGGCGCAGCACTGGCTGGAGGTCACCGGCAGCCCGATGATTGAAGGCTGGGGCATGAGCGAAACCTGCGCCATTGGCACCAACAACCCGGTCACCAGCCAGGACTTCACCGGCACCATCGGCCTGCCCCTGCCCGGCATTCAGATTGCTATCAAAGACGAAGCTGGAACATCATTAAACATAGGGGATAGGGGCGAAATTTGCATCAAAGGCCCGAACGTCATGACGGGCTATTACCAGCAACCCCTTGAGACCGCCAATGCCTTCACCCCAGACGGGTTCATGCGCACCGGCGACATCGGCATCATGGACGCACGTGGCTTCACCACCATCGTCGATCGCAAAAAAGACATGATCCTGGTGAGCGGTTTCAACGTGTTTCCCAATGAACTTGAAAACGTCATTTCGTTGTGCCCCGGTGTGGTCGAATGCGCCGCTGTGGGCGTGCCCGATGAAAGGCAAGGCGAGGCCATCAAGGTGTTCGTCATCAAGGACGACCCGACCTTGAGCGAAGACGATGTGGCGCGCTACTGCGCCGAGAACCTGACCGGCTACAAGCGCCCCAAATACATTGAGTTTCGGGACGAATTGCCCAAGAGCAATGTCGGCAAAATCTTGCGCCGCGAGTTGCGCAGCGGCAAGTAATACGGCGCACGGCCAACCCCTGCAACCGACCTAACTTTCATGAATCCAAGCCGACACCCCGGGTGATGAAAGTGATAACCCTTGCGTTCTCCTGCAGGGCGGGCTTTAGCCCGCCATGGACGACTGAAGTCGTCCCTACACAGTCAATTTCAAACGCAATGCTCGTTCTTTCACGTTAACCCCAACCACCATGCCCAGCGCACACCCTATTTCCCTGCCCGCCGGCGTGACCGTGCTGGAGCGCGGCTGGTTGTCGTCCAACTGCATCCTGCTCCAAGGCGCTGCCGGCACGGCACTGGTGGACAGCGGCTACGCCACGCACAGCGCGCAAACGCTGGCACTGGTGGCGGCAGCACTGCAGGGCCGGGCGCTGGACGTGCTGGTCAACACGCATCTGCACAGCGACCATTGCGGCGGCAACGCCGCCCTGCAAGCGGTTTACCCGGCACTGCGCACGCTGATTCCGCCTGGCCATGCCTCGTACGTGGCAGCCTGGGACACCGCAGCCCTGTCTTACACGCCCACCGGCCAGCGCTGCGACCAATTCAGCTTCAGCGCCACACTGCACGCGGGTCAGGAACTGGCGCTGGGGGAAGCCACCTGGCAGATCCACGCCGCCCCCGGCCACGACCCACATTCGGTGATGCTGTTCGAGCCCGCTTCACGCACCCTGATCTCGGCCGATGCCTTGTGGGGCAACGGCTTTGGCGTGGTGTTCCCCGAGCTCGACGGTGCAGGTGCCTTCGACGAGGTGGCGCAAACGCTGGATGTGATTGCGTCCTTGCAACCGCACACGGTCATACCCGGGCACGGCCCGGCGTTCAGCGATGTGGCCGCAGCCCTGGCGCGTGCGCGCAGTCGCCTGCAAAGTTTTGTCAACGACCCGGCCAAACACCGGCGTTACGCGGCCAAGGTGCTGCTCAAATTCAAATTGCTTGAAGTGCAGCGCATCAATTGGCCAGCGTTACTGGCCTGGAGCAGCACCACGCCCCTGGTGGTACACCTGCACCAGAGCGACAGCCCGTTAACCCCCTTTGATGCCTGGGTTGATCAGCTGGTGGCTGACCTGGTGCGCAGCGGCGCGGCGGCACGCGATCAGCACACCATTCTGAACGTGAATTGATTACCCCAGACGCAACCCGCTGTGCGCGTCAAACCAGTTGTTGTGGTTGCCACTCACCGTCATGCCAACACTGTCACCCACGTTCACCACGGTGCTGGGCGGGGTGCGCACGGTGATCAGACCGGCGGCCGTTTTCACCACCACGTAGGTGTCCGCACCGGTCGGCTCCACCAGCGTGACCTGGCCGCGCCAGGCGGCATCGTCACTCAGGTGGATGTGCTCGGGGCGCTGGCCCAGCGTCACCGCACCAGTGGCCGGGCAGGGCAATGCCAAGCTCCCACCTTCAAAGCTAAATTGGCCTGCAGCCCCTGTACCACTTGCGTTACCAGCTATAAAGTTCATAGTAGGCGAGCCAATAAAACCAGCCACGTAAGTATTGGCCGGGCGGCGGTAAATCTCGTCAGGCGTGCCAATTTGCTGCAGGATGCCGTCTTTCATCACGGCGATGCGGCTGCCCAGCGTCATGGCTTCGATCTGGTCGTGCGTGACATACACGGTGGTGATGCCTGAGAGCAGGTGCAGGCGCTTGATCTCGGCGCGCATTTCCACGCGCAGCTTGGCATCCAGGTTACTCAAGGGCTCGTCAAACAAAAACAGCTGCGGGTCGCGCGCCAAGGCCCGGCCCATGGCCACGCGCTGGCGCTGGCCGCCTGATAGCTGCGCCGGGCGGCGGTCCAGCAGGTGCTCAATTTGCAGCATGGCGGCCACCTCATGGATGCGCTTGGTGCGCACATCGAGGGGCACCTTACGCATCTCCAGCGCAAAGCCGATGTTGTCGGCCACGCTCATGGTCGGGTACAGCGCGTAGCTCTGGAACACCATGGCAATGTCGCGCTGGGCCGGGGCCACGCCGATGACGTTTTTGCCAGCAATGCGCAGTTCGCCCTCGGTCGGTTCTTCCAGCCCGGCAATGATGTTGAGCAGGGTCGATTTGCCGCAACCCGAGGGGCCAACCAAGATCAGAAATTCGCCGGGGGCGACTTCGATGTCGATTTTTTTCAGAACCTCGACGGCCTTGTCGCCCTTGCCGTAAACCTTGCGAATGCCTGCGATGTGGAGTGATGCTGCCATGATTTTTATCCTTTCACAGCGCCAGCTGTGAGACCTTTGACGAAATATTGACCAGCCAACACATACACCAGCATGGTGGGCAGGCCGGCGATGATGGCTGCGGCCATGTCGACGTTGTAGCTTTTTACGCTGCTGGTGGTGTTGGCCATGTTGTTCAAGCCGACCGTGATGGGTTTGCTGTCGGCACCGCTGAAGGCCACGCCAAACAAAAAGTCGTTCCAGATGTTGGTGAACTGCCAGATCAGCGTGACCATCAAAATCGGCGTGCTCATGGGGATCACAATGCGGTAAAAAATGCGCCAGAAACCCGCGCCGTCCATGCGTGCTGCTTGCACCAGCTCACGCGGAATGGCGGTGTAGTAATTGCGAAAAAACAGCGTGGTGCCGGCCATGCCAGCCAGGCAGTGCACCAGCACCAGCCCGCCAATAGAGCTGGACAAGCCCAGAAACCCCAGCACCTGGCTCATGGGCAGCAACACCACCTGGAATGGCATGAACACGCCAAACAAAATAAAGCCAAACAGCAAGTCTGAGCCCTTGAACTTCCACATGGAGAGCACATAGCCGTTGAGCGCGCCCCAGGCGGTGGAGATCAACACCGCTGGCACGGCCATCATGACCGAGTTCATGAAGTAAGGCTTCAAGCCACGGCAGTCGACCCCGGTGCAGGCGGTAGACCAGGCCAGTGTCCAGGATTCGAAATTCAGGCCGTGGGGCAGGCTCAACAGGTTGCCGGAACGGATTTGCTCGGCATCCTTGAAGCTGGTGGCCAGCATCACATAGAGCGGTGCCAGAAAGAAAAAGGCGGCAATGCCCAGCACGGCGTAGACACCCAGGCGAGAGAGATTTTTAGCATTCATGGTAAGTGCCCTGGGTTTAACGCTCGTGCGGTTTGGACCGCAACTCGCTGTAAAGATACGGCACCACAATGGCGGCCACCATGGCCAGCATCATGGTGGCGCTGGCCGCACCCAGGCCAATCTGGCCACGGGTGAAGCTCATGGTGAACATGAACGTGGCCGGCACGTCAGACGCATAACCCGGCCCACCGGCGGTGAGCGCCATGACCAAATCGAACGCCTTGATCGACAAGTGCGACAGCACCAGAATGGTGGAGAACACCACCGGCCGCAGGATCGGCAAAATGATGCGCCAGTAAATGCGCGGCAAACTGGCCCCGTCAATCTGGGCCGCCTTGATGATGCTGTCGTCAATGCCGCGCAAGCCCGCCAGAAACAAGGCCATGGCAAAGCCGGCCGACTGCCAGATGCCGGCGATCACCACGCAATAAATGGCAGTGTCAGACTGCACCAGCCAGTCAAAACTGAAACTGCTCCAACCCATGTCGTGCATGAGTTTTTCCAGCCCCAGGCTGGGGTTCAAAATCCATTTCCAGGCC
>JAVHPS010000505.1:0-4070 GCA_036170715.1 Rhodoferax sp. | reverse complement strand
TGGGCGCTCTGTTACATTGCGGCGCATGAAAGATCTTGCTGGAAAACACATTGTTCTGGGGCTCAGTGGCGGCATTGCCTGCTACAAGTCGGCCGAGTTGTGCCGCTTGCTGATCAAGGCCGGTGCCACGGTGCAGGTGGTGATGAGTGCGGCGGCCGAACAGTTCATGACCCCGGTCACCATGCAGGCCTTGAGCCAGCACACGGTTTATGGTTCTCAGTGGGATGCGCGCGTGAACAACAACATGGCGCACATCCAGCTGACGCGCCAAGCCGACCTCTGTTTGGTGGCCCCGGCGAGTGCGGATTTAGTGGCCAAACTGGCGCATGGGCAGGCCGATGATTTGCTCAGCTTGCTGTGCCTGGCGCGTCCCACCGAGCGTGTACCTCTGCTGCTTGCGCCCGCGATGAACCTTGAAATGTGGCGGCATCCGGCCACGCAGCGCAATGTGGCGCAAGTGGTGCAAGACGGTGCGCGCGTGCTGGGGGTGGGCTGCGGTGACCAGGCTTGCGGTGAAACGGGGGACGGCCGCATGTTGGAGCCGGTTGACATACTGGATGAAGTGATCGCATGGTTTCAACCCAAGGTGTTGCGTGGCCACCATGTGCTGGTGACCGCCGGCCCCACCTTTGAAGCGATCGACCCGGTGCGCGGCATCACCAACTTGTCCAGTGGCAAGATGGGTTTTGCGATTGCGCGTGCCGCGCGTGAAGCGGGTGCAGAAGTCACCTTGGTGGCGGGCCCGGTGAGCTTACCGACCCCACGCGGGGTCTGCCGGGTGGATGTGAAATCTGCATTAAATATGCTTGAGGCCGTCGAACTTAAAGCTAAGTTAGCTACTGTATTTATAGCAACTTCGGCGGTTGCTGACTGGCGGCCGGCAACCCTCGCCCAGCGCAAGATCAAAAAAGATGGCGCGGGGCAGCCGCCGGTGCTGCAGTTTGTCGAGAACCCCGACATTCTGGCCACCCTGGCGCAATCACCGCGCGGCCAGAGTCGTGCCCTCTACTGCGTCGGGTTTGCCGCCGAAAGCCATGACTTGCTGGTCAACGCCCAGGCCAAGCGCCTGCGCAAGGGCGTGCCACTGCTGGTGGGCAACCTGGGCCCGGCTACGTTTGGGCAGGACGACAACGCCTTGTTGTTGCTGGACGAGTCTGGCGTGCGCGAGTTGTCACGTGACACCAAACTCTCGCTTGCTCGTAAATTAATAGCAGATATTGCCCTGAAAATAGGGGCTGGAGAGCAAAATAATGCTGATTGATGTAAAAATTTTAGACCCGCGCATGGCCACCCAACTGCCCGCCTATGCAACCCCTGGCAGTGCCGGGCTGGACTTGCGCGCTTGCCTGGATGCGCCGTTGACATTACCCGCCAACGCCTGGCAACTGGTACCCACCGGGATTGCCATTTACCTGCAAGACCCCGGATTCGCCGCCATGATCCTGCCGCGCTCCGGCCTGGGTCACAAACACGGCATTGTGCTGGGCAATTTGGTTGGGTTGATTGACAGCGACTACCAGGGGCAACTGATGGTGAGTGCCTGGAACCGCAGCGACACGCCGTTCACGATCGAGCCGATGGAGCGCATTGCCCAACTGGTGATTGTGCCGGTGGTACAGGCACAGTTCAACGTGGTGACCGAATTTGTGGCCAGTGTGCGCGGTGAGGCTGGCTACGGCTCCACCGGCAAGGCTTGAAACGCCCGCTATACGCCTTCCAGTTAAGCGTCGTCCTTTTACTTATTGAAGCAAGTCACTGCCCGGTGCCATGCTGTGCATCGGCGTGACTTTGAAGAAGCCGGTACCGGCGCTGCCACAGCCAATTTCTTCCTCAGTGGCTTCGCGCACCGCGCGCACTTGCACGGTTAAATTCAGCGCCATACCGGCCAATGGATGGTTGCCGTCCAGCACCACGTGCTCGGGGTAAATGTCGGTTACGGTGTAAAGCGCGTCTTGCGGCATGTCCGGGTTGCAACCTGCAGGCAGGGCCACACCTTCAAAGCTCATGCCTTCTTCAAGTTCAGGTGGAAACAGTTCACGTGGCTCCAAAAATATGAGCTGGTCGTTGAAGTCGCCAAAACCCTGTTCGGGTTCGATGTGTAAATTGACGGTGGCTCCGGTTTGGTGACCTTGCAACTCGGCCTCAATCACGTCGAAGAGGTCATCACCCCCGACCAAAAATTCCACCGGCTCGTCGAGCACGTCCAAAACTTCGCCCAAAGTGTCCTTGAGCGTCCAGGTTAAAGCAACCACGCATTGTTGAGTAATTTCCATTTGATAATTGTCGCAGACACACACTTTGAAGGAACAAAACCATGGACATCACCCAAGCACTGCCTTTGCTGGGCGGCCTGAGTCCGCAGCAGTTCATGCAGCGGTATTGGCAGAAAAAACCCTTGCTGGTGCGTCAGGCCATGGCCGGTTTCAAGCCCCTGCTGGACCGCTCCGAACTGTTGGCGCTGGCAGCCAGTGAAGACGTGCAAGCCCGTCTGGTTATGCAAGAGCCGGGTGCGCCCTGGCGCTTCAAACACGGACCGTTTGCGCGTCGCGCATTGCCGCCGCTCAAGCAGCCCGGCTGGACGATTCTGTTGCAGGGGGTGGATTTGCACCATGATGCGGTGCATGCGCTGATGAACCGTTTTCGCTTTGTGCCGGATGCCCGGCTGGATGACCTGATGATCAGTTACGCCACTGACCAAGGTGGGGTTGGGCCACACTATGACAGTTACGACGTGTTTCTGTTGCAGGCACAAGGGCGCAGGCGTTGGCGCATCGGTCGTCAGAAAGACCTGCGTTTGCAACCTGATATGCCTTTGAAAATCCTGGCCAACTTTGAGCCCGAAGAAGAGTATGTGCTCGAACCAGGCGACATGCTGTACCTGCCGCCACGCTACGCCCATGACGGCATTGCCCAGGGTGAATGCATGACCTATTCGATTGGTTTTCGCAGTCCCAGTCGGGCTGAAATGGGGCGTGAATTGTTGCAGCGTCTGGCCGAAGAGGCTGAGGCTGTAGTGGGCACGCGCCTGTACCGCGACCCGGAACAACCGGCCGTCGGGCAAGCCGCAGAAATTCCCGTCAGCATGCTGGCTTTTGCCCAGCATGCGTTGCAGGATGCGCTCAAAGACAGCCAAGCTCTTGCGCGTAGCTTGGGGCAATACCTGACCGAACCCAAACCGCAAGTGTGGTTTGACGCGGCAGAGCCGTCCGTGCCATGGGCGCAGTGGCTGCTGCGCCGTGGTTGCCAGCTTGATCGGCGCACCCGCATGATGTTCGATGCACAGCATTTTTTTATCAATGGAGAGTGCTTCAAAGCCACCCGCCGCGATGCCACCCTGATGCGCGAGCTGGCCAACAGCCGTGCACTGAGCGCCGCGCAGGTGGGGCAGCTTCGTGCAGCGGAATTCGAGCTGCTTTTGTCATGGGTTGAGGCCGGCTGGGTGGTGGCGCAGACCGGTTGAGTTGTCTCGTCATGGCATCAACAGCATAAATAGGTGTGCGTGTTCGCAACAAAAATCTGCTAATGGACTGCTGGGTATTAGGGTTTTCACTATAATGACGGGCTAAGCAAACTGGTAATCCATGTCTGCTTGGTCTTTGTGGATGGCCACAAAGGCAATTTCCGGAAATTGTCTTTTTTTTCATAACAGGTATTTCAAATGAACAAATCTCTCGCTTTGATCGCTGTGATCGCTGCTGCCGCAGCTCTGTCTGCTTGCGGCAAAAAGGAAGAAGCTGCACCCGCACCAGCTCCCGTGGCTGCTCCGGCTCCTGCTGCATCTGAAGCACCTGCTGCTGCACCCGTGGCCGCTGCTGCTTCTGAAGCCGCTGCACCTGCTGCTGCTGCATCCAAGTAATCAGCTTTTGGTTGATCTGCAAAAAAGCCACCTTCGGGTGGCTTTTTTGTTGCTGCACGTTTTGCAAGCAGGGGTGTGTCAGGGAAAACACGTCAGTCTTTTGAATGTTCAAGCCGTCATAATCAGTCGAATTTTGTTAAAAACATTCGAGGTGACAACCCATGCTGACAGCTCTGGTCATTGTGTTTGTGCTGGCGTACGCCGCCATTGCGCT
>JAVHPS010000504.1:0-18761 GCA_036170715.1 Rhodoferax sp. | reverse complement strand
CCATGGTGCCGCCCACGTCCATCAGCAACAGCACTTTGACGTTGTTGTGGCGCTCGGGAACCATCTTGATGTCGAGCCAGCCGGCGTTGGCGGCGGTGGCGCGGATGGTGTCGGGTAAGTCCAGTTCTTCTACATGGCCTTCGCGGGCAAACTTGCGCAGCCGGCGTAGCGCCACCTTGATGTTGCGCGTGCCCAGTTCTTGCGTGTCGTCGTAGTCGCGGTAGGCGCGCTGCTCCCACACCTTGACGGCGCTTTTGTTTTTGCCGGGGCCACCAATGCGCACGCCTTGCGGGTTGTAGCCGCCATGGCCAAAGGGCGATGTGCCGCCGGTGCCAATCCACTTGCTGCCGCCTTCGTGGCGCTCCTTTTGCTCTTCCAGGCGTTTTTTAAGCGTGTCCATCAGCTCGTCCCAGCCCATTTTGTCGATGGCCGTTTTTTCTTCGGGGCTTAAGTTGAGTTCGAGTGTTTTCTTGAGCCACTCCAGCGGCAGCTCTTGGGTGAAGTCGGCGATCAGCTCCACGCCTTTGAAATACGCTGCAAAGGCGCGGTCAAACTTGTCGTAGTGTTTTTCGTCCTTGACCAGGGTGGCGCGGCTCAGAAAGTAGAAGTCGTCAATCTGGTAGCCGCTGGGGGTGTTGGCATCGTCATCATCTTGCGGTGTTTTGGGTCCCACAACGCCAAGTTTCAAGGCTTCCAGCAGCGTCAGGAATTCTTTGACCGATACCGGCAATTTGGCGGCGCGCAGGGTGTAGAAAAAGTCAATCAGCATGGGGTGGGCTCAAAGGGCGGTCAACAGCGGTCACAGCCAGTTTTCAACCCGCAGGCCGGGTACACGCACAAACTCGCGGGTGTTGTTGGTCACGAGTGTGAAGTTGAGGGCCAGGGCGTGTGCCGCGATCCACAAGTCGTTGTTGCCAATGGGGGTGCCAGCAGCCTCCAGCTGCGCCCGGATGCTGCCGTAGTGCGTTGCCGCTTGTACGGGTAAGGGCACGATGGCGATGGCGGTCAGCACCGCGTTGAGGTGGTGCGTCAATTCTGTGGCGCGTTTCGACGTGGTGAGCTTGTTCAAGCCGTAACGTAACTCGCCCGCACTGATGATGGAGATGGCCAAGCTGTCAGGGGTGCTGTCCAGAATGCGCTGACTCAGGGCAGGTGACGCTTCTCTCAGAAAGTAGCTGATGATATTGGTGTCAAGCAGGTACTTCATTTGGCGGCGGTTGCCTCTGATATCAGCAGAGTGCTCCAGTCGCGGTCTTGCGGCATGGCATCGTTGATCTGGGTCTCAACTTGCGCCCACGCCTGCTTGGCCTGCTGGCTCAAAGGGGGCAGGTGTTCCAGAATGTCGCGCACGGTGGGTCTCTTTTCGCGCAACACAATCTCATCGCCCCGGCGCTCGATGGTGACGCGTTTGGACTTGAGCTGAAACGCCTTGGGCAGGCGCACGGCCTGGCTGTTGCCAGACATGAAAACGGCGGCGGTGGCAGTGGTCATGGTGGGCTCCAAAAAATGCAATATACAAATTGTATATGGTGCGTTGATTGCCGCGTCGCCGTTGGGGAATGGCTGCGCTCAGGATACATAACAAATTGGCCTCAAGCCCTTATGAATAAAGCGTTAATAGCTATTTATTTGATAACAGCTGGCGGCAGCTGCTGCGGTCAGTCTTCAGCGCGGCTTGTGCAGCAAATACAGCAACTGCGCCTTGACTTCAGGCCACTCGCCCGCGCGCAGGCTGTACATCACGGTGTCGCGAATCGTGCCGTCGCGGCGCAAGGCGTGGCCGCGAATCACGCCGTCTTTTTTGACACCCAGGCGCTCGATGGCGGCTTGTGAGGCAAAGTTGAAGTTGTCGGTGCGCCAGCCGACCACATGGCAGCCCAGGGTTTCGAACGCGTGGGTCAACAGCAGCAGTTTGCAGGTGGTGTTCACAAAGCTGCGCTGCACGCTTTGGGCGTACCAGGTGTAGCCAATTTCGACGCGCTTCACGGCGGCGATGATGTCGTGGTAGCTGGTGCTGCCCAGCACCTGGCCGGTGTCGGTTTGCGTGACGGCAAAGGCAAAGCGGTTGCCCGCTTGGCGCATGGCCAGTGCATCTTCAATGTAGCGGCGCGTTTGCTCGGGCTCGGGCACGGAGGTGACGCGCAGGTTCCACAGCGCGCCGTCGGCAGCGGCGGTACGCAGGCCCGCCTCATGTTCCAGCGCCAGCGGCAACAGGGTGATGCCGCGCGCGGCCAGGGTGACAGGTTCAACAAATGCCATGGGGATATCCAATTCAGCGGTTGCGGCTCTGCATGAACACCAGTTTTTCAAACAGCGTCACGTCCTGCTCGTTTTTTAGTAGCGCCCCCACCAGCGGCGGCACAGCGACCTTGTCATCAGCCGTCTGCAACACCGAGGGCGGAATGTCTTGCGCCATCAGCAGTTTGAGCCAGTCCAGTAACTCGCTGGTGGAAGGTTTCTTTTTTAGCCCCGGCAGGTTGCGCACATCAAAAAATGTTTTCATGGCGGCGCTGAGCAATTCCGCTTTCAAGCCCGGGAAATGGACGTCCACAATCTGTTTCATGGTCACGGCATCAGGAAACTTGATGTAGTGAAAAAAGCAACGGCGCAAAAAGGCATCGGGCAGCTCTTTTTCGTTGTTGGAGGTGATGAACACCAGCGGGCGGTGTTTGGCGCGAACCAGCTCGCGGGTTTCATAGCAATAAAACTCCATGCGGTCAATTTCGCGCAGCAAGTCGTTGGGAAACTCGATGTCGGCCTTGTCGATTTCGTCAATCAAGAGTGCTACCTGCTGCTCGGCGGTAAAGGCCTGCCACAAGACGCCCTTGACGATGTAGTTGTGGATGTTTTTGACGCGCTCGCCACCGTCCACGTCGGCCAGTTGCGAGTCGCGCAGGCGGCTCACTGCGTCATATTCGTACAGTCCCTGTTGTGCTTTGGTGGTGGATTTGATGTGCCACTGCAGCAGCGGCAGCTTCAAGGCGGTGGCCACTTCTTCGGCCAGCATGGTTTTGCCAGTGCCGGGCTCGCCTTTGACCAGCAGCGGGCGCTGCAGGGTGATGGCCGCGTTGACCGCCAGCATCAGGTCTGCGGTGGCAACGTAGTTGGGGGTGCCTTGGAATTTCATGGTGAGCTTTGTAAGGGGTGGATGTTTCTAAAAAAAGTGTTCCAGCGGTGGCTTTATTGTGCGCACTATCGGGTTTACGCCATATTGATGAGGCTTGTTGGCTTTCTATAATTGTTTGACATTTATCAAATCACCAACCGTTTTTTTCGGATTGTCTTAGCAAAATGAACAAATTTCAGTTGACCCTGTCATCCTTGCTTGTCGCTTGTGCGACCACTGTGACTGCTTATGCCCAGGATATCCAGGGAGATGCCGCTGCGGGCGGCAAGAAAAACGCCCTGTGCATCGGCTGCCATGGCATCAAAGGCTATCACATTGGTTTTCCTGAGGTGCATCAGGTACCGAAAATCAACGGGCAAGGTGCGGGCTACATCCGCGCTGCGCTGCATGCCTACAAGGCGGGCGAGCGCAAGCACCCGTCGATGCGCACCTTGGCTTCCAGCCTGACCGACCAGGATATGGCCGACCTGGCTGCGTATTACGAGTCCACTGGCAATGGGGCAACACTGCCGGCAACGGCAGCAGACGGTTCAGCCAAGGCCGTCGAATTGGTGACCCAGGGCGGCTGCACCTCGTGCCACGGGCCCAATTTCAGCAAGCCGATTGACCCGTCCTACCCCAAGATTGCGGGTCAGCATGCTGACTACCTGTACGTGGCGCTGCGGTCGTACAAAACGAATGATCGGCCTCTCATTGGGCGTGGCCACCCGATCATGGGCGGTGTGGCCAAACAGTTCTCGAATGCCGACCTGAAAGTGCTGGCTGACTACGTGGGTAGCCTGCCCAGTGAACTGCAAACCGTGCAGCGCGCACGCGTCAAATAATTTGTTGTAGCGCCGCTTGTCAATCGCGGGTGGCTTGGCGCTGCACGCAGGCCACATAGCTTTCACCGTCGGGTGGCCGCCCGGCGCGTTGGCTTTCCCATAGCATCTGTCCCAAATATTCCATGGTTGCATGGTGTGCATCGTGCAGGGAACCGAGTCGGTGCGTCAGCAGTTCCACCGCCTGGCGAATGCCACGTGGCTGGTCAATGCTGCATTGCTCGGTGATCGACAAGTGCATGGATAAATGCAAAAAAGGGTTGCTCTTGTCGGCTTGCTCCGGCCCTATGTGCAGCAGGGCAGCCTCCACATCGGCCAGCACTGCATGGTATTCGGGGTGCTCATCAATCCATAAGCTCGCTATAGTTTCAATAGCTTCCATGGGTTCTTCAGCTTGGGCTTTAGCGTAAACAGAGCAAAAAAATCGGCGAACGTCGGTTTGGGATGGATTGAACATGGTGGCGCAAATTGTCGCTGGTGGTGCTTCAGTCGACTTGCCAGGCAGGTAACTGCCAGTTGCGCCACATGGCCAAGCCACGCAAACCGGCCGTGATGGTCACACAGGCCACCAGCGATGCCCAACCGGGGGCACCCAGTTGCCACAAGCCGATGTAGGCCCAGCCACCCGCGAAGGCGCAGACTGCGTAGGGATGGTGGTCGCTGAAAACCGCTGGAATGTCATTGCACACGATGTCGCGCAACACCCCCCCAAACACGCCGGTGATCAAGCCCATTAGCACCGCCACCAGGGCCGGGGTCTGGCCGGCCAGTGCCTGATGTACGCCTGTGGCCGTGAACAAGCCCAAGCCCAGGGCATCGGGCCACTCAATCGCTTTGCGGGTGGTATCAAGGTGGTGGGTGCGCATAAACAGCATGGCCAGCCAGCACAAGAACAGCACTCCCCAAAGCATTTCAACGTGCTGCACCCAAAAAAAAGGGCGCTCATCCAGCAGCAGGTCACGCAGTGTGCCGCCGCCAAAGGCGGCCAGAAACCCGACCACACACACGCCCACGGCATCCAGGCGTTTTTGCGCCCCCTTTAAAACCCCTGACAATGCGAACGCTGCGGTACCCGCCAATTCAACCAGGAGCCGCAGGGTTTCTCCCCAATGTTGAATGTTGTTGATGGTTGAACTGTTCATTTCCAAATTGTCGCCCGATGTCCTTGCCTGAAACTTATCCCTTCATCACAGACCTGTATTTTTATGCGGTGACCGTTCCTGCGGTGCTGCTGTTGGGGGTGAGCAAAAGTGGTTTTGGTGCCGGCTTTGGGTCACTGGCCGTGCCCATGATGGCGCTGGCAGTGAGTGTGCCGCAGGCTGCTGCCATTTTGATGCCGGTGCTGTTGCTGATGGACGTGCTGGGCATGGCCGCGTTTCGCAAGGATTTTGATATGAAACTGCTGCAGTTCTTGATTCCTTGCGGGCTGGTCGGCATTGTGGTGGGGGCTTTGTTGTTCAAGTGGCTCAACGCGCACACGGTGGCTGGCATCGTGGGCGTATTCACGTTGTTGTTTTTGGTCCAGCGCCTGTTGTTTGCGCCCAAGCCTGACAGCCCACCGCCACCGCGCTGGCTGGGCGCTATTCTGACCGCCACTTCGGGCTTTACCAGCTTCATTGCCCATGCGGGTGGACCGCCCGTGAACGCCTACATGATTCCACTGCGGCTTTCTCCGATTCGCTTCACGGCCACCATGGCGTTTTTCTTTTTTGCGATCAACCTGGCGAAATGGCTACCCTATGCCTGGCTGGGGCTGTTGGACTGGCGCAATTTTGCGACTTCGTTGGTGCTGCTGCCGGTGGCACCCATCGGGGTGTGGATCGGTGTGCGTTTGGCGCGGCGTATCAGTCAAGTGCTTTTTTACCGGTTTTTGTACGCTGGCATGTTCTTGACTGGCGTGAAATTGTTGTGGGACGCTGTACGGTGAATGTATGAAAACTTTTGATTCTTTTGATGAATTGGCTGCCATGGTGGGGCAGGAAGTGGCGCTGAGCGACTGGCTCACGATCACGCAAGCGCAGGTGGATGGGTTTGCTGCAGCCACGGGCGACATGCAGTGGATTCATGTGGATGTGGCGCGTGCCAAGGCGGGGCCTTTTGGCGGCACGATTGCGCATGGTTTTTTGACGCTGGCCCTGATTCCGCGTTTTTTTGAGGAATCTGTCCACATCACGCCCGCGCGCATGGCCGTGAATTACGGCCTCAATCGGGTACGGTTTACCGCACCGGTGCGGGTGGGGAGCCAGTTGCGTGCCCGCATCCGTCTGGAGCAGTGTGCGCCGATCCAGCCGCAGGGGGTGCAAGTGACGTGGAATGTGACCATCGAAAGCGGCAGTGAAGGCGCAGCCCAGCCGGTTTGTGTGGCGCAATCAGTGGCGCGGCTGTACCCCTGAGGTGGCAAAACCATTTTGTCGCCAGGCTTCAAACACGGTGACTGCAACCGCGTTGGACAGGTTCAAGCTGCGCTGGCCAGCCAGCATCGGCAATCTAATGGCCTGACCGGAAGCGAAAGATTGGCGCACGGCCTCGTTCAAGCCTTTGGTTTCCGAGCCAAACACCAGGTAGTCACCCGGCGTAAAGCGCGCCTCAAACATGTTTCGGCTGGCGCGGGTGGTCATGGCAAACAGGTGCTCTGGCGCGGGCTGCTTGGTGTCTAAAAACGCTTGCCAGCTGGCGTGGCGCGTGACCGTGGCGTAGTCGTGGTAATCCAGACCGGCGCGGCGCATGTGCTTGTCTTCCATGGAAAAACCCAGCGGTTCAATCAGGTGCAGACAGCACCCCGTGTTGGCAGCCAGACGGATGACATTGCCGGTGTTGGGGGGGATTTCGGGCTCAACCAGGACGATATGAAACATGGCCAAATTGTCGCCCACCACAGGCACTATTCGGTTCTGGCAAACACCAGACCGGTGATGTGCTGCACACCGGCGCTGCGCAACACCCGGGCCGCTGCATGCAGCGATGCACCCGTGGTCATCACATCGTCCACCAGGACGACGCGTTTGCCTTGCAGCTGGTGCGCCAATAATGGGTCAACCGCAAAGGCCTGGTTCAGCGCCTGCAGGCGTTGGGCACGCTTGAGCGTGTGTTGGGCCGGGGTGTCCTGAACGCGCAGCAACAGGTCGGATTGGGTTTTGGCGGGTTGCAGCTGACGTGCCAGCAACTGGGCCTGGTTATAGCCTCGTTCAGCCAGGCGCTGCGGAGACAGTGGCATCGGCAACAGCAGGTCGGCTGCATCAAGGGCGGGTTCTACCCAGGGGGTGTTTTTGACCAAGCGTGCCAGGCTGTGTGCCAAGCCACTTTGGGCGTGGAATTTGTAATCTGCAATCAGCCTGGACCAAGGGTAAGCGTAGGGCACGGCGGCCAGGCATTGATCCAGTGGTGGTGGTGTTTTTAGGCACGCACCACACTGACTCAGGCCACTTGGCAGGGGCAGGGCGCAGGTGTTGCAACGTGTCCAGGGTTGGGCAAACTGGTTTGCGCAATCTTCACACACCGTATGGGTTGGCCAACGTTGGCACACCCGGCACTGACCCGGCAGGGCATCAAGTAGTCGGCTGAAGAACGGGCTTGGCATAGGCTCAATATACTCGCAGCACAATCAAACGCCATGGCTATCCATCCACCTCCTACCATCGACCGAAACGCTGCCTTGCGCTGGCAGGGTATGTGCCTGCCAGAGTCACCTTGGCTGCACGAAGAGGTGGCGCGGCGCATGCAGGAGCGGCTGGATCTGATCAAGCAGCAGCCCGCCAGCTGGTTGCATTGGGCTCCGGTGCAGGGCGGTATGCTGGCGCATGATTTGTTGCGGCGGCGTTATCCACAGGCCGCGTGCACGGTGTTGGAAACCTCTGCACCACGCGTGCGTCAGGTGCAGCAGGCGCTGCGAGCGCCCTGGTGGTCAAGTCAGCGTTGGCTGCATCCCCAGGTCAGCGTGGTGTCGCAGGTGGTGCAACCGGTGCACATGCTGTGGGCCAATATGCAGCTGCACATGGCGGCTGATCCGCAAGCGTTGATGACCCAGTGGCAGCAGGCTTTGCAAGTGGATGGTTTCTTAATGTTTTCCTGCCTCGGGCCAGACACGCTGCAAGAGTTGCAAGGGATTTACCGGCGCTTGGGATGGCCTGCACCAAGCCATGCTTTCACTGACATGCATGACTGGGGCGACATGTTGTTGGCGGCTGGTTTCGCCGAGCCAGTCATGGACATGGAACGCATCACCCTGACGTTTGAGACCCCACAACGGTTGCTGCAGGAATTGCGTGGCCTGGGGCGTAATTTGCATGTGCACCGGTTTGCTGGCTTGCGTGGGCGGCGCTGGCATGCGCAACTGCTGCAGGCACTGACCAGCATGCCTTTGCAGCTGACTTTTGAGGTGGTCTATGGCCATGCTTTTAAACCCGTACCACGGGTGTTAGTGGCGGCGCAAAGTGAAATTTCCCTGCAGGACATGCGTGCGGCCTTGCACAGTGGTCAAGCCACTGCGGGGGTGCGGCTTTTAAAGGACCGGTATGACTGAGTTTGAATTTCGTTGGGCCCTGATGTGGGCTTGTCTGCTGATTTTTGCAGTCGCCTTCGGTTTCTTGCTGGTCGCTTCATGGCGGCACCATCGGGGCGGGACACCTGAGCGCGTCAACTTTCACAGCTCGCTGGCCGTGGAGCTCGCCTGGACCATTGCACCCTGCGTGATTGTGCTGTTGCTGGTTTGGCCTACCGCCCGCATTTTCTGGACACCTTGAGCGTTTTATGACCTTAAGAAACCCTCAGGCATGGGGTTTCCCCCTGTAGTTTTCGCTCTTTTCATAGGCGATCATCCCCTACAATTGTTTGATAAATATCAAATAGTTGATCAAGAGTTGATCATTCCCTAGCAAAAGGACAGCGATTTATGCGTAGCTTGTACAGGTTTGGTTTAGCCATTTCATTGGCGTTGGGTGCGGCAGCGGCAATGGCTGGGTATGCGTTTAATTTTCCCGAGCCGGTGACACCGATTGCACGTGAAACGCTGCACATGCACAACTTGGTGATGGTGGTCATTTTGATCATGTTTTTCCTGGTGCTGGGGATGTTGATTTATTCGTTTCGCACGCATAACAAGGCAGCCGGTTATCAGGCTGGCAAGTTCACTGGTCCGACCAGTCGCAAGCAATGGCTTTGGGTGTTGTCGCCGTTTGCCTTGTTGTTTTTCATTGACTACGTGGTGTTTGGCATTCCGGCGTTTCATGCTGTGGTGCTGTATGAGGACACCAAGACCGATGCCGAGTTGGTGGTCAAGGTGACGGGTAGTCAATGGTTGTGGCAATACGAGTTTCCGGCTGAAGGTGTCAGCTACACCAGCCGTCTGATCACGCCGCGTGACCAGATCGACAGTGGCGCGACCAAAGGTCCCAACTACCTACTGGAAGTTGATAACCCGCTGGTGTTGCCAGTGGGTAAAAAAATCCGTTTCATCACCACCTCCAACGATGTGATTCACAGTTGGTGGGTGCCTGCGTTTGGTGTCAAACGCGATGCGGTGCCGGGTTTTCTGCGTGAATTTTGGGCTACCGTTGAAAAAACAGGCACTTACCGGGGTCAGTGTTCTGAACTCTGTGGCAAAGAGCATGGCTTCATGCCGGTGGTGGTCAATGTGGTGACGCAGGAAGAGTTTGCCAAGTGGTTGGCCAGCAAGAAACCAGTGGTGCCTGCGCCTGCACCCACAGCGGCAGCAGAGCCGGTGGCACAGGCCGTGGTGGCCAAGGCGCAGTGAGCAGTCAAGATTTTCAGAAATTCAGCAAAAGGAGTTGGTAATGGCACACGATATGGCGCATGGCTTGCCGGTCAGTGATTCCCATGACGGGCACTACAAAGGCGGTTGGGTTCGCTGGTTGGAAACTACCAACCACAAAGACATTGGCATCATGTACCTGATTTTTGGGTTTGTGATGCTGTTCGTGGGTGGTGGCATGATCTTGACGGTGCGGCTGGAATTGTTTCAGCCTGGTCTGCAATTTGTTCAGCCTGAGTTGTTCAATCAGTTGATCACGCTGCACGGGTTGGTGATGGTGTTTGGCTTTGCCATGCCGGCTGCCACTGGTCTGGCCAACTACATGTTGCCAATGATGATTGGTGCACCCGACATGGCGCTGCCGCGTCTGAACAACTGGGGTTTTTGGATTTTGCCGCCAGCGGCCATTATGTTGACGCTGCCCTTCTTTTTGGGTTTGATGGGTGTCGGTCCGGGCGCTGTAGATACTGGTTGGACGCTGTATGCGCCGCTGTCCATCCAGAGCGGCTGGGGCATGGACTTTGCCATTTTTGCCATTCACATGCTGGGCGTGTCTTCCATCTTGGGGTCGATCAACGTCATTGTGACCATTCTCAACATGCGTGCGCCTGGCATGACCCTGATGAAGATGCCGCTGTTTGCGCACGGCTTCCTGATGACGGCGGTGCTGCTGATCACCATCATGCCGGTGTTCGCCGGTGGTGTGACCATGGTGCTGATGGATCGCCACTTTGACACCCATTTCTTTAATGCCGCTGGTGGTGGTGACCCGGTGCTGTGGCAACACATTTTCTGGTTCATGGGGCATCCTGAGGTGTATGTGCTCTTGTTGCCGATTGCTGGTGCACTGCCGCACGTGTTTTCTGCTTTTGCCCGCAAACCGATTTATGGTTACAAAGCGCAGGTGTACTCGTTCTGGGCCATCGCTGGCTTGGGTTTGGTGGTTTGGGCGCACCACATGTTTACCAGTGGCATGTCGCTGGGTAGCCAGATTTACTTCATGTACATCACCATGGCGATCTCGTTCCCGCTGGCGGTGTTGTTCTTTTGCTGGATTGCCACCATCTGGAAAGGCTCCATGAGTTTCGAGACCCCGATGCTGTTCGCCTTAGGCTCCTTGGTGTTGTTTGGCTGGGGTGGTGTCACTGGCTTGGCTTTATCGGATGCCGCGGCAGACCCGCAATACCACAACGCCTACTTCATGGTGGCGCATTTCCATTATGCGTTTTACCCCACCGCCGTCATGGGGGCCATGGCCGCCATCTATTACTGGTTGCCCAAGTGGACGGGGCACATGCTCAATGAAACCATTGGCAAGTGGCACTTCTGGGTCACGATTGTGGGCTTTAACCTGACGTTTATCCCCCAGTTTTTTGTCGGTTTGGCTGGTATGCCGCGTCGCATTCCTGACTATCCCGTGATGTTTGCCGAGTGGAACATGCTCTCGAGCATCGGTGCTTTTGTGCTGGGGTCGGCGCATCTGATCTTTATTTACAACGTGTACCGCACGGTCAAGGGTGGTGAAAAAGCCGCAGACAAAGCTTGGGAAGGGGCTGAGGGCCTGGAATGGACAGTGCCTTCGCCTGCACCCTACCACACGTTCGAGAAGCCCCCTGTCATTAATTGATCCTTGACTGGAATTGTGATCATGAAATTGTTTGAGTCCAATGTGCCCGTCATGGATGCCGAAGAATGGGAAAAACGCAAACGCAGCAACAAGCGTTTGGGTTACATCTTTGGTGCGATTGTGCTGGTGATATTTTTGGGTTCCATATGGAAATACCGCCCGTTTTGATGGGGGTTTCGACCTTTGATCGCCAGCGCAGCAATGTGCGGCTGGGGATCAAGCTCGGGTTTGTAGCCTTGTTTTTTGTCGGTTTTGGTTTTGCCATGGTGCCTTTTTACGACTTGATCTGTCGCATCACCGGTCTCAATGGCAAGACCAATGCCGTCGCCATGGTGGCTGACAAAAATACCCAGATTGATTTTTCACGCTCGGTCAAGGTGGAGTTCTTGAGTCATTCCATGCCGGGTGTGGGGCTGCATTTCAAGCCAGAAGGCTTTTCGATCCGGGTGCACCCAGGTGAAATATCGCGCATGAACTACACCATCACCAACACCACAGACCAGGTGTTTGTGGGGCAGGCTATTCCCAGCATCACACCTGCCGTAGCGGCGCAGTATTTTGAAAAACTGGAATGTTTTTGTTTCAGTCAGCAGACCTTTGCACCGGGTGAAACCCGCACCATGCCGGTGGTGTTTGTGGTCAACCCCAAGCTCGATCCAGACTTTGGAACCGTCACGCTCTCGTACACTTTTTTTGAAGCCGTTAAAGCCAAAAGCTGATTTGATAAGGAAATAGAAGAATGACACATGCTACCCAACCTGCTGTGCGCGGCCACTACTTTGTGCCGGCGGCCAGTCATTACTCGACATTTTTGTCGGTCGGCATCTTTTTGCTGGCGCTCGGGTTCATCTTCCGGCTCAACGGCACACCCCAGGGGCTGTGGAGCATGCTGATCGGTGCGGCCCTGATTGTGTATGTGATTTTTGGCTGGTTTGGTGAAATCATCAGCGAAAACGTGCGTGGTATCTACACTTTGTGGGAAGACCGCTCGTACCGCATCGGCATGGTCTGGTTCATCTTCTCTGAGGTGATGTTCTTTGCCTGTTTCTTTGGTGCGCTGTACTACATCCGCCGCATTGCCCTGCCTGAAATGGCGGGTTTTGAAGAGTCCCTGTCACCTTATGGCAAGTTCACCAACGTGTGGCCGAGCTCAGGCCCCCTGGGTGACAGCTTCTCGCCCATGCATGCCTGGGGCATTCCAGCCATCAACACCATGTTGTTGTTGACCTCGGGCGCCACGCTCACCTGGGCGCATTGGGGTTTGATCAAGGGCAAGCGGTTTCAGTTGAATCTGGGCTTGGCCATGACGGTTGCACTGGGCCTGACCTTCATGGGCTTTCAGGTGTTTGAATACGCACATGCCTATTCAGAAATGGGGCTGACACTGGGTGCTGGGGTGTACGGTGCCACGTTTTACATCCTGACGGGTTTTCACGGCTTGCACGTTACGCTGGGTTCCATCATGTTGTTGGTGATGCTGGGGCGTGGGTTGAAGGGGCACTTTTCGGAACACAACCACTTTGCCTTTGAGGCTGTGGCCTGGTACTGGCACTTTGTGGACGTGGTCTGGTTGATTCTGTTTGTGTTTGTTTACATCCTCTGAACCCAGCGCTTGCGCAAGCCCACAAAGCCACTGCATTGTCAGTGGCTTTGCCTTATTGGCCGATCAGGGTGATCAACCTCGTCCCGGAATCAGCCCGAAATAAAAACTGGCGAGCAGCGCAATAAACAGGGCAATCGACAAGCTGATGCGCACCGTCAGGGCCTGAACCACCCGTTGGCGCTTGGCTGCATCGTCGTTTTTGTACAGCAAGGCCAGGGCACTGAACAGGCTCACCAGAATCAGGGCCAACGCCGACAGAATTAAAATTTTCGCCAACATGGCAGTCCTTTAAAAAATTGGATTGCATTATGCTTTTTTACCCAGAGTCCCTACCGCCATGCATTTTCAATTCCGTTTGATTCCTGCCATTGCCGTGCTGCTTGGGGTCACGCTGTTGGGCTACCTGGGGGCCTGGCAAAGTGGCAAGGGCGAGCGTTTGGCGCAAGAGCTTGAGCGGCGCACGCAGCGCAGCCAGTTGGGGCCGGTCGTGATGAACGGCCAATTGCTTGACCCGGTTGCCGCGCAGGATGCGCCGTTCACTGTCACGGGCACTTATGAACCCCAGCATCAGATCTTTCTGGACAACCGCCAGGAACAAGACCAACCCGGTGTGCATGTCATCACGCCGCTCAAAATTGAGGGTTCCGAGACCCGGGTGCTGGTCAACCGCGGCTGGGTCGGCTGGACGCTGGGCCGCACGGTGCTGCCGGTGGTGGCCACGCCCAGTGGACGTGTTCAAATCACCGGTTTGGCCAATGTGCCGTCCACCAAGAAGTTTTTTTTAATGCCAGACCATGCTGAAAGTTCCACCAAACTCTGGGTCAAGCTGGATATGACAAGGTTTCAAAAATTGCTCGGGCAGCCGCTGCAACCCGTGGTGCTGCAACAAACCGGCGGCGATGCGCCCGACACCTTGGTACGCCATTGGCCACCGCCCGATGACCGGGTTGGCAAACACCGTGGCTATGCGTTTCAGTGGTATGGGATGGCCGTGGCGTTGGTTCTTTTTTATCTGTTCGCCAGTTTTCGCAAGGGTGCTGCCGCATGAAAGCGTCTACCGATGAAGTGTTGGGGCTGGTGGTGCACGCGCTGCCAACCCCCGGTGCAGCGGCGGGCACGGTGCCTGGCGGGCGCATGAAGCTGCTGGGGATTTTGCTCGCCTGCACCTTGCCGGTGTTGGTCGCCTATTTTGTCTTTTACGTGGTGCGCCCGCAGGGTGAGGCCTCGTTTGGTGAGCTCATCACACCGGTGCGTCCGCTGCCAGCCGTCAGTGCGACCCGCCTGGACGGTACAACGGTAGCGCTGCCCGCCCTGAAAGCGCAGTGGTTGCTGATCAAGGTTGATGGGGGGGCGTGTGTGCAAGACTGTCAGAAGCAGCTCACCGTGCTGCGGCAATTCCGCCTGATGCTGGGCAAAGACATGGATCGCATTGACTGGTTGTGGCTGATCAACGACCAGGCTGCGGTGAACCCTAAATTAGCCCAACTGCTGGCCCGCGACAACGCCACCGTGCTGCGCCTGGATGCCGCAACGCTGCAGGCTTGGTTGCCTGTGCCTGGGAACCAGCGCCAACAAGACTTCATTTATGTGGTGGACCCGATGGGCAACACCATGATGCGGTTTTCGTCACGGTTGGACAGCGCTGCTGCTGCCAAAGCCAAACGCGACATGGAACACCTGTTGCGAGCCTCCCTGGCGTGGGATGCACCAGGACGCTGAGCGCTTGCTGCTGCCATGACCCCGCAAGTTCTGTATGACCTGACACCCCTGGCCAGCCTGCTGCTGCTGGGGGCGCTGGTGGCTTTGGGGCCGGTGCTGTGGGTGCACTGGAAGCACCGGGGGAAAAGGCCTTTGCAACGGCTGCAAGCCTTGCGCCTGCTGACCTTGTTTCTGACGTTTGATTTGATTGTGTTTGGTGCGTTTACCCGGCTCACCGATTCGGGGCTGGGTTGTCCAGATTGGCCGGGTTGCTACGGCAATACATCGCCGTTGGGGGCCAGTCATGCGATTGCCATGGCTCAATCAGCCATGCCCACGGGTCCGGTCACGCAAGCCAAAGCCTGGATTGAAATGTTGCACCGCTACCTGGCCATGGGGGTTGGGGCGCTGGTTGTACTGATCACCGCCGGGGCTTGGCTGCAAGTGCGCAAGCCCATTCAATTGCCCAGCGGGTTGGCGCAGCCATTGCCCTGGTGGCCCACCGCGACCCTGCTATGGGTGTGTCTGCAAGGTGCCTTTGGCGCACTGACCGTCACCATGAAACTGTTTCCCGCCATTGTGACCCTGCATCTGGCCGGAGCCTTGGTGCTGTTGGTGTTGCTGTGCCTGGCGGTAGTGCGTGCCGACTCCACCCGTGTCGCGGTTGCCATACCCACAGCCACGCGCCGCTGGCTATACCTTGCGTATGCGCTGTTGGTGCTGCAAATTCTGCTGGGTGGTTGGGTCAGCACCAACTATGCGATGCTGGCGTGCAACGATTTCCCCCTGTGTCAGGGCCAGTGGTGGCCCGAGATGAATTTCAGCCAGGGATTCCAGATTTGGCGGCACTTGGGGGTGACAGCTGGCGGTGCTGTCATCAGCTTCCAGGCCTTAACGGCCATCCACTACGTGCACCGCTTGACGGCTTACCTGGTGTTGACCACATTGGCCGTGCTGGCCTGGCAACTGAACCGCCAGCGGGGTTGGCGTGTCCACAGCCGTATCCTGGCCACATTGCTTGGTTTGCAGCTGGCCACGGGGCTGAGCAATGTGCTGCTGGACTGGCCCTTGTTGTCCGCACTGCTGCACACCGCAGGTGCAGCCGCCCTGTTGCTGCTGTTGACGTGGGTCATGGCAAGTGCCAAGTCAACGGCTTTTGTTGCCCCCCCATCAGGACATTTTTCATGACCGTCTTTGCGCAGTACTACGCGCTGACCAAACCCCGCGTGGTTCAGCTGATTGTGTTTTGTGCCTTGATCGGCATGGTGCTGGCCGTACCCGGTGTCCCGTCCTGGCGTGAAGCGGGTGTGGCCGCCCTGGCTTGCCTGGGCATCTGGCTGGTGGCCGGCGCGGCGGCTGCGTTCAACTGCATCATTGAGAAAAGCATCGATGCCAAGATGAAACGCACCGCCTGGCGGCCAACCGCGCAAGGTGAGTTGCGTGACACCCAGACGCTGCTTTTTTCTGCCACCTTGTGTGCGGCCGGATCGGCCTTGCTGTACTACTTTGTCAACCCCCTGACGATGTGGCTGACCTTTGCTACCTTCATCGGTTATGCCGTCATTTACACCGTGATCCTCAAGCCCCTGACACCGCAGAACATTGTCATTGGCGGGGCCTCCGGTGCCATGCCGCCGGTATTGGGCTGGGCTGCCATGGCGGGCAACGTCGGGCCAGAGGCGCTGATTCTGTTTCTGATCATTTTTTTATGGACACCCCCGCATTTTTGGGCCTTGGCAATGTATCGGGTGGAGGACTACCGCAAGTCCGGCCTGCCGATGCTACCCGTGACCCATGGCAACGAGTTCACCCGGCTGATGGTGTTGCTCTACACCTTGATATTGCTGGCGGCCTGCCTGCTGCCCTTCATTTACGGCATGAGTTCCTGGCTGTACCTGGGCTCGGCGTTGGTGTTGAATGCTGGCTTCATTTTGTACGCCTGGTGGCTGTGGCGGGATTACTCGGACTTGCTGGCGCGCAAAACCTTCCGCTTTTCATTGATCCACCTGAGCCTGCTGTTTGCAGCCCTGTTGATTGACCACTACGTCTAGTGCAACACGGCACTGGCTGGCTGATAATGCGCCCCATGAAGAAACGACTTGCTCTTAAAAAAATAGCTACTTACGCTTTATTAGCGGGGGTCACATGCACATTTGTTGCATGTTCACCGAAAACCCCGGCATTCACGGGCATTGACATCACCGGAGCCGATTACGCCCGTGACTTTGCCTTGACAGACCACAACGGCCAAGCGCGCACGCTCAAAGACTTTCAGGGCAAGGTGGTGATGATGTTCTTTGGCTACACCCAGTGCCCGGATGTATGCCCAACCTCGATGGCTGAGATGGCTCAAATCAAGCAACTGCTGGGACCGGATGGCGCGCGCCTACAGGCCCTGTTCGTGTCGATTGACCCCGAGCGCGACCAACCTGAGATGCTCAAGGAATACATGGCTGCGTTTGACCCCAGTTTCCTGGCGCTCTACACCACGCCAGAAAAAACAGCGACCTTGGCTAAGGCATACAAGGTCTACTACAAGAAGGTCGATGGCCCCACACCCACCAGCTACACCATGGACCACACGGCGGGAAGCTATGTCTACGACACCCAGGGCAAGCTGCGGCTGTTCACTCGCTACGGAACCAAGCCCGAGTTGACCGCTGCCGATGTCCGGGTGTTGCTCTCACAAGCCCCGTGAGTGGCCTTGGGCGATGTTTGCAACAGTATCATATTTATAGCTGCTAGCCCTTTATATATAAGGGACATAGCACCAAAACACATAAAATAATTTCAGTGGTTGGTGAGGCCCAGGGTCTGAATCACGTTGCCAAAAAGGGCGGTGTCAGCGGCGATGCGTTTGGTCAACCCCTCGGGTGACGACCCCACCACTTGCCAACCCTGGGCAAACAGCTTTTGCCGCACCTCAGGTCGGCGCACAATCTCGCTCACCTGTGCTGCCAGTTGGGCCACGATAGCGGCTGGCATCGACTTTGGCGCTGCCACGGCATTCCAGATTTCAAGGTTGAAATCGGCCACGCCGGCCTCACTCATGCTGGGCAAATCCGCTGCCAGAGCACTGCGGCCGCTGGAAGTTACACCGATGGCGCGCAGCCGGTCGCCCTTTACCTGTGCCAGGGCCAGTGCTGGAGGCAACAGCGACACTTGCAACTGCCCTCCCACCATGGCGTTGGCCACTTGTGCGTAACCGGGGTAAGGAACATGCACCGGTTTCATGCCGGTTTTGCGCATCAGCAACTCCATGCCGATGTGCCCTACCGTGCCCACTCCGGGTGAGCCATAGCTCCAGCTGCCACCGGCTTGCCGGGCCGCGGCCAGAAAAGTGCCCGCATCCACGCCAGGAGCCGTTTTCGGGGCCATCAGCACCAGCGGCGACACACCCACCAAGCTCACGGGCTGGAAATCTTTCAACGGGTCGTAGGGCAGTTTGGGGTTGAGCAACCTGGCGGTGGTTAGGTTGCCATTGATCATCAGGCCAATGGTGTGCTGGTCAGTGGCTTTGGCGACGTAGTCAGCGGCGATGTTGCCGCCAGCGCCCACCTTGTTTTCCACAATGACCGCTTGTCCCAGAGCTCTTGCCAGCGGCTCTGCCAGCGTGCGCGCGGTCAGATCAGGGGAAGAGCCGGCCGGGAACCCCACTATGATGCGCAGCGGTTGGCTTGGCCAAACCATGGGTTTTATGCCATTTTGGGCTGCGGCCCCCGCAACTACTGTACTAGCAGCTATGGAAATAAAAGCAACTTTCAACCAATAACGACGCATGAAAACTCCTTAAAAAAATGCCCCTGAAGCGGCAGCGCTCAGGGGCATTGTGCTGCACAAGCCAGCACGTTCAGACGGGGTCAGGCAAATTCAACCAGCGTCTTTTTCATCTTTTTCATGGCGGCCACTTCAATTTGACGAATGCGCTCAGCGCTGACTCCGTACACCGCTGCCAGGTCGTGCAATGTCATGCCGCCCGAGTTGTCGTCGTTCACCTTGAGCCAACGTTCTTCCACAATGTGGCGGCTGCGTGCATCGAGCGTGGCCAGTGCTTGCGCGATGCCATCGCTGGCCAGCAGGTCGCGGTGATGCGCCTCGATCATGGCGGTGGGTTCGTG
>JAVHPS010000503.1:0-4087 GCA_036170715.1 Rhodoferax sp. | reverse complement strand
CGCTCAAACGTGGTTTCGCGGCTGATCGACACCGGCTCGTTTTCCAGCACCACTGGGCGCACGTCAATGCCGTGCGCGGCATCAAACAACCAGGCCCCGGTTTTCTGGCCAAAGTGGTCGATGAGCCAGCCCACCTCTTGCTGCGCCAGCTCGCCAATGGTGTGGATGCCCAGGCTGTGCAGTTTGGCATCTGCTTTGGGGCCAATGCCGTTGATCTTGCGGCACGCCAGCGGCCAGATCAGCGGCTCCAGGTCGGATTCGTGCACGATGGCGATGCCGTTGGGCTTGTTGAATTCGCTGGCCATTTTTGCCAGCAGTTTGTTCGGGGCCACGCCGACCGAGCAGGTCAGGCCGGTTTGCTGAAAAATGGTTTTCTGGATCAACCGTGCCAGCACCCGGCCACCTTCGCGCTGGCCGCCGGGCACGTGGGTGAAGTCGATGTAGACCTCGTCCACGCCACGGTCTTCCATCAGCGGCGCAATCTCCACAATGATGGCCTTGAAGGCTTTGGAGTAGCGCCGGATTTCGGCAAAGTCCACCGGCAGCAAAATGGCTTGCGGGCACAGTTTGGCGGCCTTCATCAAGCCCATGGCCGAACCCACGCCAAATTGGCGTGCGGCATAGGTGGCGGTGGTAATGACCCCGCGCCCGGTGTAGTCCTTGAGCCGTGGAAATTGCGCCACCGGAATTTTGTGCCGGGGCAGGTCGCGGTGGCCGACTTGCAGCGCCTCGTCCACCGGCCTGCGCCCGCCGCCAATCACCACCGGCAAGCCTTTGAGTTGCGGGTAGCGCAGCAGTTCCACCGAGGCGTAAAACGCGTCCATGTCCAGGTGCGCAATGCGCCGACACGTGGCACGGTCTGGGTGCTGGGGCTGGCAAGGGGCAGGGGCAGACATGCGGCGGCTGGGATTCAGTTGCAAAGTTCGTGCGCAACATCAAGCCTGAACCAGGCCTGAAAGGTTAAGCTCACGCTATTTTTCAAGTCGTCAATAGGTGGTTTCATGGATAAGCATTTCTTAAGCGCGCTGTTTTCGCCAGCCTCTATTGTGGTGTTTGCGGGCAAGCCTGACGCGCCAGAAACGCACACGGCCCAGTCTCGTGCCCTGCGCGAGGCCATCACGGCGCAGCGGTTTTCGGGCAAATTGGTGTTTTTGGATATTCATGCCAGCGGTACCTTGGCGGATTTGGCCAGTGTGCACGCTGACCTGGCGATCATTGCCTTGGCCCCGGATGAAGTGGCGGCCGCGCTAGAAATTGCCGGGCGCATCAAGTGCCATGCGGCGCTGGTTATTTCCAGTGGCATTGATGCCGCCCAGGCCGCCGACCTGCACAAAATTGCCACGCGCGACAACATTTATTTGCTCGGCCCCAATTGTCTGGGCTTTCAGCGCCCGGACTTGCAGCTCAACGCCAGCGTAGCCGGTAGCCTGGCCACGCCCGGGCCGCTGGCGCTGGTGTCGCAGTCGGGAGCGTTGACGGCCTCGATTCTGGATTGGGCAAAAAAGAACGCGGTCGGTTTTTCCACCGTGGTGTCGCTCGGCCCGAATACCGCAGTGGACATGGCGCAGGTGCTGGACTATTTGGCATCCGATGCCAAAACGCACAGCATTGTGGTGTACCTGGAAGGCATCACCAACGCCCGGCGGTTCATGAGCGCGCTGCGTGCGGCGGCCAATGCCAAACCGGTGGTGGTACTCAAGGCCGGGCGCAGGCCGCCGGGCAACCGTGCGGCGCTGACGCACTCGGGCACGATTGTGGGCAGCGACGATGCATTTGATGCGGCGCTGCGCCGCGCCGGTGCGGTGCGGGTGCGTTCGTTTGTGGCGTTGTTCTCGGCCGCCAAGTGCCTGGCCTCGCGCTTCAAGCCGGTCGGCAAGCGGCTGGCGGTGGTGACCAATGGTGGTGGCCCCGGTGTGCTGGCGGCAGACTGGGTCAGTGAGATCAACCTGGAGCTTGGGCGCTTGACCCCAGAACAGGTGCACGCCATCGCCCCTGTGATGCCCAAACAGGCCACCTTCACCGATTTGCTGGATTTGTCCGAGGACGCGAACCCGGAGCAATTCCGAGCGGCCATTGAGGCCGTTAGCCATGCGCCGCAAATTGACGGCATTCTGGTCATTTATTCGCCCAAGATGGGGGTCGATGGCGATGCCGTGGCGCGCGCCATTGCCGCCTACAACCCGCACGTGAGCAAACCCTTGCTGACCTGCTGGATGGGCGATGCCACGGTGGGCGAAGCGCGAAAGATTCTGAACGATGCAGCCATTCCCAGCTTCAGAACGCCCGAAGCGGCGGTCGGCGCTTTTGGCAACATTGCGTCGTTTTACAAAAACCAGCAATTGCTGCAACAAACCCCGCCGCCCCTGTCGAGTCTGGCCAAGCCGGATGTGGAAGGGGCGCGCCTGCTGATCGAGAGCGTGCTGGCCGAGCGGCGCAAGGTGCTGACTGAAATGGAGTCCAAGGCCTTGCTGGCGGCGTTTCACATTCCGGTGACCAAGACGATTCTGGCGCGCAGTGCCAACGAGGCCATCATGATCGCTACCCAGCTGGGTTTCCCGGTGGCGCTCAAAATCGATTCGCCTGACATCAGCCACAAGTCCGACGTGCAAGGTGTGGCGCTGAACATTTTGACGGCTACCAGCGTGCGCGACACCTATCTGGACATGATCGCGGCAGTGACCAAGTTGCAGCCCAACGCCCGCATCAACGGGGTCACCGTGCAAAAAATGTCAGAGCAGAAGCGTGGCCGCGAGGTCTGCGTGGGCCTGGTGACAGACGAGCCCTTCGGCCCGGTGATCGCCTTTGGAGCCGGCGGCACGATGATTGAGCTGATCAACGACCGCACCATGGAGCTGCCGCCTTTGAACCAGTTTCTGGCGGGTCGCTTGATTGAGCGCTCGCGCGTGGCCGAGACGCTGGGGGTGTGGCGTGGTGCACCCGCTGTGAACATGGAGGCGCTGGAGCAAATTCTGATGCGGGTGTCTGAAATGGTGTGTGAGTTGCCGCAACTGCGTGAGATGGACATCAACCCGATCATCGTCGACGAGACCGGAGCCGTGGCGGTAGATGCCCGCATTGTGGTTGAAAATGCGGCCCCCTCGGTGCGTCATTACAACCACCTGGCGATTTTGCCGTACCCGTCACAACACGAGCAACTGTGCCCCCTGGCCGGTGGTGGCGACTACATCGTGCGCCCGGTACACCCGGACGATGCGCACATGCTGCAAGCCTTTGTGCGTGGTTTGTCCCCAGAGAGTCGCTATTTCCGTTTTGTCTCCAGCATGCAAGAGCTGCCCGCCACCATGTTGTCGCGTTTCACGCTGATTGACTACGACCGTGAAATGGCGCTGGTGGCCTTGGTTACTGAAGAAACCAAAGACGGGCAAGGCCAGGCGGTCGAGCGCACGCGTATCGTGGGCGTGTCGCGCTACATCACCAACCCCGATCGCAGCACCTGCGAGTTCTCGCTGGTGGTGGCCGATGCGTTCAAGGGCAAGGGTTTGGGCTCAAGGTTGATGCTGTCGATCATGGACTTTGCGCGCGAAAAAGGCTTGACCGAAATCGAAGGCCTGGTGCTGGCCAACAACCCCAATATGCTCAAGCTCATGAAGGGCTTGGGTTTTGCCGTCAAGCCGTTCCCGGAAGATGCCGACTTCAAGCTGGTCACGCACCACTTGCAGGTGGTGTGACGCGGCGCTGAATTTTTTTCAAATCGGGTAGGTGCCGGGCAACAAAATTGACTTGTCCACGTGGTCGATGTGCGTGCGCCCGCAAAACGCCATGGTCAGGTCGAGTTCTTTCTGGATGATCTCCAGCGCCTTGGTCACACCGGCTTCGCCCATGGCCCCCAGGCCATACAAAAAGGCGCGTCCAATGTAAGTGCCGCGTGCACCCAGGGCACGGGCTTTGAGCACGTCTTGGCCGCTGCGAATGCCGCCGTCCATGTGCACCTCAATCTGGCTGCCGACGGCATCCACAATGGCCGGCAGCGCGGTAATGGAGCTGGGTGCGCCGTCCAGTTGGCGGCCGCCGTGGTTGCTGACGATCAGTGCATCTGCGCCGGAATCAACCGCCAGACGCGCGTCTT
>JAVHPS010000502.1:0-18911 GCA_036170715.1 Rhodoferax sp. | reverse complement strand
GGCAGGTGCAATGTGCGTAACCCGCGACACGGCCTCAATGATGGCATTTTGAAACGTAGGTTGCGGGTTGGCCGCGTCGTCCACCAGGTAAAAGCCGTCTGGGATAGTGCAAGCTTCAAACGGCTTGCCGTCACGCGCGGCCAATGCTGGGCGGTATTCAGATTCATCGGTATCGGTGGTTTCGTGCAGATCCATGTGCAGGGTGAACTGCCCTCGCAAGGGCGCAACCAGTTGCATCAGCAGGGCGGTCTCTTGCGCTGCACATTTGGGGTGAAACGAGCGGTTGGGGTCTTGCGCGTCAAAGTTCCAGCGTTGAATGCGCTCGTACCCCCAGGGGCTCACGCACGGGGTCACCAGCAGGTTCACCCGACCCGCATAGCGGGCCGCATGAAGCTCCAAAAACTGCAGTGCACCGTGCACACCGCTGGTTTCGTAGCCATGCACGCCGCCTGTCACCAGTACGCTGGGCAGATGGGGTTGCCACTGGCGGCTGCGCAGCGCCATCAGGGGAAAGTGTTCGCCAGCGTAGTTCAGCTCGCCATAACTGGACACGTCAAAGCGTTCACGCAGGCGCTCCACACGGCACAGCACGTCATCCGCATAGCTGCGCTGGCGCACCTGGCATGCGCGCCACTGGGCCAGTTCGGCCGCGCCCCAAGGCTGGCCAGGTGTGCCAATGGGATAAAAGTTGTGTTGACTCATGGGGTATTTGCCTAACGGAGTGAGTTGCCCTGACAGCAGTGCGGCATGCCTGAACACGATGGTACTGACATTTTATTGCTATATATTTAAAAGCTGTTAATGTAGGTTATATAAGGGCTAGAGGCCGATTTACCTAACCTGTAATGATCGGCCGCAGGGTATCGACCTCATCCACCAGAAAATCAAACAGCGCGGCCACTCTGGGGGTATGCCGCAATTCTGCCGTGGTGAGCACGCGCCAAATGCGCGCCAACTCCGGCACCGGCCCGAACACGCGCACCAGGTCGGGTTCGGCATCGCCCAGGGCCGTCGGCAGCGCGGCCAGGCCCAGGCCTGCCTTGGCGGAGTAAACCAGCCCCAGCACACTGTTGTTGCGCCCCGCAAAGTGTGCCTTGGGGGCCACCTGTTGCAGCCATGTGGCAGCGCGATGCGCCGACAGGGTATCGTCAAAGCCAACCCAGTCGTGCCGCTCAAGGTCTTGCACGCCACCGGGCTGACCACGCCGTGCAATGTATTTGGGGCTGGCATAGACGGCCCACAGCGAGTCCCCCACCTTGCGCCCCACCAGCGTGTTGTCATGCGTGTCACCCGAGCGCAACGCAATGTCTACCTCGCCGGTGGCCAAGTCAAGGTATTGGTCACTGGTCACAAACTCGACTTGTAGACCTGGGTAGCGCGCACGAAACCGGTCCAGCAGGGTTGAGTTGCTGATGCGGTACACCAGTGGCTCAGGGCAAGTCATCCGCACCACGCCAGTGACATCGCGCTGAAAGGTCTCAATGTGCTGGTTTAACACCAACACCGCCTGTTCAACTTGCTGTGCCAGCGGCAACAATTGCTCGCCAAATGAAGTTAGCCGGTAGCCACTGGGGTGGCGCTGCACCAGCGCCTGCCCAATGCACCGCTCCAGTTCAACCAGCCGACGCTGCACGGTGGACTGGTTGACACCCAGCGCACGGCTGGCTGCGGCGCTGCCCTGGTGGTGCGCCACGGCCAGCAGGTATTTCAGGTCATTCCAGTCAAACATGGGCGTGCCCCGTGGCCATGCAAATTTGCAACCCCATTATGCGCATCTGGGCCTTGTGGCGCAGAAAACCACCACCTAGACTGGGCTCAACTGCTATCGCTAACACCCACAGGAGTCCGTCATGACCACCGTATCTACTCCCCTCACCCAACCGGATCAGCAGGCCTTCAAAGCCGCCGTACGTGCGCAGTGGGACCGCTCGGCCCCGGGCTGGAACCAGCACACCGCAGTGATTCGGGCTTGGCTGCGCCAACCCACCGATGCGATGCTGGACATGGCGCACATTGGCCCCGGCGCGGCGGTTCTGGATGTGGCTGCCGGTGCCGGTGACCAAACGCTGGACATCGCCCGGCGCGTTGGCCCTGGCGGGCGCGTGCTGGCCACTGACTTGTCACCCGTCATCCTGGCGCTGGCCCAGCAAAATGCCCAGCAAGCCGATGTGCACAACGTACAAACTCTGGTCGCCGATGCCGAAGATCTGATGCTGCCACCGGCCAGTTTCGATGCCACCGTGTGTCGGCTCGGTTTGATGTTTCTTCCCCATCCCCTGCAAGGCCTGCAGGGCATGCACCGCGCCTTGCGCCCGGGCGGCAAAATTTGCACCATGGTGTTCTCGCGCCCCGATCGCAACCCCTGCATTGGCATACTGATGGCCACGGCCCTGCAACATGCAGGTCTGCCTGCGCGAGACCCCTTTACGCCCGGTGGACTGCTCAGTTTGGGCAAGCCGGGGCTGGCCGATGAACTGTTTCGTGCAGCGAGTTTTCAGAACGTTGCCAGCACCACGCTGGATGCGCCCTTTCGCCTGCCGTCGGCACACCACTACCTGGACTTTGTGCGTTCGTCGGCCAGCCCCATCCAGCAGATTCTTGGCCAACTCGACACCGCAGCTGCGGCTGATGCCTGGGCCGACATGGAAGAACGGCTGAATGTTTTCAACACGCCCGATGGCTGGGTCGGCCCGAACGAACTGCTGCTGACAGCAGCGGCCCGGCACTAGCCGTTTGCAATGCTGCGCTGGATGCAGTCAAACCTAGCTACTCTTTGTGTAGCTATAAACGCTTTTATTTAAAGGACCACAGGTCAATTTAACGTACATATTTAAATACAAAACGCACTTCATGGCGCGGTGCAAAGCCGATCACAGGCTTGGGTTACGCTCTGCACCTTACGTTTTTTAGAAAACTCCATGAAAAAACTCAACGTCACCATTCAACTGCAGCTCTCTGTGCCCGACGACTGGGCACTGGCAGAAACCTCCGAGGGCACACCGGTGCTGCAGCTGCCCAATGGACAATTTTTAGACATTGCCATTGAGCCACTGTTTGCCTCCAACCCAGAAGCCACCTGGAGCAGCACCGACAGCGAGGACACACTGAACGATTTTCTGGACATGGTTGACAGCGAAGAGGTGAGCTACCAGTTTGTCACCCATTAGACTGCGCGCTCACTTGCAAAACCTGCCCCTGCCCCAAGCTGGGCAGACCAAGGCGGCCAACTCTGGCTGCCTGTTACTTTTTAGGAAAACCATGTCTGTTTTGCAGCAAAAGCTCCAATGGCGCTACGCCACCAAAAAAATGAACCCGGCCAAGGCCGTACCAGCCGAGAAGGTAGAGCGCATTTTGGAAGCCGCCCGCCTGGCTCCCACTTCCAGCGGCTTGCAGCCGTATGAGATTTTTGTCGTCACCAACCCCGCGGTGCGTGAACAAATCAAGCCCATTGCCTGGAACCAGGGTCAAATTACCGACTGCTCGCACCTGCTGGTGTTTGCCGCCTGGGACAACTACACACCCGAGCGCATCAACATGATGTTTGACCTGGTCAACACCGAACGCGGCAGCTCCAACGAAGGCTGGGAAGCCTATCGTCAAATGCTGTTGGGCAGTTACCCGGCGCGCGACGCACAAACCAACTTTGAACACGCTGCCCGCCAGGCCTACATTGGCCTGGGCGCAGCGCTGATTGCCGCCGCCTTTGAAGAAGTGGACTGCACCCCCATGGAGGGCTTTGACCCCAAGGCCCTGGACACCATTCTGGGCTTGCCCGCACGCGGCTTGCGCAGCGTGGCCATATTGCCGCTGGGTTACCGCGAAGCCAGTGGCGATTGGCTGGTGAACCTGAAAAAAGTGCGCCGCCCACGGGCACAATTCATCACCGAAATTCAATAACGCCTCAGCCTCGCACCGCACCATGATCGACAACTTGTTTCCCCTGGGCTGGCAGCATTACCTGCTCGGTGGCCTGCTGATTGGCACGGGCACCGGCCTGCTGTACCTGTTCACGGGTCGCATTGGCGGCATGAGCACGGTGTTTTCCAGCAGTTGGTCGTACCTGGTGCAGCGGCCATTTTTTCAGCAGGCACGCTTCACCGATTCGCGCCGTTGGCGGCTGGTGTACGCCGCTGGCCTGGTGCTGGGCGGGTTGATCTGGTGGCTGGGGCTGGCTGGGGGCGCGCCGCAGACCACCCACGTACCGTTCTGGCAATTGTTGATGGGTGGTTTTTTTGTTGGCTATGGTGCACGTCTGGGCAACGGCTGCACCTCGGGCCACGGCATTTGTGGCCTGGGCTCACTGCAACGACCGTCGCTGTACGCCGTATTGACCTTCATGGCCACGGCCTTCCTGAGCGCCAACCTGGCCGCAAGGTACTTGTCATGAACGCGCTGCAGATGTCACGCGCACTGGTAACCCTGCTGGCCGGGGTTTTGTTTGGGTTGGGCCTGTCGCTGGCCACCATGATCCAGCCTGAGGTGGTGTTGAGCTTTTTAACCTTCAAAGACTTTGGCCTGCTGCTGGTCATGGGCGGCGCGGTGCTGGTGGTGCTGCTCACCTACCAACTGGTCCCACGGCTGCTAGCCAAGCCATTGCTGGACAACCACTTTCATGTGCATCCCAGTGCCTGGAACCGCGACACCCTGGTGGGTGCGGCGCTGTTTGGCATCGGCTGGGGTCTGTGCGGGGTTTGCCCGGGTCCGGCCATCGCCGCTTTGGGCACAGGCAACTGGGATGTATTGTGGGCCTTGGGCGGCATTGCACTGGGGGCTTTGGTACAGGGCTGGCGCGCCAAAATCTAAAAAAAACTTACCCCAACGCACTGTGGGTTAGGTTGTTGATAAGCGTGTTCACAAGTCCGCCAAGCCGCATCCGTGTTGACTTTGCGCCGACTGCCTGTTTTTTAGGCAGTGCATGATGGGCTGATTTTGTGTGCAGCAAACTGTGCTATGACAAACCATGCCACCCGCCAGCACACTGCGCTGACAGGTCTTTACTGACCATTGATGAACGCCACCATCATGCGTGCCACGGCCAAGCCATCGTGCCCTTGGGACAGACTCTGCGAAAAAGCTTGGTACTTTTCTTCGCCAAACAATGCTCGGCGCTTGTCCAGAATGAAGGCGCTGTAATCTTCCACAAACTCAGGGTGCGGCTGGATGCAAAACACCTGGCCGTCCACGCCATACGCCGCCACGGGGCAAAAGTCGCTGCTGGCCAACAGCCGGGTTCCCTCGGGCAGTTCAAACACCTGGTCTTGGTGGCTGGCCAGCAGCGCCACATCGGTACGACCATCGGCCTGTGGCAGCTCGGGCGCTTGCCACTGGTAAGTCATGCGCCCTGCCCCCCAGCCCTGCGGGGCACGCCCGACTTTGGCCCCCATGCACAGGGCAATCAGCTGGTGACCAAAGCACACGCCAATGAGTTTCTTTCTTTGTTGCAACAGGGTCTGCACCTTATCTTTGAGCGCCAGCACCCACGGCTCGGTCGAGAACGAATCGGCTTTGCTGCCCGTGAGCAGCACCGCGTCATAGGGCTCGAACGAAAGCGGGTATTCACCCCGCGTGGTGTTGAAAATATCAAACTCCCCCTGCGCCCCGGCTTGTTGCAGCAGTCGTTTGAACATGCTGCCATAGCCGGTGTAGATGGGTTCGACCGCCGGGTCCAGCGTGTCGTTTTCAAGAATGCAGAGTTTCATGGCTGATCGCTTGGAGGCGGTGTGGTGGGTGTCGCATGGGGCGGATGCCGATGACCGTGTTTGGTTGGGCCGTGTGCATGCGGCGCAACGGCCACCGTTGGGTTGGCTTTTTTGCCCAATTTGGATTCCGTCCCTTTGATCAACCGGTTGATGTTCTCGGCATGGCGGTAGAGCAAAAACAGCGCCATCACCGCCACTGCCAGCGTGACACTTTTACTGGCCAACCACCACGCACCATCCCCCAGCAGATACACCACCGGGGCCAGCAATGCCGCCGTGATCGAGGCCAGCGATGAGTAACGAAACACCAACGCCATCAGCAACCAGACCAGTGCCGTGGTCAGCCCCAGCCAGGGGTTCAGCCCCAGCAGCACGCCCAAGGCGGTGGCCACCCCTTTGCCGCCCTTGAAGCTGAAGAACACCGGGAACAGATGCCCCAAAAAGGCCGCCAAACCGACCATGGCCATGGTGCCGTCGCCCATGCCATAAAAGACACCAAACCACTTGACCATTGCCACCGGTAGCCAGCCTTTGGCAGCATCGAGCAGCAAGGTCAGAATGGCGGCCAGCTTGCTGCCTGAGCGCAACACGTTGGTAGCACCCGGGTTTTTGCTGCCAAAGGTACGCGGGTCACTCAGACCCATGACCCGGCTGACGATGACCGCAAACGACAGCGACCCGGTCAGGTAGCCCAGCAGCACCGCAGCCACTGGAAAAAAACTTTGCAAGGATTCCAAATCAACTCCAATTCACCCCGACGACTTGAGGGCGCTCACGCATTTTGCCAGCGCCCGGCAAACCACACCGCCAAGGTCTGACTTATTGATCAGCTCAACACTTCGGCCAACGCACACTGCACCGGCTTGGCATCGAGCAACGCCACACACACCTGCGGGTCAATGCCCACCAGGTAGCCGCGCCGCCCACCATTGATCAGAATTTTGGGTAATTCAAGAATGGTCGATTCAATAAACACTGGCATAACCCGACGCGTGCCAAACGGCGACGTGCCACCCACCAGGTAACCACTGTGCCGGTTGGCCACTTCAGGCGCACAGGGCTCGACCGACTTGGCTGCAATCTGGCGCGCCAGGTTTTTGGTCGACACTTTGCGGTTGCCGTGCATCAGCACCACCAATGGCTTGGCATTTTGATCTTGCATGATGAGCGTCTTGACCACAGCATAGGCATCCCAGCCCAGCTCTGCCGCGCTGTGCAGCGCGCCACCATGCTCCAAATAATCATAGGGATGCTCGGAAAAAGCCACCTTATTGGCCTTGAGCAACTGGGTCGCCGGGGTTTCAGAGATGTGGTCTTTTTTCATAATCGGTTGGGGTCAGAGCACATCGCTTTGCGAGTGGTCTGACCCACAAGACTTCAGATTGCTCACTGCGCCGGGTCGCGCAGCTCCCAGCGCAACGTGTCAATGGCTTTGAGCAACTCGGGGCTCAGCATGGTGCCCCAAATAGCAATGTCTTCGTCCAATTGCGCCACCGATGTCACTCCGATGATGGTGCTGGCCACCTGCCACTTGGTGTAGCAAAAAGCCAGCGCCAGTTGCAGCGGTGTCAGGCCATGGGCGCGTGCCAGGGCGCTGTAACGTTTGGCCGCAGCCAGCGCCTCAGGGCGACCCCAGCGCTGTTTGCGCGACGACTCAAACTTCTTCAGCCGCGCCTGGGCAGGCACATCAGCTCCCAGCAAACCCTGCGCATCGTACTTGCCCGTGAGCAAGCCAAACGACAACGGCGAATACGCCAGCAGCGACACGTTCAACCGGTGCATGGTTTCATCCAAACCGTTTTCAACGCTGCGGTTGAGCAGGCTGTAGCCGTTTTGCACCGTGGCCACGCGCGGCAGCCCATGCTGCTCTGCCAGGCGCACAAATTCATGCACCCCATAGGGTGTTTCGTTGGACAGCCCCACCGCACGCACCTTGCCGGCTTTAACCAGCGTGCCCAGCGCCTCCAGCTGGGCCTGGATGGAGGTGCCTTCGTCCGGGTTGCGCTGGTAATACACGCCCCCAAACGCGGGCACGCTGCGCACCGGCCAGTGAATCTGGTACAGGTCAATCACATCCGTCTTCAGGCGCTGCAAGCTGCCGTCACAGGCGGCCAGGATGTCCGCAACGGTCAAGTCGGCGCTGCCGCCGCGAATCCACGGCATGCCGCGTGACGGACCGGCCACCTTGGTGGCCAGCACCAGCTTTTGCCGCGCACCGGGGCGCTGGGCCAGCCAGTTGCCAATGATTTTTTCAGTGGCGTTGAAGGTTTCCTTGCGCGGTGGCACGGCGTACATCTCAGCCGTGTCGATGAAGTTGACGCCACGCTCCAGGGCGCGGTCCAGAATCTCAAACGCTGTGGCTTCGTCCACTTGTTCACCAAAGGTCATGGTGCCCAGGCAAATGGGGGTGACATGCAGGTCGCTTTGACCGAGTTGAATTGTGTTCATGGGTGGTTTTAATCAAAAAAAACGTAGGGGATGCGTGGTAGTTTACGGGGGTTGCATGGTTGACGGGTTTGCCCAGACGCGGCCAACCCCACTCGATAAAATGCTGTTTCGTTCAACTGTAAGGTCTTCTGTTGCCATTGCATCCCATCGCCGCTGCCGCATCGCTGCTTGGCATCACCAACGTCACGCTACGGCGTGGCCCGCATACCGTTTTTAACCAGCTGACGCTGCAGCTCAACGAAGCACGCATCGGTCTGATTGGTGACAACGGCTGCGGCAAAAGCAGCCTGTTCAGGATGATTTGCGGCCTGGATATTCCGCAAAGTGGCACGGTCACTGTGCGTGGCCTGGACACCCGGCAAATCAGCAGCAAACGCCCAGGCATGGTCGGCATGATGTTCCAAAACCCGGACGATCAAATCATCTTCCCAACGGTTGAAGAAGAACTGGCCTTGAGCCTGAGCCCCACCGGTGTGTCGCGCCAAGCGGCCCTTATCCAGGCGCGCACGTTTTTGCAAACCAGAGGTTTGTCGCACTGGTCGGCGCGCACCATTGCCAGCCTCAGCCAGGGGCAGCGCCAGCACGTCTGCTGGCTGGCGTTGCTGGTCGCGTCCCCCACCCTGATGCTGCTGGACGAGCCCTTTGCCAGTCTGGACCTGCCCGGGCAAGCGCGGCTCCAGCGCGACATTGCACAAGCCAGTCAACAGGTGATGGTGTCCACCCACCAACTGGAACACGTCAACAATTTTGAGCGCGTCATTTGGCTGGATCACGGCTGCGTGCATGGCGACGGGCCCGGGCCCGACATCTGCGCCGCCTACCGCGCCGATGTGCTGGCCCGTGCAGCCACGCCGATGCCACCCGAACTCTGAGTCCACGCCGCAAACCACGCATGGGAAGCCTTTACAGCGACTACCACACCTGGCTGCACCGCGTGCCCGCAGCCCTGAAACTGGCCTTGTTTGCCGTGCTGGGCACGCTGCAGTTCTGGCTCACCGATGCTGTCCTGCTCAGCTACGGTGCCGCCACGTGTACCTTGTTGTTGGCCTCGCTGGGGCGTGCCTTGCTGCCCGCACGCAAGCTGCTGGGCGCACTGCTGTTGGCACTGCTGCTGTTGATGGCGTTTCACAGTTACATGCAGCAGCCCCTGCTGGGCTGGGTCAGCAGCATGCGGCTGTGGAGCGCGTCCTTGCTGGGCATCGCCCTGACCTTGACCACCCGCAGCAGTGCGTTGCTGGAAGTGATGGAGCGTGTGCTGTACCCCCTGCAACGCATTGGCATGCGCACCGATCGGTTCGCCTTTCAACTGGCCATGATGCTGCGTTTTACCGAACACTTTTTTGTCATCTGGAAGCGCCTGGACGATGCCCACCGGGCGCGCACTGGCCAACCCGGTGGCCTGCGGCTGGTGGCCCCGTTGATAATCCAGATGCTGCTGGCCGCACGCCGGGTGGCAGATACGCTTGAAGTCCGCTTGGGCGAATAATTTTGTTGGTGTAATAGCACCGCACACGGCTTTTCTTTTCTTAAAAAAAACAACTCCTGTTCACTATGAAAACATCTCATTCTTTTGTCTTGGTTGCCCTGTTTGCCGCGCTGATGGCGGTGTTTGGTCTGGTGCCAAAAATTGACCTGCCGCTGGGGGTTCCGATCACCCTGCAAACCCTGGGTGTGATGCTGGCTGGCAGCCTGCTGGGGGCCAAACGTGGCTTTCAAGCCATGGCGCTGTTTTTGTGTGCCGTGGCGCTGGGTCTGCCGCTGCTGTCCGGTGGCCGGGGCGGCTTGGGGGTGTTCATGGCCCCTTCGGCAGGTTACCTGATCGCCTGGCCACTGGGGGCTGCAGTCACGGGCTGGGTCATGTCGCGTTTGCCACATTCAAGCCCGAACCGTGCTGCCAGCAGTGCGTTCCTGGCCTCTGGTCTGGGTGGGTTGCTGGTGGTGCATGCATTTGGTGTGGCGGGGTTGGTGAAACTGGCCAACCTGAGCTGGACACAAGCCCTGATGGGCACACTGGTGTTTGTGCCCGGTGACCTGATCAAGTGCGCCCTGTGCGCCATGGTGGTGCACACCGTGGCACGTGGCCTGCCAGATTGGCGATTTGCCAGTCGCACCATGAAATGACCCCAGTGCCAGCGGCCAACCTGGTGCACGCGCCGCTGGCCCAATGGGCACGGGTGCACCCCGATGCCGTGGCGATCCGCTGCGACGCAGATACGCTGACGTTTGCCCAACTGCACCAAGCCGTCATCCAGCGCGCGCACACCCTCACACAAGCCCATTCACCGGCCACGGTACTGGTCAACGATGCGTTGCCCATGATGCAGCGGCTGGTGGATTTTTTAGGTATTGTTGCCAGTGGCCGCTGCGCCGCCGTGGGCGACCCCGATTGGCCAGCGGCGGTGCGCGCTGCCGTGCTAGCCAACTTGTCCAGCCGCGCAGCCGACCTGCCCGCACCCACACCCCATACGCCGTTTTACATCGGCTACACCTCGGGCAGCACCGGCATTCCCAAGGGTTACCGTCGCCATCACCAGTCCTGGACCGAGAGCTTTCGCGCTTGTCTGGATACCTTTGGTACCGATGCCCGCAGCTGCATCCTGGCTCCCGGCAGAGACTCGCACTCGCTCTTTCTCTTTGCCATGCTGCTGGGACTGTGGAGTGGTGCCGGGGTGGTGGTGCAAGCGCATTTTTCAGCCCCTGCTGCGCTCGACACCTTGCGCAGCGGGCTCACCCCGTGCCTGGTGGCCGTGCCCAGCCAATTGCTGTTGATGCTGGAGCTGGCGCAACACCGCCGCTTGTCCCCCATCAGCGCGGTACGGCTGGTTTTGGTCAGCGGCGCACGCTGGGATCGCAGCCGCACGGTAGCACTGCGTCTTTTGTTTCCCTGCGCCCGCATCATTGAGTTTTACGGTGCTTCAGAGACCAGCTTTATCACCTGGATCGACAGCCACGAACACACCCCGGCAGACGTGGTGGGGCACCCTTTCAAACAGGTTGCCGTGCAAATCCGCCCTGACCCGGCTGCTGCCCAGGCCGAAGCGGGCTTGATCTATGTGCGCAGCCCGATGCTGTTCATGGACTATGTGGGCGCGGTCGCCGATGACACCGCCGCCATGTGGGATGGTGACTGGCTGAGTGTGCGCGACCTCGGCTACCTGGATGCACAGGGGCGGCTGTGCCTGAAAGGACGGCAAAACCGCATGATCGTGACCCAGGGCAACAACCTGTTTCCCGAGGAGCTGGAGTCGGTGCTGGAGGCCCACCCGGCCATTGCCAGCGCCTCGGTGCATGGCGTACACGACCCGCTGCGTGGGCTGCAAGTGGTGGCGCTGCTGCGCTGGTCTGCCATGGCAGCAGAACCACCGCCGAACGCCTTGCAACTGGTTAACTGGTGTCGCAACCATCTGGAAAGCTACAAAACACCGCGCCACTTTTGGGTTTGCCCGGACTGGTGTTTCACCGCCAGTGGCAAAACCGACCACCGCACCCTGGCGCAACGCCTGCACCAGCACCTGAACGGCAGCCCCGATGCCGCGCCAACATGTCTGAGCCCCTGGCACTGATCGCCGCCTGGGCCCGCAGCGCCGTGGCCCCGCATGGTGGCGCGTTGGCGGCCCTGCACGCACACCAGATTGCCGCGCCCGTGGTGCAAGCACTGCTGGCGCGTGCCGGTATTGCCGCTCAGGCGGTAGATGCCATCGTGCTGGGCAATGCCCTGGGCGCAGGCGGCAACCCGGCACGCATGGTGGCTCTGGCTGCGGGTTTGCCCGAGCGCTGCGCCGCTTTTTCGGTTGACACGCAATGCTGCGCCGGGCTCGATGCAGTGTCGATGGCCGTAGGCCTGCTGGCATCAGGCCAGGCATCGGTGGTCATAGCTGGTGGTGTGGAGGCCTGGAGCCGCGCCCCCATCCGCCAGACACGCCCCTTGCATGCGGGTGAACCCGCGCTGGCCTATGAACGCCCGGCATTTGCGCCCGACCCGGCCCAAGACCCGGATCTGTTGCAAGCTGCCGCTGACTACGCCGCTGCACACCACATCACCCGCCAGGCGCAAGACACCTATGCGGTGCAGAGTCACCAACGGGCGCTGGCCGGCCAGAGCGTCTTGATGGACGAAATCGTGCCCATTCAGGGGCTACAGCACGATGCGTATCCGCGCGCCCTGACCCTGGCGCGTGCGGCACGCATGCCGGTGGCGGCACGCGCCCACCCCCACACCGCACCGGGCTGCGCCCTCAGCACCTTGGCCATATCCACCCGGGCCGACGGTGCCGGCATGGTGTTGCTGGCCACGCCACAGGCATGCCATCGGTGGGGCCTGCATGCGCGGGCAGCCTGGACAGTGGGGGTCTCATTGGGCGCTGACCCGACCACGCCGCTGTCGGCAGCCGCACCAGCCGCACAGGCGGCCCTGCAACGTGCGGGCCTGCAGCGCATGGCACAGGTGCAGGTGATTGAACTGCACGATGCATTTGCGGTGCAGGGCCTGAGCTTTTGCCACACCCTGGGCCTGGATCCCCTGCACATCAACCGACGCGGCGGTGGGTTGGCACGCGGTCACCCCATTGCGGCCTCCGGGGCGATTGCCCTGGTGCGGGTGCTGGCCGATTTGCAGCGCGACGAAGCTCCAGGCGCACGTGGTTTGGCTGCCGTAGCCGGGGCCGGTGGTCTCGGGGCAGCGGTCATGGTGCAGCGGCTTTGATCAGGCCTTGCCGGGCAGCAGGTCTGCAAACCGCGCCGCCTCCTGCAGCCGTAGCACGCGGCGCTGCACTTTGCCGGTGGTGGTCATGGGCAAGGCATCCAGAAATTCGATCTCTTTGGGGTATTCATACGGGGCCAGTTTGCCTTTGACATGGGCTTGCAGCTGCGCCACAAGTTCAGCATCAAATTGGCATCTAGCCCTTGAATCTACAGGGCGAGAAGCTACAAAATCAGGTGCAAGAACGACAAACGCCTTGACCACTGCGCCACGCTCGGCATCGGGTTTGGGCACCACCGCCGCATTGGCCACCGCCGGGTGTTTGACCAGGCAGTTCTCAATCTCGCCAGGGCCAATGCGGTAGCCCGCTGCCTTGAACACGTCGTCACTGCGGCCCTGGTACCAGAGGTAGCCTTGCGCATCGCGGCTGGCCAGGTCACCGGTACGACACCAGTCACCGGTGAATTTGGCTTGGGTAGCGTGTTCGTTTTTCCAATAACCTAAAAAGAAAATCGGGTCGGGTTGGCCATGCACATCCAGGCGGCTCACGGCCACGTCGCCAATTTCGCCGGCGACGCATTCGTGGCCTTCATCATCAATCACCGCCAACCGGTGGCCGGGGTAACCCAGCCCCATGCTGCCGGGTTTGGCCGGCCAGATGTGTGACGAATTACCCACGATGTAGTTGATCTCGGTCTGGCCAAACATCTCGTTCACCGTCACGCCCAGTTGAGCTTGGCAGTAGTCAAACACCGCGTCGCCCACGGCTTCGCCTGCGCTCATGATGGCCTGCAGCTGCAAACCCCATTGCTGCTGCACGGTTTGATGGGCATCGCCGGGGTAGACTTTCATCATGGCTTTGAGCGCGGTGGGAAAGAGAAACGTGTGCGTCACACCGCAGTCACGCATCAGTTCCAGCGCCGCCTGCGGGCTGAAGCGGCCGTTGAAGGCGACGATTGGGCGGCCATAAAACAGCGTTGGCAACAACGCGTCCATCAGGCCGCCGGTCCAGGCCCAGTCAGCCGGTGACCAGAACACCGCTTGTGACCCGCTGGGCGGTTGCGTGCTGCTGGCCAGCAAGTTCAAAGCCGCCGCAGTGGGTGCGCCACCGGATCCTAGATCAAAGCCAAAGCCGTTTTGGCTACACACGAAACCAGTCAGGTTGCCCAGCAATGCCCGGTGCGGAATCAGTGCCCCCTTGGGGTTGCCGGTGGTGCCGCTGGTGTAGATCAGAATGGCCGCAGCGTCGGCCCGCGTGGCCACGGCTTCAAACTGGTCGCTGGCAGCGGCCAGCGCGTGCGCATACACCACATCCGCGAGCCCGTGCAGCGGCTCGGCCAGGCCCACGCCAATGGTCTGGCGCAGCGCCGGGCAATGCGCGCGCACGGCTGACAGGTTGGCCAGCGTCTGGGCATCACCCATAGCCACCACGGCAGCACTGTCTTGGAGCCGGAATTCAAGCGCCTCAGGACCAAAGAGCTGCGACAGCGGCATGGCCACCGCGCCCATTTGCAACACCGCCATGTAGGCCACAGCGGTCTCGATGCACTGGGGCAACACCAGCGCCACGCAATCCCCCTGGCGCACGCCCATGCTGGTCAGCACATGGCTTAAACGATTGGCCTCAAGCTGCAACCGAGAATATGATAAAAAAGTGCTTTCAGCCCTTGATTTATAAGCATGTACAGCTATGTTTTTTGAAGCATGAGGCAACCCTGCCCAACGTGCGCAACAGGCTTGGGCGATGTTGAAATGCTCGGGCACGTGCCACTGAAAACCCTGTTGCACCCGCGCATAGGCTGGCGGCCAGTCCCACACCGGTGCCGTGGCAGCAGCGGGCTGGGTGGCGACAAAGTCGCTGGCTTGACTGACGGACATGAACCTGCCTCCTTATGATCAACCCAATGTACCAAGTTCAACGCCCCTCTACCAGCGAGTTTGTACCTATTCGCACCCTCAACTACCACGTGCGCCGCTGGGGTCAGCCCGGCCCCGGCAAAACGCCACTGGTGCTGGTGCACGGCTGGATGGACGTGGCCGCGAGTTTTCAGTTTGTGGTGGATGCACTGACGCAAGAGCACTTCATCATCGCTCCGGACTGGCGCGGCTTTGGCCTGACGGCCTCGGGCGGGGCCGACTGCTTTTGGTATCCCGATTACCTGGCCGACCTGGACGCGCTGCTGGACCATTACGCACCGGGTCAGGCGGTGCACCTGGCTGGCCACAGCATGGGTGGCAATGTGGTCATGCTGTACGCCGGCATCCGCCCCGAGCGCATTGCCAAACTTATCAACCTGGAAGGGTTTGGCATGCCCGCCACCCAGCCGGAGCAGGCTGCGGGGAAATATGCACAGTGGATGAGCGAGCTCAAAGCCCACCAGCAAGGCCAGATGCAACTCAAAACCTATGCTTCTTTGGCTGCCGTAGCTGCACGCTTGATGAAAACCAACCGGCGCTTGAGTGCCGACAAAGCCCACTGGCTGGCCAGCCACTGGGCCGCCGAGCTGCAACCAGGCCAGTGGTCGATTCTGGGCGAAGCGGCACACAAAATCACCACGGCACAGCTTTACCGCGAAGATGAAACGCTGGCCATATTCCGTGCCATCAGCGCCCCGACGCTGATGCTGGAAGCCTCTGACGACAGCATGGCACAGTGGTGGAAAGGCAGTTTCACCCTGGCGCAGCACCATGCGCGGCTGAAGGCGGTACGCCAGCTCGAGATGGCCAACGTGCCCGACAGCGGGCACATGCTGCACCATGACCAGCCACAGGCCGTGGCGGCTTTGATCGAGCAGTTTCTGAGGTAGCCGACGCGTGCGGGCTCAGGCGCGGCCAATGATGGAAGCGGTGGCCATCAATTCTTCCAGCAGCGCCAGCGAGACTTTGCCTGAGACCGAGTACGGGTCAAGCTCGGGTTTTTCAGCGTATTTCAGCAAAATGGAGGCGTTGATGCGCGTCATGTTGACCTCGCCCATGGTCCAACCGGCAAAACGACGCTCTGATATTTCTTCATAGTGCAGCAACACCACGTCTTTGTGACGTGGGTCACGCTGAATGTGACCATAGAGGTCGCTGATGGGCATGCGCCCACCTTCAATGGCCTGCAAAAAAATACCCCCGCCGTAGCACAGCACACCGGTCACACCGCAATGCGGGTTGTGGTCGCGCGACTGGTGCAGGATGGATTCAATCGCATCGGGGCTGGTGTCCACCGCCCGGCTGGCATAAAGCAAACGAACCAACATGGTTAACCTTTCTGGGGAATGAGTGACAAAAATTCACGGCGCAAATTGGCATCTTTCAAGAAGCTGCCGCGCATCACGGAATTGATCATCTTGCTGTCCACGTCTTTGACCCCGCGCCAGCTCATGCAGAAGTGGCTGGCTTCCATGACGATGGCCAAACCATCGGGCTGGGTTTTTTGCTGGATCAAATCGGCCAGCTGCACCACCGCTTCTTCCTGGATTTGTGGCCGCCCCATGACCCACTCGGCCAGGCGCGCGTACTTGGACAAGCCGATCACGTTGGTGTGTTCATTGGGCAGCACACCAATCCAGATCTTGCCCATGATCGGGCAAAAATGGTGGCTGCAGGCGCTGCGTACGGTGATGGGGCCGACGATCATCAGCTCATTCAAGTGCTCGGCATTGGGAAACTCGGTGATGGTGGGAGCCGACACATAACGCCCCTGGAACACTTCCTTGAGGTACATCTTGGCCACGCGCCTGGCGGTGTTGTCGGTGTTGTGGTCATGCGCGGTGTCAATCACCAGGCTGCTGAGCACGCCTTTCATCTTGTCTTCCACTTCATCCAGCAACAACTCCAGCTCACCTGGCTGGATGAAATCGGCAATGTTGTCGTTGGCATGAAAACGCTTGCGCGCGGCCGCAATACGCTCGCGGATTTTGACCGACACCGGTGTGCCAAGGTCGGGTTCTAATGGGTTCATGGTGTACCGATGAAAATAATCAGGGCTGAATCGTAGCAGTGTTTTAATACTAAGGTTATTAGGTGATAGCCCTTTAATACAAAGGCTAATATGCTATGTTTTTAATAGCGCTTCCCATTCAAAAACAGCAAGGTTCGCATTAAAAGATAGGCCACTGCGTCAAACAGCTTCAGACGCAACGGGCGAGCCGCGTGCTGACGGGCATCAACCTGCTGGGCATCGGTGGTCATGGCCTGCTCCAAAGCCTGCCGCAACTGGGTCGCAAAGACCTCATCCTGCACCACCACATTGGCCTCGCGCGCCAGCAACAAGCTCAAGGGATCCATGTTGGAAGAGCCCACCGTGGCCCACTGGCCATCAATCACGGCCACTTTAGCGTGCAAGAAACTGGGTCGGTATTCATGAATCTCGATGCCCGCTGCCAGCAACGAGCCATACAACGCGTGTGCGGCGTGGTACTGCATGAAATATTCGTAACGCCCCTGCAGCAACAGGCGCACCCGCACGCCGCGGCGGGCAGCGTGGATCAGGCTTTGGCGAATTTTTCGGCCTGGCAAAAAATAGGCATTGGCCAACAAAATGTCGTGCCGCGCCTCGCCCACGGCCAGGCGGTAGGCGCGCTCAATGCGGGTGCGAAAACGCAGGTTATCGCGCAACACCAGTTCAGCCTGCGCACCGGCCGCCATGCTGGCGCGCTCGGTACGCCCCGGCCAGGTTGCCTGCACCGATTGCTGCAACGCCTCCCAAGCTCCGTGCCAGTCCACCTGCCGGGCCAACTGAGTGGCCTGCAAACGCCACCAAAACTGGTGCATGGCGGCATGCGCCTGTTGCACCAAAGGCCCCCTGACTTGCACAGCAAAGTCAAAGCGGGGCGCGTCAAGCGCACCGTGGTTGGAGTCAAACCAGTCATCCAGCACATTGATGCCGCCACAAAAAGCCGTCTGACCATCCACCACACACAACTTGCGGTGCAAGCGCCGCCAGCGACTCGGCAGCAGCAGCCCAAAGCGCCCCAAAGGCGCAAAAATGTGCCATTGCACCCCGGCTGCTGTCAGCCGTTGCGGCCAAGGTGCGGGCAGCTGCGGCGTACCAACGCCGTCAACCACCAGAAACACGGCCACACCACGCTGGGCCGCACGTACCAGCGCCGCCATGATGCGCAAGCCACCTCCGTGCAGGTCAAAAATGTAGGTTTCCAGCCTGATCTCATGCAAACTGGCATCCATGGCCTGTTCGAGTGCGTCAAAAAACGCCGCCGAGCCTTGTAGCAACTGCAGTTCATGACCGGTTTGACGTGGTGACATCGGCATCGGGTCAATTCGCCAGGGTGAATTCGGCAATCAGCGGCAGATGGTCTGACATGCGCCACCAGACCCGTCCATGGGGAACGGTCAGACTGACGGGCTTGAGACCACGGGCAAACACATAATCCAACTGAGCCAAGGGCAGGCGCGAAGGAAACGTGGGGTGCGACACACCCCAGGCATGTAAATCCGCCTGCGCCAACGCCAGTTGCACGCTTTGGCCCCAATCGTTGAAATCGCCCGCCAGCAACAAGGGTGCAGTGGGCGGAATTTCACGCTGAATAAAGCGCTTGAGCTGCGCGATCTGCCGCCCACGACTGGACTTGACCAGCCCCAAATGCACCACCAACACGTGCAACACGGTGTTGTACACCTGGAGCGTGACATGCAGCAGCCCGCGCTGCTCCAGGCGGTGGTCAGACATGTCTTCATGCTGCTGCGACAGCACCGGCCAGCGTGACAACAAGGCGTTGCCATGTTCACCATGGCGTGTGATGGCGTTGGTGCGGTAAACCGCTTGGTAGCCCGGCGGAGCCAAAAAATCAGCCTGTCCCTGCTGTGGCCACAAGGCAAAATGCTGCGCCTCGCGCTGGTTATGTTGGCGCACCTCCTGCAGACAAACCACATCAGCATCCAACGCTTCCACCGCCAGCACCAGGTTATGGATTTCCAGCCGCCGCACCGGCCCCAGCCCCTGCACCCCTTTATGGATGTTGTAGGTGGCCACCCGGATGGTGGGGTTGGGCGTGTTCATGGGGCTAGCGCCGGTACTGCAAAACGCGGCAACAGCAGACAGGCCTCGGCATTGGAGG
>JAVHPS010000501.1:1834-19085 GCA_036170715.1 Rhodoferax sp. | reverse complement strand
ACCAGTTGCCCGCCTTTGTCAAAGCGCACCCGCAAGGTATGGCCGTCATTGGCCAATTTGAGCGCCACCACAGGATAGTCTGCCACCAGGGCGGGGTGTTTGGGGCCTTGCACCGCAGCGCTGGTGATGTTGATGGGCGACTGGCGCAAGCCGCTGTCGCACAGGCTGGCTTGGCAGACGCTGGTGCACAGCAAAAAAAGCAGGGGGAGGTGTTTCATGGGCGGTTCAAACAGAGGGAGAAGGATGCAGAATGCTGCCATTTTCAACCCAATTCAAACCCTTTCCCATGACCGATTCAATACAAGCGCTGGTGTCTGCCGACTTTGATGCGCTCGACACCATTCTGGACGATTTGCGCACCCGTTCTGACGAAACCCCGCAGTGGGAATTTTGTGAGGGCTTCATGGCCGCGCTGGTCTGTAGCCGCCGCGTGATTGCCCCGAACGAGTACTTTGCGGTGTTGCTGGACCTGGAGGGCGACAGCGCCCTGCCGCTGTTTGCAGACGCGGCCCAGTTTGAACGCTTTTCAGCCCTGTGGCTGCGTCGCTTCAACGAGGTCAAGGCGGCGTTGGATACCGATGTGGAGTCCTTGGACGACGACCGTGCCTACCAGCCTGAAGTGATGGATTTGCGCGCCGCCATTGCCGATTTACCCGAAGCACAGCGTGCCGAGCTGGGTGACGCACCGATTCCCTCTTTTGGCCAGATATGGGCCATTGGCTTCATGTACGCGGTAGAAAGCTGGCCCGACGACTGGGCCGCGCCGCGCGACAAGCAAGCAGCCCAGGTGTTGGATGCCGCGCTGGAGTGTGTGGTGGCGGTGACCGAAGACGACACCGCCCCCCCCACCGTGGCCGCGTTCGACGACAACGACACGCCCACCATCAGCACGCAGCGGCTCAACGACTTTGCCGATGCCGTGTGGGCGATTTACGATTTGCGCGAACTCTGGCGCAACATTGGCCCCCGGGTTGAAACGGTACACGTGGGGGACAAGCCGGGGCGCAACGACCCGTGCCCGTGTGGCAGTGGCAAGAAGTACAAAAAGTGCTGCGGGGCCTGATGCCGCAGCGTCGCCGCTGTCTGCAGCGATCAGTCAGCATGGGTTACCGCGCGGTTGTTGGCGGGGGGCTGGTTGGCAGCAGCACACGCACGGTGAGTCCGCGCCCGTGCAAGCCGTCGGTGAGTGTGAGGGTGCTGCCGTGCAGTTCGGCAATGCGCTTGCAAATGGCCAGGCCCAAGCCGGTGCCGGGCTGGTTTTGCCCGGCCAGACGGTAAAAACGCTCCTGCACCTTGAGGCGTTGATCCGGCGCAATGCCGGGGCCGTCGTCGCACACCGCCAGCCTAACCCCCTGGGCGGTGGACTCCAGCAGCACGTGAATCGTGCCCCCGGGCGGGGTGTAGTGAATGGCGTTGTCGAGCAGGTTCAACAGCAGCATGGACAGCAGGTCGGGGTTGCCTGAAACGCGGGGCAGGTGTGATGCCGCCAGCAGCTCCAGGGTTTGGTTGCGTTGCAGCGCCAGCGGAGCCAGTTCGGCGCAGACCGTTTCGCTCAGCGAGGTGAGGTCGATGGGCATCAAAACGGGGGGCGCTTGCTGTGGGTTCAGGCGTGCCAGCGCCAGCAACTGGTTCACCATGCGAATGCTGCGCGCCACGCTGTCCTGCAATTGATCAAGTGCTTGCTGGTGTGGTGTGCTGGCCATGGTGTGGCGCACGGTGTAGAGCTGGGTCTGAATGACTGCCAGGGGAGTGCGCAGCTGGTGCGCGGCATCGTCGGTAAAACGGCGCTCGTTGTCCAGTGTTTGCGCGACCCGTTGCAGCAGGCCGTTGAGCGCGATGACGATCGGTCGCACCTCGTCGGGTACGTTGTGCGCTTGCATGGGGGTCAAGTTGTCGGGGCTGCGTTTGCTGATTTCCTGGCTCAGTGCGGCCAGGGGGTACAAGCCGCGCCAAATTGAGAACCAGAGCAATAAAAATAGCACCGGCAAGCCCAGTGCCAGGGGGGTGGCGGCGCTCAGGATCATGCTGCGGTTGATTTGGCCGCGAAATTGATGCGGCTCCGAGATGATGATCTTGACGCGGTGATTGAGGTCATGCACCGCATAGCTGCGCCACCCTTGGCCTTGCGCGTCGCGCCCATCGGAATACCCCAGCACGCGGGTGATCGGGGCGGTGGGCGCGTTGTCCGAGCGAAACAGCAGGCTGCCATCATCGCGCCACAACTGGTAGCGCAAGCTGGCCCCGTACTTTGTGCCAAAGGGGCTTTCGGTGGCAGGTGCGTGGGCCGTTTGCGTGCCAGGCGTACCGGTACCGGGCTGATCAGAGAACGGTCGCAGCGCCAGATCGGGCCAGGTATTGAGCAGTTGCTCAATGTCTGCCGCTGGCATGACACTGGGGTTGCTCTGCAGGGCGTTGTCGTCCGGGTCCATCAGGAACAAAAAAGCCTTGGCCGTGTGCGCCAGGTGCACGTCGTACAAGGTATTGACTTCGCGGATGTTGTCGCGGGTGGACAGCGCGGCCATCACCGACCAGAACAGAAAGCTGACCACCCCCAGGGCAATCAACAAGCGGTGGCTCAGGGTCAGGCGTTTGCGTGTCATGGCGCGCAGAGGGTGACCAACATGTAGCCGACACCGCGCACGGTTTTCAGGTTGGTCTCGCCAATTTTTTGCCGCAGGTGGTGCACGTGTACCTCCAGCGCATTGCTCTCGGCGCTGCGGTTGATGCCAAACACGGCTTCTTCAAGCTGGTGGCGGGTGACGACTTTGTTGGCATGGGCCATCAGGGCCTGGAGCAGGTCAAACTCACGGTTGGACAGGTTGAGCAGTTGGCCGTTTTGGCTGGCCACATGGGTGTCGGTGTCGAGCATCAGCTCGCCCACGCAGAGGCGACCCACGTAGCCGGCCCGCCGGATCAGGGCCCGCAGGCGCGCGATCAGTTCTTCGATGTCGGTGGTTTTGACCAGAAAGTCGTCGGCCCCAGAGTCAAAGCATTGCACCTTGTCGCGGGTGGTGTCGCGGGCGGTAAGCATCAGCACCGGCAGGGTGCTGCCACTGGCGCGCAGGTGCTCCAGCAGGCTCAGTCCATCCATGCCTGGCAGGGTGATGTCGAGCACGGCGGCGCGGTAAAACGCGGTGGAGAGGGCCTCCAGCGCCGATTCACCGTCGGTGAGCCAGTGCACCTCAAAGCCAGCCTTGCCCAGTGCCGCCTGCAGGCTGGCTCCCATCATGGGGTCATCTTCAACAAGCAGCAGCTTCATGGGTCGGTCTGGGTGTGCAAGAGTTCGGTTAAACGGGTCAGGGCGTGGCGCACGGTGGCCTGGCGCACGGTGCTGCGGTCGCCGGCAAAGTGTTGCACTTCGGTGCAGATGCCACCAGGCCAAGCAAAACCAAACCAGACGGTGCCGACCGGTTTGTCGGCACTGCCGCCGCTGGGCCCGGCCACGCCGGTGACGGCCACCGCCACCTGGGCGTGTGAGCGCTGGATGGCCCCGGTGGCCATGGCCCGCACCACGGCTTGGCTGACCGCACCTTGGCGGGTGATCAGGGCCGCATCCACGCCCAGTAGCTCTGTTTTGGCAGCATTGGAGTAGGTGACAAAACCGCGTTCAAACCAGGTGCTGGAGCCCGCCAGCTCGGTGCAGGCGGCAGCTATCAAGCCACCGGTACAGCTTTCTGCGGTGGTCAGGAGCCATTTATTTTTTATGAGTAAATCAACTTCTAGCCCTTGTTTATTGTCGGCTTGTAGCTCTGAATTTGATAGCGTTTTGAGGGTGTTTGACATCACCACGCCCGCCACAGTGCCAACACCAGCAAGGTGCAAAACGCGGCCACCAAGTCGTCCAGCATGATGCCCCAACCGGCTTTGTGCCAGGCCCAGTGGTCCTGGGCAGGATCGACGTGGTGGTAGAGCTGGTCGGCCCACGCCACCGGGCCGGGTTTAACGGCATCAAAAAACCGGAACAGGGCAAACGCTGCCAGTTGCCCCCAGAAGCCGGTTGGGCTGATGAGCCACAGCACCAGCCAGAAGGCGGCAATTTCGTCCCACACAATGCTGCCGGGATCCAGCACGCGCATGTGCCGGGCGGTGATGGTGCAAGCCCACCAGCCCAGCGGAATGCTCAGGGCAATCAGCCAGCCCCAGTGGGCTTCGGTCAGGCGGCCCTGCAGCAAGGCAAATAGCCCCCAAGCCCACAGCGTGCCCATGGTGCCTGGGGCTTTGGGGCTCAGGCCCGATCCAAACCCGAGCGCCAGCACGTGCGCCGGGTGCGCCATCATGAAATGGCCGGTGGGACGAAGCGGGCGAAGCAGGGTGTCAGGCATGGCCACATTATCAACGCCAGGGTGGCGGCGGCGCTGATGGATAACCCTGCCAACAGGGCCCGGACTGAAGCTGAGACAATCCGGCGATGCTGCAAGTTTTGACCATTACCTTCCCGTTTTTTGCCTTGGTTCTGTGCGGCTATCTGGCCACGCGCAGGCGCATGTTGCCGTTGGAGGCGATCCCTGGCCTGAACGGTTTTGTGCTGTTTTTTGCGCTGCCCTGCATGTTGTACCGCTTTGGTGCGTCGACCCCGATTGCGCAGTTGCTCGATGTGGGTGTGCTAGTGACCTGGCTGCTGTGTGGTTTTATGGTGGTGGCCTTCACGGTGGCGGTCACGCTGGGGCCGCGTACGGGTTGGAATGATGCTGCTTTTGGTGCGCTGGTGGCGGCTTTTCCTAACTCGGGCTTCATGGGCGTGCCGTTGCTGGTGGCCTTGCTGGGGGCGGCTTCGGCCGGGCCCGTGATTTTGACCATTGCGCTGGACATGATCGTCACCACGTCGCTGTGCATTGCCTTGTCGCGGCTTGATGGGGCCGACAAGCACGGTGCGGCCCTGGCGCTTAAAAATGCGCTCAAAGGGGTGTTCATGAACCCGATGCCCTGGGCCATTCTGGCCGGAGCCTGGGTTTCGGTGCTGGGCTGGATGCCGCCCAAACCGGTGGCGCAAACCATCGGGCTGCTGGCCGATGCCGCCTCGCCCGTGGCGTTGTTCACCATTGGTGCGGTGCTGGCACGCTCGCAAGTGCTGGCAGCGGCCGGTCATGTGCAGGCTCCCTGGCTGCGTGACTACTTGCCCGCTGCGCTGTTCAAGCTGTTTTTGCACCCGCTGCTGGTGCTGTTGGTGGGGGCCGGGTTGATGCACCTGGGCTTGCCGTTGTCACGTTTCACACTGACCGTGATGGTGCTCACCGCGGCCTTGCCCAGCGCCAGCAACGTGTCGCTGCTGGCCGAGCGGTTTGGGGCTGACAACGGGCGTGTGGCGCGCATCATTCTGGTCTCTACCGCCGCTGCGTTTCTGACGTTTTCACTGGCGGTGGCCTTGTTGACTTGACCCGTTGTAGGGTCGACTTCAGTCGACCATGGCGGACTGAGGTCTGCCCTGCGTCGGCATGGATGATCACTCCGTCAACCGGGGTGTCAACTTGGATGCATGACGGTTAGGGCGGCCGCTCCAGCGTGGCAGCGACCAAGTTGCTGGCGTGTTGACGTGCATCAAAAACCAGGGTTAACCATAGGTGTGTAATGCCCCCGGTTTCATTGTTCAACAGGGTTTTTAACCCGCCATTTGAAAGCACACCATGTCAGCCTGGTTTTCGTACACAGCGTTTGCTGTGACCGTGGTACTTGCCAGTACCGCCATGTTTTTCTTTACCCTGACCCGAGGCGCGCTGTTGATGCGTGGCTTCACCGGCCGCCTGACCCACGATGCCGCGCACGTGTACCCAATTTATTCCAACATGCGCCTGATTCGCCTGATTGACTGGCAGCCCATCATTTCGGCGATTTTGCTGTTCCAGTACAGCACCCTGGTGTCGATCATCGTGCACGGTCTGAACCGCGACAACCTCCAAGGCAAGCAGGTGCTGATCACCTCCTGTGCCTTTGGCAACGTCATGCCGCGCGTGACTGAGGCCGCGCTTGCTTCGGGTGCCAGCAAGGTGCTGGTGGCCGACATCATCCAAAACGAACTCGACCACGCTGAGCGCAAGATGACGGTGTATGCCGACAAAACCGTGTACGCGCAAGACAATGCCATTGCGATGAAACAGGCCGACGGCTCTGTCAGTGCCAACGTCATGTTTTTTCTGCTGCATGAGCTGCCCAACCACCTCAAGCTTGATGCCCTGACGGAAGCCATGCGGGTGTTGGAACCGGGCGGCAAGTTGTATCTGGGTGAGTTTCACAAACCCCGTCCGTGGGTGTTGCGCGCTTTGAGCTGGACCTATTTCAAAGTGTTTGAGCCTTATGGTCTGGCGCTGTGGAACACGCATGACCCGGTGCTGCAATTGCAAGCCATGCCCGGCGTGACCTGTGAACGGCACACCGTGTTTTTTGATAATTTTCAGGTAATTGTGGCCACCAAGCCTGCCGCTTGAGTCTGCACGGTCGCGTCAGATAGTGAGCGGGTCCACATCAATCGCCCAGCGCAGCACCCCTTTGCAGGATGGTTCTTGCCGGGTGCGGTGCAGGATGGCTTGCCAGAGGGTCAAAAAGCGCTGCAGCGCGGTGCGTGACGGGCTTTCAATCAGCATCTGGGCGCGCTCCACATTGGCCACGCGGGCCATGCTCATGGGCACAGCGGGGTACAGGGTCAGGTGCGGCAACCAGGCGGCGGCATCGGCCTGCTGCGCGGCGCTGGCACTGGCCAGATTCAAAAAACCTTGGGCCACTTCCTGGGTGCGTGCCTCGGCCCGCACCAGGGCCTGAAAACTCCATGGCGGCATGGCGGCTTGCTGGCGCTCTTGGAGTTGCGAGGCCGCAAAAGCCCGGTAGTCGTGGGTTTTGAGGGCTTCGTACAAAGGGTGCGTGGGGTGGTAGGTTTGCAGCCACATCTCGCTTGTGCCCGCCACGGCGGCATCGCGCCCGGCTCGGCCTGCGGCTTGCATCAACAAGCTGAAGAGGCGCTCGGGGGCGCGGAAGTCGCTGGAAAACAGCGCGTTGTCGGGGTTCACCGCCGCCACCAGCGTGATGCGGCGAAAGTCGTGCCCCTTGGCAATCATTTGCGTGCCGACCAAGACATCCACGTCGCCGGCATGCACCTGCGCCAGTTGGGCTTCGAGTGCGCCCTTAAGTTGGGTGCTGTCAGCATCAATGCGCAGGATGCGCACGTGTGCGCCATCCGGGCGACGCAGGTCTGTCAGCAGCTCGGCCAGGTGCTCTTCCAGCTGCTCTGTGCCGCGGCCCACCGGGGCAATGTCGGGGTTGCCGCAGGCCGGGCAGGCGCGTGGCACGCGCTCGGCAAAACCGCAATGGTGGCAGCGCAGGGTGCGGTCAATTTTGTGGAACACGCGAAACGCGCTGCAATTCGGGCAAGTGCTTTTCCAGCCGCAGTCGGTGCATTCCAGCACCGGTGCGTAGCCGCGCCGGTTTAAAAACAGCATGCTTTGTTCGCCGCGCGCCACACGTGCGGCAATGGCATCGTGCAAGGGCGGGGCAATGATGCAGTGCTTGGGCTGGTGGTTCATGTCGACCCGGCGCACCAGCGGCAAGCTGCCGCTGCCGATGCGACTGGGCATGTCCAGTCGCAAGTAGCGCCCGCCTTCAGCAACCGGGCGGCTGTGGTACCAGCTCTCCAGCGACGGCGTGGCCGAACCCAGCAGCACCTTGATACCTTCCTGGTGTCCACGGTAAATAGCCAGATCGCGCGCCGAGTAGCGTGCGCCCTCGTGGCTTTTGTAGCTGGGGTCGTGCTCTTCGTCCACAATGATCAGCTGGAGCTGCGGCATGGATGCAAACACGGCCATGCGCGTGCCCAGCACAATGCGCGCCGCGCCGCTGTGTGCCGCCAACCAGCTGTTTAAGCGCTGCGCCGGGGTCAGACCACTGTGCAGGGAGACCACTGCATCCGCACCGCTGAGGTGGTCAAAACGTGATTTAAAGCGGGCCTCCAGCTGCGGTGTCAGGTTGATCTCGGGCACCATCACCAGCACCTGTGCGCTGGGGTTGCGGGCCAGCAATTGCGCAGTGCATTGCATGAAGACTTCAGTTTTGCCACTGCCGGTGGCTCCAAACAGCAAAAAAGGCCCGGCATGTTGCTCAAATTGGCTTATGGCCCTGATCTGTTCTGGGGTTAAAGCGATTGATTCCGTTGCAACCAGAGGGCTGGTGGCGATCTGGGAAGGGGGCATGTGCAGCGGCTGCGTTGGCATGCTGGCCGGGACGGCAGGAGCGGCGGCTGTTTTGGCGAGTTTTTTGAGTTTGCGGGTCAGTTGCACCTGGCTCAGGTCGCGCAGTTGCGGCGGCAAAGCAGCCAACGCCACCTCGCCCACCGAGCGTTGGTAGTAGCTGGCAGCAAAACCGACCAGGGTGCGCCAATGGGTGCTCAGGGGCAGCAACGCAGACAGCACGCTGGTGATCGGGCGCAGTTTGGCCGGGTCAAAGGCATGGTGTTGATCGGGGGCAGCTGCACCCGACCACACCACGCCCAGCACATCGCGCGGGCCCAGTGGCACGCGTACCAAAGTGCCTGGCGGCAGGTTTTCGACATGGGTGTAGGTCAACACCCCGTGCATCGGGCTGTAGTTGGGGGTTTGCACCAGCACCTGGTTCAGACAGATGCCAGGCACGTGCAGTTGCGGCATGGTGTTGAAGTGAACTTGCGAAATGGCCGGTAAGTGCTTGATTTTCAGGTGTTTTATCGGTCATCCAAGTTTTCTGTGGATAACTTTGTTGATAAAGGCCTTGCAACACACCCGAGGCCTTGAAAATCAAGGCTTTCCACAGCTTGCACAGAAAACAAGCAGTTGTTAAATTTCTTTATAAATCAAGCACTTGCATTCGCTATGGCTTTGCTAGCAAAACGGTGAACCCGTTTCGGCCCAGTTGCACGTCATTCCTGATTTTGTGTACAAGTTGACAAAAAAATCATTAAAACAGCGTTGCAAACAGCTCAAAAAGTGCTAGCAAGCGCTGCGCATTTTGCGTGAATGGCTGTGCACCGCTTCCACCAGGGCGGCCACGTGGTCGGTGGGGGTGTGTTGGTTGATGCCATGGCCCAAATTGAAAATGTGGGTTGGGCCGCAGCCGCTGCCAGTGTGCGGGGTGCCAAAGGCGTTGAGCACCTTGATGGCCTCGGCTTGGACTTGTGCCGGGGGCGCAAACAGCACGTTCGGATCCAGGTTGCCTTGCAGGGCTTTGGAGCCGCCCACTATGGCGCGGGCTTTTGTCAGGTTGACGGTCCAGTCCACGCCCAGCACGTTGCAGTCAAGCTGCTCCATTTCGTCCAGCCACAGGCCACCGCCCTTGGTGAAGACAATGCTGGGAATACGTGCACCGTTGTATTCGTGGTGCAGTTGCCCCAGCACCCGACGGGTGTAAGCCAGGCTGAATTCCTGGAATGCGCCGTCGGCCAGCACACCGCCCCAGCTGTCAAAAATCATCACTGCCTGCGCTCCAGCTTCAATTTGTGCATTGAGGTACTGCGCCACGGCATCGGCATTGATTTGCAAAATGCGGTGCAGCAGGTCCGGGCGGCTGTAGAGCATGGTTTTGACCAGGCGGTAGTCGTCTGACCCGGCCCCTTCAACCATGTAGCAGGCCAGTGTCCAGGGGCTGCCCGAAAAACCAATCAGGGGCAGGCGGCCATTGAGCGCTTTGCGGATGGAAGTGACGGCATTGAATACGTACCGTAGTTTTTCCATGTCCGGGACTTCAAGTTTGGCTACAGCGGCTTCGTCGCGCACCGGGGTGGCAAAACGGGGGCCTTCACCTTGCGCAAAAGACAGGCCCAGGCCCATGGCATCGGGCACGGTCAGGATGTCGCTGAACAAAATGGCGGCATCAATGGGGAAACGTTCGGTGGGCTGCAGGGTGACTTGCGTGGCGTAGTCGACATTGGTGGCCAGCCCCATGAAACTGCCGGCTTTGGCACGGGTGGCACAGTATTCCGGCAAGAAACGCCCGGCTTGGCGCATCATCCAGATTGGGGTGTAGTCGGTGGCTTGGCGTAGGCAAGCGCGCAGAAAAGTGTCGTTTTGCAGCGGTGCGTAGGGTGAAGTGGTCATGGCAGGCGGGGGTAAATAAAGTAAGCCAGGATTATCGCCACTTGGCCCCGCGCCGCCCTGGGGTTGCATCAAACCTTGATCACATAAGCGTGTCAGGGTTTGGATGCGGCAGCGGCTGGTGCTGGGGCTTTGGGGATGTGCATGGCACCGTCTTCAAACGTGCCGTCGTCGGCATCGGTGTGGCAAGCGGCGCAGTTGTTTTTGCTTTTCACCAAGGGGTTGGCCCAGTCAGAGGCAGCAATTTCGCGGTGTTTCTCAATCCACTTGGGGGTCTCAATGATGCGCAACGGTGTCACATCCTTGGGAATCGATTGATCGATTTTGAAGCCCGCTTCGGTCAAGTGTTTCTCAGCCGAATTGTCTACCAGGAATTTCAATATGGCAGCGCTGGTGGCGGCATCAAAACCGAGGTCAGAGCCAAAGTGTTTATCTTGTTCGGCCATCATTTTTTGCCACGAGCGCGCAGGCAGCAGCGCCGGGTAAAACACCGCATGACAAGCCCCGCATTCGTCGCGCCACTGTTTGTTGTCTGGCAGCTGTTTGCCAACAAATTTCACGTGTGGTTCTTCACCAATGCCGGACTCCAGCTTGATGTGCCAGTTATGGTTGTCAATGGTGCGGTCGATGGCGTAGGTAAACCACCAGCCGGCAAAGCCCAGCATGGCCAGCAGCATCAGCACCGCCACCAGGGGGCGGGCGGTAGCTTTGGGGGTGTTGGCGGCCGCTTGCTTGAAGCCGGTGACCATGGAACGCGCCAGGTTTTCCTTGTGCAGCACGCTTTCCACAACCACCCCCGTGATGTGGCCGATGACCACCAGCAGCATGGCAATGGCACCGAGGTTGTGGATGCTGCGCAGCAATTGAATTTGCGCGAAGGTAAACCAACCTGCCGCTACGCCTTGCTGTTCGTCGCCGCCCAGGGTGACGATGCCGGTCAGACCCACCGCCAGCGCCAGTGCCAGCAGAATGTAGATGGCCAGGCTACCGGTTGGGTTGTGCCCGACATGGCGCGGCGCGTGGCCAACGGCCACTTGCTGCAAGTAATCAAGCGCCTGTTTGGGACTGAACCAGAAACTGGCAAAGCGTGAAAAGTGCGAGCCGGTAAAACCCCACACCAACCGAAACACCACCAGCCCCAGCATCAGGTAACCAAAGAAGACGTGAACCGAGCGCCACCGATCGCCTTCACTGGTGAGCCAGGCAATGGCAAAGCTGGAGGCCAGCGTCCAGTGAAACAGTCGGGTGGGCAGGTCCCAGATCAGGGTGCGTTGCATGGGGGCAGTCTTTCAGAAGTGAGGGGGCGTGCGCAAGTCAGGGTTTATTTCGGCACGGTGCGGTCATCAAAATTGCCATTGGCAGCGCCGCTATGGCAGGCAACGCAGTTGGATTTGCTTTTGATGGAGGCGCGGGCAAAAACTGCCGCACTGATCTCGCCGTGCTTAGCCCGGAACCATTCACTTTCAGTGGTGCGCAGGGGGGCGGCGCTGGAAGACCAGCGGTTGGAAGGGTTGGCTACCAAAAAGGCACTGATTTCAGCCGTGTCGGCGGCTGACAGCGAGGCATCGGTGCCAAAGTGTTTGTCCAGGCCGCCCATGATTTTTTTCCATGAGGCCGCAGGCAGCAAACCCGGCGGGTAGGCCATGTGGCAGCCGGAGCATTCAGCTTGCCATTTGGCATTCACCTGGTTGGGCATCATGGGTTTGCCACGGTCTTCGCCGTTGTAGCGGGCACAGGCGGCCAGCGACAGGGAAGCCAGGGCAACCAGCAGCAGGGGTTTGAGTAATTTCATGGTGTGCACCTTACTTGACCGACAACACATAGGTCATGAAGTCGCCTTTTTCCTGCGTGGTGCAGGCGCGGCCCAGCGCATCGTTGCAGTTGCGTTTGAACCATTTTTCAACATTCGCGGCATCGGTAAAGCGCTTGGGGTTCACGCTCGGAGCCATGGGGTCAATGGTCTTGTTGGTTTTGGCATGTTTGCCAACATTTTTTGGTGAATCGGTGTGGCAAGAGGCGCACGCCAATTGGTTCGGGCCCACGGTTTTGTACAGTTTTTCGCCCGCAGCCACGCTGAATGTGCCTTTGGTTTCGGCTTTGTAGCCGTCCAAAATAGGGTTGGCACTGGCCAGCAGGGGGGCTGCCAAAGCGATGCAAGCAAACAAATGAGAGGGGCGCAGGTTGGAAAACATGGTAAGTCCTTGGAGTTGAAGAAAAGAAAAAGTGAACTGTATCAGCGTGGAATGCGGATATTGTGTTCGTTGAAGTCACCTTGAGCGGCATTCACGTGGCAGGCCTGGCAGTTGGCCGGGCTTTTGACCGAGTTGCGGCTCCAAACTTCGGTCTTGATGTGGTTGGTGCCGTGTTTGCGGGTGAACCAAAACGATTTGGTGATGCGGTTGCCGGGTGGCGGTGCACCAATTTCTTGCGAGTGGGCGACGATCCAGTTGGTGATGTGCTGGTGGTCGGCGGGTGACAGCGACGCATCCGTGCCAAAGTGTTTGTCCAGCGAGCCCATGATATGTTTCCAGGACGAGGTGGGCAAGAAATTTGGCCGGTAGGCAATGTGGCAGGCCGAGCATTCCTGAGCCATTTTCGAGTCGAGCTGGAGCCTTTTGCCACCTTCTTCGGCCAATGCCAGTGTGCTGCAGCCCAGGATGGCCAAGCCTAAAGTAAAGGATTGAAATTGAGTCATGCTTCCCCCTCTTTTGAACAGGGTTGAAGCATAACTGGAGAGTCTTAAGAAAACCTTAGCTGCGGGGCTAGGCGGCTTGGCCGTGCCCAGCCCGTCGGCACGTTTCAGAGTGTGGCCAATGCGCTGCGCACTTCGCGCACCGACAAAATCTCGGACAACACCACCGGCGCGTGCCCATTCTGGTACAGCACATACACCGGTACGCCATTGCGCCCGAGTTGTGCCAGCGCCGCGGTGATGGCCGGGTCTCGGCGCGTCCAGTCGGCACGCAGCAGGGTAACTTTTCTGGCCGCAAAGTCGGCCAGCACGTCGGCATTTGCCAGGGTGGTTTTCTTGTTGTATTGGCAGGTCACACACCAGGCGGCGGTGAAATCGACGAACACCGGTGCGCCGCTGGCCAACGCCTGATCTACCTTGCCCGGGGCCCATGGTTGCCACAGCGTAGTACCCGAAGAGGCTGCAGCATGGTCTGCAGGTTTGGTGATATTTTGACCTATAGCCCCCGTCAATAAAGCAAACAATGCTATTGAAATGATAGTAATCACGCCCCGGCTGCGCCCACTCAGGCCGAGCGACCAGAGCGTCAGCGCCAGCACCAGCAGCAGCGCCAGCAAGGCCGCCGCGCCATCAATGCCGCTTTGCTGGCCCAGCACCCACACCAGCCAGACCACGGTGGCCAGCATGGGGAATGCCATGGCACTGCGAAAGGTAGCCATCCAGCGGCCGGGTTTTGGCAAACGGCGTGCCAGTGCGGGCGACCAACTCGCTGCCAGGTAGGGCAGCGCCATGCCCAGACCCAAGGTGGCAAAAATAGCCATGGCCTGTACCCCCGGCAAGGCCAGTGCCAGCCCCAGCGATGCCCCCATGAACGGCGCGGTGCAGGGCGATGCAATGACCACCGCCAACACGCCCGACAAAAACGCATTCCAGGACGGGTTTTTGGCTTCCAGGCTGGCGACGCTGCTGGGCACTAATTGGCCAAATTCAAACAGGCCAGCCAAGTTCAGCCCCATCACGGTGAACAGCGCCGCCAGAGCAGCCACCACCAACGGTGACTGCAATTGAAAGCCCCAGCCGAGTTGTTCGCCGGCAGCGCGCAAGGTCAACATCAGCGCACCCAAAGCGGCAAACGACAGCACCACCCCAACGCTGTAGGCCAGGCCGCCTATGCGCTGCTGACGCAGGTTGCGGCCATGCCGGGCAAAGCCCACCACCTTGATGGCCAGCACCGGGAACACGCAGGGCATCAGGTTCAGGATCATGCCGCCCAGCAAGGCACCCAGCAGCGCCAGCCAGAGCGAGCCCGGCACAGCGGGGGGGCTCGGGCTTGTAGCGCTGCCAGTGGCGGCCACCGGGAAGCTGACCGTGCCCAGGGGTTTGACTTCGGGCCAGACCCCGCTGACCTTGGCCTGGGTGACAAAACCCAGGCGCTCAGGGCCGACTTGGCCAGCCAGCACCAGTGGCATCAGGTTTGGGCTGGAGCCGCGCTGCGGCGCAATCGGCACGGTGGCCGTCCACACCGCACCTTGCCATGACTGTTGCCATTGGGCGGCGGTTTCTATGATTTCGGGTGTTTCCGGGAAAAAGTCCAGTGTTGTGCCCTGTAACGCTGTCGGCAGCCCCGGCACCGAAACCCGCAAGTGCTGGCCTTCAAGGGTGATGCTGGCGGCTGTTTTGAGCACCGTGGGCTGGGCTTTGAACGCCGCTGCAAAAGCGGCCCCGTTGATGGCGGTGGAACCCCGCACCGGCAGGCTCAGGGCAAATTCGCCATCTTGTGGCACGCACTCCAGTTTGCACACCAGCCAGCTGGCGCGCAGTTGGACCCGCAGTTCGGGGTTGGCTCCGGTGGGTTTGAAGGCCTGGGTGAGGGTCAAGGGCACGGGCAGCAGCACCGTGCCGTCGTAGCCGTAGTTGGCCAGGTTGCCAATGGGGAGTTTTTTGGGCACGGGCCAGGCAATGTCGCCGGCCTGTACGCCAACCGGCAGGGTCCAGGTCAGGCTGGTCGGCTGGCCCGAGTCACCCGAGTTCTTCCAATAGGTATGCCACTCGGGCTGGTGCGTGAGTTGCAAACCCACCCAGACGGTTTGTCCGCTGCCTGCGCCGTCGGGCGCATGCGCCATGAGCTCGGCGCGGATTTGTTCGGTTTGAACGCTATTCTTTAAGCTATTTTGGGCTATAGCCCCCTCAGATAAAGCACATGAAGCTATCAATAATATAGCGTTCAAGTGGCGTTTGAGGCGTGTAGACGGTGTCATGACGGTGTTGGATGCAAGGGGTGGGAGTGAAGTTCCCTGAAGACTGCGGCAGGGGCTCAATCGTCGGTGTTGTCACTGCCAAATAAGGAGGATTGGCCGGGCTGCTGCTGGAACACGGCGGGCAGCTGGGTCGGGGCCTTGATGCGGATTTGCTTGTTCACATTCATGCGGCCAAACACCACCTCAATGTCAGCTGCGGGCACGCCAAATTGGGTCGCCAGAAAGCGCACCATGTGGTCGGTGGCGCGACCCGCTACCGGTGCGGCGGCCACGCTGACCTTGAGTTGCTTGCCAAATGGCTTGCCGATGGCATCTTTGCTGGCGCTGGGTTTGCCCAGAATGTTCACCACCAGCACATCGCCGTCCCAGGCAAAAAAAGAGTTTCCAGTGAGGTTGCGGTCGCGTTTTTGGGTCATGGTGGCGATGATAGCCACCTCTACAATCAGAACCTTGATGCAAAACAGCTTCAGTTGGTGTGAACTGGCTGCAGTTGCTGCGAATTGTTTTACAAATTACCAAGTTCATGACCATGTCGAATTTACCAGCCTGCCCCCAATGCACCCTTGAAAACACCTACCCGGATGGTGACAACTACGTTTGCCCGGACTGTGGTTTTGAATGGCCGCAAACCGCTGCAGCGGATGCGGCCAGCGAGGGCGCGCGCGTGGTCAAGGACTCCAATGGCAATGTGCTGGCTGACGGCGATAGCGTGATTCTGATCAAAGACCTGAAGGTCAAGGGCTCGTCCATCGTGCTCAAAAAAGGCACCAAAATCAAAGGCATTCGACTGCCCGACGGTGCGGGCGACCATGAGGTGGACTGCAAGACCGACCAGGGCGCATTCATGCTCAAGGCCGAATTCATGAAGAAGGCCTGAACCACGCTTCACGCTGGCCGGCCATTCGTTTATTGACCTTTATCGAACCTTGTATTTAGCATGACCTTGCCGTCACGTTACTGGGCTGACCTGAGCTGGCGCGACTTTGCCGCTCTGCAAGCCAGCGGCGAGGCGGCTCGCACCATCGCGGTGTTGCCGCTGGCGGCCACCGAGCAGCACGGCCCCCATTTGCCTTTGAACGTGGACACGGCCCTGGTCAACGGGGTGGTGGCAGCAGCGCTGGCACACCTGGCAGCCAATCTGAGCGTGCTTTTTTTACCCACCCAGGCGGTGGGTCTAAGCCCTGAGCATGCCCGTTTTCCCGGCACGTTGACGTTAAAAAATGAGACCATTCTGCGGCTGTGGACGGACATCGCCGAGTCCGTGGCTGCCAGTGGCGTGCGCAAATTGGTGCTGTTCAACGCCCACGGTGGCAACGTCAGTGTGATGGACCTGGTGGCGCGTGACCTGCGCGACCGGCTCCATATGCTGGTCTACAGCGTGAGCTGGTTCAATCTGCCGCTGCTGGATGCGCAAGGCGGCGATGTGCAGGCGCTGTTCAGTGCCGAAGAACAGCGTTTTGGCATCCATGCCGGTGACATTGAAACCTCGATGATGCTGGCACTGGCTCCCGAGCAGGTTGACCTGTCGCGGGCGCAGCACTTTGCCTCTGCAGCACAGGCGCGCGCCAGCCGTTTCGACATCCTGGGCAACGGCCGCAGTGCCAAGCTGGCCTGGCAAACCCAGGACTACAACCCGTTGGGCGCGGTTGGCAATGCAGCTGCGGCCACGCCCGCCAAAGGGCAGGCTGTGGTGGCCGCCGCGGGCTTGGCGCTGGCTCGGCTGCTGGCGGAAATTGACCAACTGCCCGCCGACACCTTGCGGCCCGCTCCAGACTTGTCCTGAATGGTCTCTTACGATCTGCTGGCTTTGGGCGCAGCTGCCTGCTGGGCCGTGGGCAGTGTGATGTCTGTCACCCCCGCGCGACATTTGGGCGCGTTTGCCTTCACCCGCTGGCGCATGCTGATGGTGGCCTTGATGCTCTGGGCGGTGGTCGGCTTGAGCGGCAGTTGGCAGCATTTTGATGCCCATGCCTGGGGGGTCATGGCTGTCAGCGGTCTGGTCGGTATTTTCATTGGTGACACGGCACTTTTTTCGGCCATTAACCGGCTTGGTCCGCGTCGTGCTGGGGTGCTGTTTGCCACCCATGCCGCGTTCAGCGCGGTGCTGGGCTTTGTCTGGCTGGGCGAACGCATGAGCCTGCAGGCGTTTGGGGGTGCGGTGCTGACACTGGCGGGGGTAATGCTGGCCATCGTGCTGGGTCGCCACAAGGGCGAAACCCACGCCTGGGAGGCCGACAACGGCCATGTGGGGCTGGGGG
>JAVHPS010000501.1:0-1734 GCA_036170715.1 Rhodoferax sp. | reverse complement strand
ACCGCATTGATCCTGTGGCGCTGAATTAGACCGGGCTCCCCAGTTATTTTTGCTGCAGTGCAACAAAAAAGCTTGCAAGACTGCGGGTTATCCCTATAATTCGAGCCATGCTGCACTGCAACATAATTGTTTGATGCAGCTGCAATGTCCCTCAACTTCACCCCAAAGGAACACACCATGTTTATCACTGCTGACCAAATCTCTGCCGCCCAAAAAACCAACTTCGACGCTGTCAAAGACCTGTCCAGCAAGTCTTTTGCCGGTGTGGAAAAACTGGTTGAACTGAACCTGGCTGCTGCCAAAGCCATGATGACTGAATCTTTCAAGCATGCGCAAGGCTTGCTCTCGGCTAAAGACCTGCAATCGGCATTTGCACTGCAAACCGCCATGGTGTCGCCGATGGCTGAAAAGTCGGTGGCTTATGGCCGTCATGTGTACGGTATTGCGGTTGAAGCCGGTGCTGAGTTCACCAAAGCCCTTGAAGGCAAGTCGGTTGAAGCCCAAAAAGCCTTCAACCAAGTGGTGGAAAACGTAGCCAAGAATGCGCCGGCCGGTTCTGAATCTGCCGTGGCCGTGGTCAAGAGCGCTCTGGCTTCCAGCCAAAGCGCGATTGAATCCGCCCAAAGCGCTGCCAAACAAGCCCTGGCCATGGCCGAGAGCAACTTCTCTGCAGTGACCGAGCAAGCCCTGAGCGCTGCCGCTTCAGTGGGCAAAAAGGCTTAAGCCACGGTTTGAATAGACCGGCCTCACGGCACCTAAAAAAGCACCTTCGGGTGCTTTTTTTATGTCTGAGGTGGTTTTGAAATCAGGCGTGCGTGACCCAATCGGCACACCCGGGTGCATCCAGGTGCGCCAGCGTGTTGTAGGTTTGCAGGGCGTAGCGTTTGGGTGTGAAGGTGAATTCGGTCACCGCACTGTTGCGCAGGCGCATGTTGAGTTCCACGGTGGCCTCGGGGGGCGTGCCCAGCACCTGACCGATGGCGCAGGCAATCGGCCCGCCACTGGACACCAGCAAGACCCGTTCGTGGCCACTTTGGCGCACATGGTCCAGCACCTCCTGCACCTGTTGGGCGAACACGGCCCAGCTGGGCAAACCGTGTGGCTGCACCTGCCCCAGCATCCATTGCAGCAGGCCGGTGCGCAACAAGTTGAAATGGTGCCGGTAGTTCTCGGGTGAAGGGCTGCGGTCCAGCGGCGCAGGGTGCACGGTGGCAATCACGGCTTCGCTGTGGTATTCGTTCAAGCCCGGCCACTGCACGGCGCGCAGCGGCGTGCCCAGCCCGGTGCCGATGCCCGCCTGGGTTTGCTGGTGGCGTTTGAGTGTGCCGGTCAGAACGGCATCAAAGCGCAAGCCCTTGGCGGCAAAGTAGCGCCCCAGTTGCACGCTTTGGCGTTGGCCCAGGTCACTTAACTGGTCGTAATCATCCGCGCCAAAAGACGCTTGCCCATGCCGTACGAGGTAAAGAGTGCCCATCGCTGAACTATAGGTGAAATCGCGTCCTGTCCCTTGTCGCAAGGGTGATAACTGCTATCAAAGATGCACCGTGCCGTCGATGCAAGTCACCACGTCACCGCCCACCCAGACTTGTCCGCTGGTGTCTTGCGAGAGGTGGACTTGTCCAAAACGCCCCAATGCCGTGCCTTGGGTGGCGGTGTAGGTCTGCGGAGCCAGGCCGTCGGCCATGAGCCACTGGGCCAGGCTGGCGTTGAAGCTGCCGGTGACCGGGTCTTCGA
>JAVHPS010000500.1:0-4200 GCA_036170715.1 Rhodoferax sp. | reverse complement strand
TGGTCATCTATCGTCATGTTGTCGGGCTTCATAGTTCAGCCAGCATGCGGTTCACGCCCGCTTGCCAGGGCGGCAGCGTCAGGCCAAAGGTGTCTTGCAGTTTTTGCGTGGTCAGGCGCGAGTTGTGCGGACGTGTGGCTGGCGTGGGGAACGCGCTGGTGGCTACGGGCAGCACTTCAGTTGCTTTAACTTTAATAGCTTCTTGCCCTTGTTTTACCTGGGCTAGAACGTGTTTTGCATAGTCAAACCAGGTGGTTTGTCCGCTGGCGACCAAGTGGTAAATACCGCTGCAAGTCTGTGGCGTTGTGTGCGAGGTGGATGTGGGCGCAGTGCGTGTTTTGAGGCTCAGTTGCAAGACTTGACGGATGGCGTGTGCTGTCACGTCGGCAATCAGGTCGGCCCCGGTGGGCGCACCAAACTGGTCGTTGATGACGGTGAGGCGGTCGCGCTCTTGCGCCAGCCGCAGCATGGTTTTGGCAAAGTTGCCGCCGCGCGCGCCATAGACCCAACTGGTTCTGAAAATCAGGTGCTGTGCGCCGCTGGCGGCAATCAGCGCTTCGCCTTCGAGTTTGGTGCGGCCGTACACGCTCAAGGGGCCTACTGCGTCAGACTCGCGCCAAGGTGTATCGCCGCTGCCATCAAACACGTAGTCGGTGCTGTAGTGCACCAGCCAGGCCCCCAGTTTGGCGGCTTCTTCGGCCAGCACTTGGGGGGCCAGGGCATTGAGCGTGCGTGCCAGCTCGGGCTCGGACTCGGCCTTGTCCACAGCCGTGTGTGCGGCGGCGTTGACGATCACATCGGGCTTGATGGCGCGCACGGTTTCTGCCAGCCCGGTTAGGTTGCTGATGTCACCGCACAGCGCGGTGCTGTGGCGGTCCAGCGCGATGAGTTCGCCCAGACAGGCCAGGCTGCGCTGCAGCTCCCAGCCAACCTGGCCGTTTTTGCCGAGAAGGAGGATTTTTGTCATGTGAGTTGCCATTCTTCAACGGCCAGGCCGGGCACCCGGGCAAATTCCCGGACGTTGTTGGTGACCAGCACCGAATCGTTGGCCAGCGCGTGCGCTGCAATCAACATGTCCATCGCGCCGATGATGTTGCCATCTCGTTCCAGTTTGGCGCGAATTTGGGCGTAATGTTCAGTGGCCTGCACGGGCCAGGCTTGCACATCAAAACCAGCCAGCCAGGTCTCAACCGCTGTCGTAAAACGTGGCACAGCCAGCTTGGCTGCGCCAAAACGCAGCTCCGCCGCCACAATGCCCGATAGCCACAATTGTTGTCGGTTCAGCGCAGCGAAGCGCTCCAGCATGGCAGGTGGACGGCGGCGCAGCACATAGCTACAGATGTTGGTGTCCAACGTGCGAAGCATGGCGTGCAGTCCGTCAGCCAAGCGACCAGTCGCGTGTCTGTGCCGGAGCGTCTTGACGATCGATCAAAAAGTCGTCGGGCAGTGCTTGCGTGCTGTCATAAAAGTTCTGCAGCCAAACCCCCATGTTTTGCCCGGGTGTGGGCTCTGGGCGGATCCATAAGCCATCACCAAGTTGCTCGATTTGCACTTCTTTGGCGGCCAGACGTAGTTTTGCCGGGAGCCGGATGGCTTGGCTGCGCCCACTCATGAACAATTTTGCGGTGATGGTCATCGGATTTTCCTGTGTGATAACACAGGGAGATATTACATTATCGACCCACTGAAGGGCTTACGTATTGTTTCTGCACCCATTCCCGGTAGGCACCACTTTGCACATGCCCCACCCAATCCGGGTTGTCCAGGTACCACTGCACGGTTTTGCGAATGCCACTCTCAAACGTCTCGGCGGGTTTCCAGCCCAGCTCGCGCTCCAGTTTGCGCGCGTCGATGGCGTAGCGGCGGTCGTGGCCGGGGCGATCGGTCACATAGGTGATTTGGTCTTGGTAGGGTTTGCCGTCACCGCGTGGGCGCAACTCATCCAGCAAGGCGCAGACGGTGTGGACGATGTCCAGGTTGGCTTTTTCGTTCCAGCCGCCGACGTTGTAGGTTTCGCCCACCCGGCCCGCTTCAAGCACGCGGCGGATGGCGCTGCAGTGGTCTTTAACGTACAGCCAGTCGCGGATTTGCTGGCCGTCGCCATACACCGGCAGCGGCTTGCCCGCCAGCGAGTTGACGATCAAGAGCGGAATGAGTTTTTCAGGAAAATGGTAGGGGCCGTAGTTGTTGCTGCAGTTGGTGGTGAGCACCGGCAGGCCGTAGGTGTGATGCCAGGCGCGCACCAGATGGTCGCTGGCGGCTTTGCTGGCGCTGTATGGGCTGTTGGGCTCAATGTGGTTGGTTTCGGTGAAGGCCGGGTCGTTTTTGGCCAGGCTGCCATAGACCTCGTCGGTGGACACGTGCAGAAAACGGAAACTGTTTTTGGATAGCACCGTGCCCGTGCTGCCATCGGTGTCTTCAAGCATTTGCCAGTAGCCGCGCACCGCCTCTAACAAATTAAAAGTGCCGACGATGTTGGTCTGGATGAATTCGCCCGGGCCGTGGATGGAGCGGTCCACATGGCTCTCGGCGGCGAAGTTGACCACCGCACGCGGCTGGTGGGTGGTCAAGAGTTGTTGCACCAGCGCCCGGTCGCCAATGTCACCTTGCACCAGGGTGTGGCGTGCATCACCTGCCAGGCTTTGCAGGTTTTCAACATTGCCGGCGTAGGTGAGTTTGTCCAGTGTGACCACGGGCTCGTCACTTTGTGCCAACCAGTCCAGAACGAAATTGGCCCCAATAAAACCTGCACCACCTGTAACCAGAATCATGTTTTTTCCCTTTTGATTGTTGACGCAATTTCAAGCCGATGATTGTAGAGACCGCGCCTCAAGTGCACGCTCCGCCGCGGAGCCGGCGGCTGAAGAGGGGATGCGGTGTAAGCCAAATTGGCTTAAGGGGACTCCAGCTCTGCGGTCACTTCCAGCCATTGATCTTCCAGCGTCTGAATTGCTTCGTTGACCTGTTTCAGCCGTTTGCCCTGGTTGGCAAAGTCCGCAGGTGGCGGCGCTTGGCACAGATGGCGCTCCAGGTCTGCGCCTTCCGTTTGCAAGGTGGCCAGGCGCGTTTCAATGTCTTGCAGCTTGCGTTTGAGGGAACCGCTGGGTGCTGGCTTGGCTTTGACCTTGGCCGCCGCAGCCAGGGCATCTGCTTGGGCCTTGCGCTCGGCCTTGGCCGCTGCATTGCTGGCCTCACGAATGGCTTCACGCTGGCGTTTGGCTTCGTCCAGCAGGTAGCGCTGGTAGTCGTCCAGGTCGCCGTCAAAGGGTTCAACCCCGCCACGCGAGACCATCCAGAATTCGTCGCACACACTGCGCAACAAGGCGCGGTCGTGGCTGACCAGCATCACCGTGCCTTCAAATTCATTGAGCGCCATGGCCAGGGCTTCACGCGTGGCCAGGTCCAGGTGGTTGGTGGGCTCGTCGAGCAGCAGCAGGTTGGGGCGCTGCCAGACGATCATGCACAGCACCAGGCGCGCTTTTTCGCCACCGCTCATGCTGCCCACGGCTTGCTTGACCATGTCGCCACCAAAGTTGAACGTGCCCAGAAAACTGCGCAGGTCTTGCTCACGGGTTTGCTGGCCGGCCATTTTGCCGGCTGCGCCCAGTTCTTTGACCAGCCGGATCATGTGTTCCAGCGGGGTTTCGTCGGGGCGCAGCACGTCAAGCTCTTGCTGTGCAAAGTAGCCAATGCTCAGGCCTTTGCCCTCGATGATTTCACCCGTGATGGCCTGCAAATCACGGGCAATGGTTTTCACCACGGTCGATTTGCCCTGACCATTGGCACCCAAAATGCCGATGCGCTGGCCTGCCAGCACCGATTTGTTGACGTTGCGCACAATCACCGTGGGCGGCGTACCTGCAGGTGCGTCTTCAGGTGGCGGGTAACCAAAACTCACCCCCGACATGGACAACATCGGGTTGGGCAGGTTGGCGGGTTCCTTGAACTCGAAGGTGAAGTCAGCCTCAGACAACAGCGGCCCGATTTTTTCCATGCGGTCCAACGCCTTGACGCGGCTTTGCGCCTGCTTGGCTTTGCTGGCCTTGGCTTTGAAGCGGTCGATGAATTTCTTTAAATGGGCAATTTTGTCTTGCTGCTTGGCATAGGCGGCTTGTTGTTGCTCCATTTTTTCGGCGCGCATGTCTTCAAACTTGCTGTAGTTGCCGCCGTAGCGCGTGAGCTTGGCCGCGTCGATGTGCA
>JAVHPS010000499.1:8287-19387 GCA_036170715.1 Rhodoferax sp. | reverse complement strand
CTGATGCACATGGGCGTGAGTTCGCCTGGACTGATGCCGACTTTGACCGGGTGCAAGCCCTGATCTACCAACGTGCCGGAATCAGTCTGCACGACGGCAAACATGCCATGGTCTACAGCCGTCTTTCGCGTCGTTTGCGTGAGACCGGGCATCAAAGCTTTCGCGACTATTTGGGCTGGCTTGAGAACCACGACGGCAATGAGTGGCAAGAATTTGTTAATGCATTGACGACCAACCTGACCTCTTTTTTTCGCGAGCACCACCATTTTGAAATTTTCAGCGAATACCTGAAAACGCATAAACCCCAGGGTGCTTGGAAGGTATGGTGCAGTGCCGCCTCCACGGGTGAAGAGCCTTATTCCATTTTGATGACAGCGGTTGAGGCCCTGGGCTCCAACGTCCATGTGAGCCTGACCGCCAGTGACATCGACTCCAAGGTGCTGGCAACGGCAGCGCAAGGCGTTTATCGGCGGGAGAACCTGAAAAATATCACCGAAGGCCAGTTGCAAAAATTTTTTCTCAAAGGCAAGGGCAGCAACAGTGGCATGGTCAGGATCAAGCCCGAATTGCAGTGCATGGTGGATTTCATCATCGTCAATTTGATTCGCGATGATTGGCCATTTCGTGAACCCTTTGATGTGGTGTTCTGTCGCAATGTGATGATTTATTTTGACGCACCCACCCAGCGCAAAGTGCTGGAGCGCATTCATCGGGTGATGCTGCCGGGTGGGTTGCTGTTTGTCGGCCATGCAGAAAACTTCAGTGAGTCGCGCGACTTGTTTGTATTGAAGGGAAAGACTGTGTATGAGCGACGCTAAAGTGGTCGGCTCCCGCGTGTCAAGAATTGAACACTTCAAGTCTATGCCGCGCAGTCCGGGTGAGGCCTCGTTTTTTTACAGTGACCATCACTTTCAGTACGACGCGGTCAAGGTGCTGCCGGGTGAGTACTTTGTTGCCAATGAAGAAATCATGATCATGACGGTGCTGGGTTCATGCATTTCAGCTTGTATTTGGGACGGCCGGGCCAGAGCTGGCGGCATGAACCACTTCATGCTGCCTGACGGAGATGGGGGCGATGGGGGGGGGCGCTATGGCTCTTATGCCATGGAACTGTTGATTAACCAGATGCTCAAGATGGGCGCGCGCCGCGAGACCATGCAGGCCAAGGTGTTTGGTGGGGCTCAGGTCATGGCGGGTTTTACCTCCATGAATGTGGGCGAGCGCAACACCAAATTTGTGCTGGACTACCTGGCTACAGAGCGCATTCCTGTGGTGTCGCAGGATGTACTGGACATCCACCCGCGCAAAGTCTGCTTTTTCCCGGTGTCGGGCAAGGCGCTGGTCAAACGGCTGGCGCATTCGCACCCCGAAACACTGGTGGTAGAAGAACGCAAGGGCAATGCAGCCTCGGTGGCGAAATCCACTGCGGGTGGTTCTATCGATTTGTTTTGAGGGTTTGAGTGTTGAAGAAAATACGTGTCGTGGTTGTGGATGACTCTGCGCTGGTGCGCAGCCTGCTGGCGGACATCATCAATCGCCAGCCAGATATGGAATGTGTCGGGGCCGCCAATGACCCGCTGGTGGCACGTGACATGATCCGTGAATTGAATCCGGATGTGATCACGCTGGACATTGAAATGCCGCGCATGGATGGGATTGATTTCTTGGGGCGTTTGATGCGCCTGCGACCCATGCCCGTGGTCATGATCTCCACCTTGACCGAACGCGGCGCCGAGGTCACCATGAGAGCGCTTGAACTCGGTGCGGTGGACTTTGTTTCCAAACCACGCATTGGCGTGGCCGATGGGTTGAGTGAACTGTCGAGCCAGATTGTTGAAAAAATCCGTATCGCATCCAAGGCTCATATCAGCCGTCACGTGGCGGTGGCTGACAAAGTCACACCGCCCGCTGGGCAGGCTGCGTCGGTTCGACCCGCCATGACGCTGGTGGGGCGTGTGTCCACTGAAAAACTGGTGTTCATTGGAGCCTCTACCGGCGGCACTGAGGCCATCAAGGAAGTGCTGATGCCACTGCCAGCAGATTTTCCGGCCATTGTGATCACCCAGCACATGCCGCCAGGGTTCACCACCAGTTTTGCCGCACGTCTGGACAGCTTGTGCAACATTGCCGTGCGTGAAGCCGTCAACGGCGAGCGGCTGCTGCCCGGACACGCTTACCTGGCCCCCGGTGGCAAGCAGTTCCGGGTCGATCGCAGTGGTGCCAATTACGTAGCCGTGGTCGACGATGGTGAACCGGTGAACCGGCACAAACCTTCGGTCGAAGTGTTGTTTCGATCCGGTGCCAAGGTGGCCGGGCGCAACGCCTTTGCCATCATGCTCACCGGCATGGGCAACGATGGTGCCAAAGCCATGCGTGAAATGAAAGACGCGGGCAGCTACAACCTGGTGCAGGACGAAGCCTCGTGCGTGGTGTTTGGCATGCCCAAAGAAGCCATTGCACACGGGGCAGCTGACGAAGTCCTCCCTTTGAAGGACATTGCCGCTGCGCTGATGTCCAAGCTCAACGGCCTGTCTGACCGCTTCCGGGTTTAAATCAGCAGTGTGCCTGGGCACTCCAGGTAGCCCCGGATTTGCTGAATAAACTCTGCCGCCTGCATGCCATCCACCACCCGGTGGTCAAACGAGCTTGACAAGTTCATCATCTTGCGCGTCACCACCTGCCCGGCTTTGATCACGGGGCGTTCCACCATGCGGTTAGTGCCCACAATGGCCACCTCCGGATGGTTGATGACCGGGGTGCTGACGATGCCGCCCAAAGCCCCCAGACTGGTCAGTGTGATGGTGGAGCCGGTCAGCTCTTCGCGCGTGGCCTTGGCGCTGCGTGCTGCGTCGCTCATGCGCAGTACGGCGGCTGCGCTGGCCCACAAATCCAGAGTTTCCGCGTGGCGGATCACCGGCACCATCAAGCCACTGCTGGTCTGTGTGGCCAAGCCCAGGTGCACCGCAGCAAAGCGGGTCAATTGGTTGGTTTCATCGTCAAATCGCGCGTTGACTTCGGGGTGATCCCGTACCGCCAGCACCATCGCTCGCATCAAAAAGGGCAGCAGCGTCAAGCGCCCGCGTGTGCTGGCGTATTGTGCGTTCAGGCGCGCGCGCAAATCCTCCAACTCCGTCACATCGATTTCCTCGACATACGTGAAATGGGGAATGTGCCGCTTGGCTTCTTGCATTTTTTGCGCAATTTTTCGCCGCAAGCCGATCACAGGAATAACTTCTTCAGCCGCTTGCGGTGTATAGCGTGGGTCTGCCGCGCCGGTATTCTGCGGCGCGGCATGCGTAGCTCCGCCGCCTGGAACATGCCGTGCCAGGTCTGCCTGTGTGACCCGTCCGGCCGGGCCTGTGGCTTTGACCTGCGCCAAATCAAGGCCTAACTCCCACGCCTTGCGTCGTACCGCCGGGGCTGCGATGGGGCGTGGGTTAGGGGTCTGCGTTGCCGCCGTCAGGGGCATTTGCGACAGTTGGGGCGGCAGTGGCGGCTGTACCGGCGGCACAGGGATGAGCTGCGGCACAGGCACTGGCAGTGGCTTAGATACCTCTTTTTTTGTAGCTACTATCCCTTTATCTATAAGGGCTAGAGCATCATTTTGCACTTCAATATGGATGATCTCCGTGCCCACCGCTACGACCTCGCCCACACTGGCGTTGAGCGACACCACCGTGCCCGCCACATGGGACGGGATTTCAACCGTGGCCTTGTCCGTCATCACGTCGGCCAGAATCTGGTCTTCGGCTACCACGTCGCCGACCTGGATGTGCCAGGCCACCAGTTCAACCTCGGCAATGCCTTCGCCAATGTCGGGCATCTTGATTGTTTGCATCGCCATGGTTCAAGCCTCCAGTACACGTTGCAGAGCCGCAGCGACACGTGCGGGCCCCGGAAAATACGACCACTCCTGTGCATGCGGGTAGGGGGTGTCCCAGCCGGTCACGCGCTCAACGGGTGCTTCCAGGTGGTAGAAGCAATGTTCTTGTACCAGGCTCACCAATTCCGCGCCCAGCCCGTTGGTGTGGGTGGCTTCATGCACGATGACGCAGCGCCCGGTTTTCTTGACCGAAGCCACCAGGGTGTCCAGGTCTAACGGCCACAGGCTGCGCAGGTCGATGATTTCCGCGTCCACCCCACTTTCCAGAGCTGCCGCTTCGGCCACATGCACCATGGTGCCATAGGCAATGACCGTGGCCGCCCGGCCTGGCCGGGTGATGCGCGCACTGTCCAGTGGTACGGTGTAATAACCTTCAGGCACCTCACCCAGTGGGTGTTTGCTCCACGGCACGACCGGGCGTTCGTGGTGGCCGTCAAACGGGCCGTTGTACAAGCGCTTGGGTTCCAGAAAAATGACCGGGTCGTCGTTTTCAATCGACGAGATCAACAGGCCTTTGGCATCAAACGGATTGGAAGGCATCACGGTGCGCAAGCCGCACACCTGGGTGAACATGGCCTCGGGGCTTTGGCTGTGGGTCTGGCCGCCGTAAATGCCACCGCCGCAGGGCATGCGAATGGTCAGCGGGCAAGTGAAGTCACCGGCGGAGCGGTAACGCAGGCGTGCCGCCTCTGACACGATCTGGTCGGTGGCCGGGTAGACGTAGTCGGCAAACTGGATCTCGACCACCGGGCGCAGGCCATAGGCTCCCATACCGACGGCCGTGCCAACAATGCCGCCCTCAGAAATAGGCGCGTCAAACACGCGCTGGTTGCCATACTTTTGCTGCAGACCCTCGGTGCAGCGGAACACGCCGCCAAAGTAGCCTACGTCTTGCCCGTAGACCACCACATTGGGGTCGCGCGCAAGCATCACATCCATGGCCGAGCGCAACGCCTGAATCATGGTCATGGGGCTGGTTTTTGTAGTGTTCATGATCAGGCTCCCAGCTCTTGGCGTTGGCGCATCAGGTGCGCAGGCATGTCTTTGAACACGTCTTCAAACATGCTGCCGATGCCTTGTGCATGGGCATCGGCCAAGGTGCCGAACTTTTCTGCTTCTTTTTGCGCCGCGGCCACTTCCGCTTCAACGGTTTTTTGCGTGGCAACGTGTTCGGCCTCTGACCACATGCCTTGTACGATCAAATGTTGCTTCAGGCGGGCAATTGGGTCGCCCAGCGGAAAACGGGCGGCATCATTGGCCGGGCGGTATTTACTTGGGTCATCCGAGGTGGAGTGGGGTCCCGCGCGGTAAGTGACCCATTCAATCAGGGTGGGGCCAAAACTGCTGCGGGCCCGCTCCAGTGCCCATTTAGAAGCTGCGTAACAGGCCAGAAAGTCGTTGCCATCGACCCTTAAAGAAGCAATGCCGCAGCCCGCGCCGCGCGCCGCAAAGGTGGTGCCCTCACCGCCGGCAATGGCTTGAAAGGTCGAAATGGCCCACTGGTTGTTGACCACATTGATGATCACCGGGGCACGGTACACGTGGGCAAAAGTCAGAGCGGTGTGGAAGTCGGCCTCGGCCGTTGCACCGTCGCCAATCCAGGCGCTGGCCACCTTGTCGTCCCCCTTGATGGCACTGGCCATGGCCCAACCCACGCCCTGAATCACTTGCGTGGCCAAGTTGCCAGAAATAGAAAAGAACCCCTGCTTCTTGCTGGAGTACATCACCGGCAGCTGGCGTCCTTTCATGGGGTCGCGCGTGTTGCTGTACAGCTGACAAATCATGTCAACCATGTTGTTGTCTTCGCGCGCCAGCAGCAGGCCTTGCTGGCGGTAGGTGGGAAAACACATGTCGCCTTCGCCAATGGCCAGGGCGTGGGCGCAGGCAATGGCTTCTTCGCCCAGGCACTGCATGTAAAACGACATCTTCTTTTGCCGTTGGGCAATTTGCATGCGGGCATCAAAGGCGCGTGTGAGCAACATGGCGCGCATGCCACGTTTGAGCAGTGCCGCTTCCATTTTGGGAGCCCACGGGCCAACCGCCTGACCGCTATCGTCGAGCACGCGAATCAGCGCAAACGCCAGATCATTGGTTTGCGCAGCGGCAATGTCGACCGGGGGGCGGCGCTTGGCCCCGGCGTTTGACAAGGGAAGATAAGAAAAGTCGGTGTCATGGCCCGGTCGTCCGGTGGGCTCTGGCACGTGCAGGTGCAAAGGTTTGCGTTGTGGCATGGTGAAGGTCTCCTTGCAGACTTGTGGTCTGACTCAGAATACGTGGAACAAAGCCTAGTGTGCATTGGGTAAAGCACCTAGGCCATGGTGTGCTGGCGCGGGTACAGGATCACTGTGACGCATCGCCAAGCGCCAAGGAGCATACCGCATTTGTGTGCGGTTTCGGTCGGCACAGAGGGCTAAATCTACCCGGCAGACGACACCAGAAGCCCTGAAATTCAGTCGGAATTTGACCCTCTATATGCTTCGACACTTTAACCAAGGAGCGTGCCCATGCTGGATCACCATCAGACCCAAGACTTCAATGCCCTGTTGCCGGGGCAATCCACCCTGGCTGGCACCAACCGGCGTACTGCCCTGAAAGTAGCTTTGGGTGTGGGTTATGCCGCCACGGCGATGCCGATCATGGCGCAAACTGCCATCAAAACTTCAGATGCAGGCCTGACCACCGGTGAAGCCATTTATGACGTGGAAGGCTTCTCTGTGCCGTTCTTCTATGCCGCGCCAGCGGGCCAGCGTCAGCTGCCGGTGATACTGGTTATTCAGGAAATTTTTGGTGTGCACGAATACATTGCCGACACGTGCCGCCGTTTTGCCAAGGCTGGTTACCTGGCCATTGCGCCCGAGTTGTATGCGCGCCAGGGCAACCCGGCCAGCTATACCGAGATGGCCAAGCTGATGGCGGAGGTGGTTTTCAAAGTGCCCGATGCCCAAGTGATGAAAGACCTGGACGGGGCCGTGCAGTGGGCGGGTGCAAATGGCGGCAATCTGAAAAAAGTGGGCATCACTGGCTTTTGCTGGGGCGGACGCATCACCTGGCTTTATGCGCAGCAAAGCCGGCACATCAAGGCTGCCGTGGCTTGGTACGGTCGTTTGGTGGGAGCCCCTTCGGTACTGACACCGAAACACCCGCTGGATTTGGCTGCCGAGTTAAAGGCCCCGGTGTTGGGACTCTATGGCGGCGAAGACAGGGGCATTCCCCTGAGCACCATCAACCAGATGAAAGAGGCACTTGAAACGTCGGGCTCCAAGGGCAATGCAGCGGCCAAAGCTTCGGAATTTGTGGTCTACCGTGATGCACCCCATGCGTTCCATGCCGATTACCGCCCCAGTTACCGGCCAGCGCCTGCCGCTGATGGATTTGCCCGTGCCTTGGCCTGGTTTAAAACCCATGGAGTGGGTTGAAAACAAACAGATTTTTCTCTGCTTCACCGCTCACAGCCGCTGTCAGATAGCGGCTTTTTTTATGCCCATTTTGTATCCCGGCTTGCCCTTACTTACACGTCGTTACTGGCAAAGTGTGTCCGTTTGGAGGTCAAGCCGACTATCCTTCAAGGACTCCGAAACACACCCATTTAACCGGTTCATTCACCATGTCTCTTGCTATGAGTTTGCATGCAGAAAACGCCTCCCCTTTGGGCTTGGTCAAGGCTGACCTGCCTGCCTTTCATGACTCCATTCTGCAGGTGGATGCCAGCTTGACACCGGAAGAACCGTTTCGCACGTCGCTGCCGACCGACGTGGCGGTGTACTTGTTGATTGCAGTCATGGTGTTGGCTGCCTGGGTTTTTAGCCAAATGGCGTATTTCAAGGCCGGTGACGATGTGGGTTACTGGATTGGTGTGACCGGTGGGGTCATGATGTTGCTGCTTTTTAGCTACCCGCTGCGCAAGCATTTCAGTTTTGCCCGCCAATGGGGTCGGGTGAAGTGGTGGTTTGTGGTGCACATGTGTCTGGGTGTGGGGGGGCCGGTTTTGATTCTTTTGCATTCGACCTTCCGTGTCGGTTCCCTGAATGCAGCGGTGGCCATGTACAGCATGTTGGCGGTGGCTGGCAGTGGCGTGGTGGGGCGTTTTATTTACGCCAGGGTCAACCGTGGTTTGCACGGTGAAAAGGCTGGGCTCGATGAGTTGCAGGTCAGTGCTGGTTTGGAGCAGGCTGAGGCGCGATCCAAGCTGTCTTTTGCGCCACGGGTTGAAGCGGCGCTGGTGAATTTCTCCAAAACAGAACTCAATGCGCAGGCAGGGTGGATGGTCTACGTGCGGCAAGTGTTTTGGCTGCCGCTGCACCAGTGGTTGGTATACCGCCACTGCGCGGCAGAGATGAGCCGTGTTTTAAAGACCTTAGCCCTGCGTGACGGCTGGGCGCAACGCGATCTGCACAGACGTGACAAACATGCCAAAAAACTGGTGCATCAGTATTTGGGTGCAGTCACCCGTGTGGCTCAATTTACGGCTTACGCACGCTTTTTTTCGTTATGGCATGTCGTCCACATTCCCTTTGTGTATCTGATGTTGATCAGTGCGGTCGTTCATGTATTTGCTGTCCATATTTACTAGGATGTTTGGACTGATGCCATGTCGGCCTTTTCCCTTTTTTCAATGCTGCAGAGTCACGCTCTGCTTTTTGCTTTTCTTGGCAGCATGGTTCGCGCCATTGCCGACCCTGGCGCAGGGTATCGAATCGATTCTGGCTCCTGGGTTGCTGATCCAGGGGCATACCAAACTGGAAAACGATTGCAAGCAGTGTCACATCAAATTCGACCGCAAAGGTCAGTCAGGTTTGTGCGCCGATTGCCACAAACCGGTGGGTGCTGACATGAAGGCCAAGACCGGATTTCATGGCACGCTCAAGCCGCAGGCCTGTAATGTCTGTCATACAGAGCACAAAGGGCGTGAGGAGGACATTGCAAAGTTTGATCACCAGAAGTTTGATCATTCGCAGACCGATTTTCAACTCAAAGGCAAACATCAACCCTTGGCTTGTGACAAGTGTCATGTGGCCAACAAAAAATTTCGTGAAGCGGCTTTGCAGTGTGACAGTTGCCATAAAAAAGACGACACCCATAAAGGGTCATTGGGCCCGAAATGCGCCAGTTGTCACACAGAAAACAATTGGAAAGAAGCACGTTTTGACCACAGCACCACCAAATTCCAATTGCTGGGTAAACACGTGGATGCCAAATGTGCAGATTGCCACAAGGGCAACCAATACAAAGACACACCGCGTGCCTGTGTGAGTTGTCACCGCAAGGATGATGACAGCACCAAAGGACATAAAGGTCATTTTGGTGAGAAATGTGAAACTTGTCACGGTGTCAAGGCCTGGAAACCGGCCCTGTTCAATCATGATGTGGATACCAAGTACGCGTTGCGTGGCAAGCACCTGACGGCCACTTGTGCGGCATGCCACAAAGAGCCGTTGTACAAGACCAAGCTGAGTCAGGATTGCTATGCCTGTCATGCAAAGGATGACAAGCACAAGGATACTTTGGGCAGGGACTGCGCCAGTTGCCACAGTGAGCGTAACTGGAAAGAACCAGCCCGCTTTGACCACGATAAAAGCAGCTTCCCATTGCTAGGAAAACACAGCAAAGTGGATTGCAAAGAATGCCACAAGAGTGCCTTGTTCAAGGAAGCTCCCAAGGATTGCATCAGTTGCCACAAAAAGGATGACAAGCACAACGCCACCCTGGGCAGCAACTGTTCGCAGTGTCATATGGAGCGTGACTGGAAAAGCACCAAGGGGCTGTTCATGCATGACAAAACACGCTTTGTATTGCGCAACGCCCATGCCGAAACCAAACTCAAGTGCACGGCTTGTCATCAAAATTTGCAAAGCTTTCGCAAAACGCCACTGGACTGTTTCAGTTGCCATGCCAAAGTGGACAAGCATGAAGCCCAATTAGGCAAAGCTTGCGAAACGTGTCACAGCGACAGCAGCTGGAAAGTGGGCAAATTCAACCATGCGTTGACACGGTTCCCGCTCACTGGGCGGCACATTGTGGCTACATGTGCCAGTTGTCATCCGACACCACGCTTCAAGGATGCTGCCCGCGACTGTTATGCCTGTCATAAAAAAGAAGACCAACACGCACAAAAATTTGGCGTGAATTGCGCCAACTGCCACAACGCCAGATCCTGGAAGCTGTGGGACTTTAACCACGGCAAGCGTGCCAAGTATGTGCTCGACGGTGCCCACAGCAAGGTTAAGTGTGAAAGTTGCCATCAGCAAAAAGCACCCGCAGGAAAAGATGCGGCAGCTGTAGGAAGCAATTGTTGGTCTTGCCATCAATCGCAAGATGTGCATGAAGGGCAGTTCGGAGTGCGTTGCGAGCAGTGCCATACCTCCGAGAACTGGAAAAAATTTCAACGGCGCTTGAGTGGTGCGCTGGTGTCGATGAACCGAGAAGGAGCGTTTTGATGATGATCTTCATAAATAAATATTCGCACCTTGCGCGCCGGGGATGTGTGGCCCTGTTTTTCACCTTGTTTGCCAGCGTCGTCATGGGGCAGGGTGTAAGCCGCAACTTTGATCACCTGAAAACCGGTTTTGCCTTGACCGGCGTGCATACCACCGCACGTTGCGAGTCCTGTCACGTCAGCGGTGTGTTCAAAGGCACGCCGCGTGATTGTTCGACTTGCCACAGCAGTGGTTCACGGGTGTCGCTCAACAATACGGTGAAACCCCAGCGACACATTCCGACAACGGCGGGCTGTGAAACCTGTCACTCGTCGCAAACGTTCAGTGGGACCAGGTTCAACCACGTTGGTGTGGCCACAGGCTCCTGTACCACTTGCCATAACGGGGTCAACGCGCCGGGCAAGTCAGCCAACCATTGGCCTACTCAAGCTTCGTGCGACAGCTGCCATGGAACCACCGGGTGGTTGCCGGCCAAACGCATGGATCACAGCGCATTTACACCGGCGACCAACTGTGCCACTTGCCACAACGGTACGACGGCATCAGGCAAGTCAGCCAACCATGTAACAACCACGGCCAACTGCACCACCTGCCATAAAAGTGGTTTTACCAACTGGCTACCTGCCAAGTTGCACGTCAATGTGTCGGTGTCTACCAATTGCGCCAGCTGCCACAATGGTGCTACAGCCACGGGCAAGTCTGTCGGCCACCTCGCGACCACAGCCACCTGCGAGAGCTGCCACAAATCGACCAGCACCTGGAGCGGAGCCAAGGTAGACCACA
>JAVHPS010000499.1:0-8187 GCA_036170715.1 Rhodoferax sp. | reverse complement strand
CCAACGTGTCGGTGGTGACGGGCTGCGCCAGTTGCCATGCCACGGCCGCTTATGGTCTGACGGCCAAGCCCAACACGGCGGTGCACAACGGCGTGACCAATTGCGAGAGCTGCCACAAATCGACCAGCACCTGGAGCGGAGCCAAGGTAGACCACAGCACCTTCACAGCGGCCACCAACTGTTCCAGCTGCCACAACGGCACGGCAGCGCCGGGTAAATCGGCCAACCACATTCCGACCACGGCCAACTGCACCACCTGCCACAAGAGTGGTTTCAGCAGCTGGTTGCCGGCGCGCTACCACGCCAACGTGTCGGTGGTGACGGGCTGCGCCAGTTGCCATGCCACGGCCGCTTATGGCTTGACATTCAAGCCCAACAACGCGACGCATACGGGTGCCACGGTGTGTGAGACTTGCCACAAATCAACCGCCAGCTGGTCCAGCGTGCAGTTTGCCCATTCTGCAGTCAATGCGGTGGGTACGGGCACCTGCGATACCTGCCACAACGGGTCGTCAGCGCTTGGAAAATCAGCAACGCACATTCCTGTAATCACCGGTGTGTCCAAGTGTGATTCATGCCACAAGTCGCAAACCAGCTTTGCCACCTCAGTCACCATGAACCACACGGTGGTCATTGCGACATCCTGCAAGTCTTGCCACAATGGCACTTATGTCTCGCAGGGGAACAACGGAGGTGCCATGGCAAAACCGGTGAACCATATTCCTGAAGCGCAATTGCAAGGTGGCTCCAGCCTGGATTGCAACGCTTGCCACAGCAGCACGGCTTCCTGGTCCAGCCAAAAAATGAACCATAACGCCAGCATGGGCAGTGGCTCAGGCTGGTGCAAGTCGTGTCATGCATCAGGCACGGCCTACCTTGGCGGCATGGAAAAGAAAGCTTTGTTGCACGAAGCCAAATCAGGCACTTCCCCCGCAGACTGTTCAACGTCGGGTTGCCACAAACCGTTGGGCAACAAGGGTGCTGCATATTCCAAGTGGGATTGATGATGCCTGGACGCATGGCGGATTGACGGCAGTTTTTAAACATTATTTTTAACCCGGTTACACCATGGTTTTATCTCAAAAAAATCTTCTGGTTCAGGCGCTGACCTGTACTTGTGCGGCCTTGGCCGTCTCAGCCCAGGCACAGGTGCTGGATGAGTTGGAACTACGCCAAGAGGGAAACAACGCGGTGGTGCAAATCCGGTTTGTCACCCCTGTGCAGTACGCGCGCTCGATCTCGTCACGCGCCTCTGATCTGGTTCAGGTTTTTTATAAAGTGCTTCCTACCCGCGCGCCACTTCAGCTCACCAGCAGTGAGCGACGTTTGCCCGGCGGTGGAGCGATTGCAGCCATTGAGGTGCGTGATGGTTCGGCGGTGAACACCTTATCTGACAGCACCAACCGGAAACTGGTGGTGCGCTTTGGCGCAGCCACCGCCTATACCGTGCGTGCTGGGCGTGATCGCAACAGCATTGAAGTGGTTCTGGTCGGTAAAGGCAGCTCCGTCAAGGAAGCTTTGATCGCCAAACTCAATGCCGTCCCGCCTAAACCGACCGCAGCCGCCCCGGCTGCGGTGCTGGCAGACTCGCCCATCAACCCTGAGGCCGAAGCGGCCGCAGCAGCGCTGTTGACCACGGCACAGGCTGCCTTCGATTCGGGTCAGTACGATGCGGCCACCGAATCCCTCAACCAGCTGTTGAACCTGCCACCGAACATGGCTTCCAGAAAAGCCCAGGAAATGGCAGGTCTGGCCCGTTTGAACGCGGGCGACAAAGCGCGTGCGGCGAGTGAATTTGATTTGTTTTTAAAGCTCTACCCGACTGGGGAAGACAGTGACCGGATTCGTCAACTGGTCACCTCTTTGCCATCCATTGGTGCCACGACGGTGGCCGAAGGCAAACCCAAGGTGGAAGCTACGTCGGTCACCAGCGGTTCGGTGTCCTCGTTTTTTTACGGTGGCAAGTCCGATACCCGCACCCAAGAATTTCAGGACTCTCAATTGGGAGGGCTGCCTATATTGCAATCAGAGACGACCCTGGCCAACACCGATCAAAAGCAATGGCAAAACAGTGTTGATTTGAACTGGCGCTACCGTGACGCAGAGAAAGACATGCGGATTGTGGTTCGGGATTCCTTAACCCGGGATTACCTCAAGTCCAGCAACACCGAACGTCTGCGAGCCCTGTATTTTGACTACCGCTCGTTGAACCTGGGTGGCAGTGTCCGGGTCGGGCGGCAGTCCCCCACCGGCGGTGGCGTGATGTACCGTTTTGATGGGGTGCAAGCCGGTTACACCTTTGCGCCCAAATGGAAAGTCAATGGAGTGATGGGTAAACCCTCAGATGATTTGCTGGATACCCGGCGCACGTTCTATGGCGTGTCGCTGGATGCCGATGCCCTGACCAAATCCCTTAGCGCCAGCACCTACCTGATTGAGCAAGTGATTGACGGCGTGACCGACCGGCGCGGCGTGGGGGCGGATTTGCGCTATTTCCAGGGCGGCGTGTCGGCCACAGGCCAGTTTGACTATGACACCATCAACAAAGGGGTGAACATTGCGGCGCTGCAGTCCACCTGGCAGGTGTCTGACACAACGGCGTTGAATGTCATGTTTGACCGCCGCACTACCCCCCTGTTGTCCTTGGGCAATGTGCTGTTCTTTCAGGACCCCAACCTGGCCGCACCGGCCAAACGGATCACTGAACTCCTGGGCACGACACCGATCGAGACCCTGCGCGATCAGGTCAAGGGCCTGACGGCTTACCAAAGCCAGTTTCGCGTTGGTGGCACCACCGCCATTTCCGAAAAATGGCAGACCGGGGCCGACTTCAGCCTGACCAGTGTGGATGAAATCAAACCCGTGGCCGTGTTGTTGCCCAATGGGCAAGCCGCAACCGGCAACCTGTGGGGTGTCAGCACGCAGCTGATTGGTACCAACCTGTATTCGGCGCGTGACACGCATGTGTTCAATGTCAGCTTCCTGGGGGGGCCTGCTTACCATGGCACCTTGCTGTCCTACAACAACCTCACCAGCCTGGGTGACAAATGGCAACTGGAGCCGTCACTCAAGTACTACACCCAAAGCGGTAGCGCCGGTGACAGCACCAGCGTCTGGGGGACAGGCTTGCGTGCCACCTACCGCATTCATACCCAGGTGTCGTTGGAGTCGGAGCTCACTTACGAACGTTCCAACCGCATCAATGCGCCAACACCCACCGGGCCGGGTGCAACGGAACAATCTGCACGCCTGGGCTATTACCTGGGTGGCCGCTTTGAGTTTTAGTCCACCACGAGACAGATCGGATCATGTTTAATTTAAAAGCTTTTACCCCCACAAGGGTCGGGTCGGTTGGCGCTGTCGTTGCGGTGTTGGCTGCCAGTGCCTACCTGTGGCAGCAACCATCGCCCCAGGTGCTGCCGGTTGCGACCTCAAGTCCAGCCATGTGGAAATTGCCCTCTGCCATGAACGCCGCGGCTCCTGCTGCCAACCCCGCGCCGCACACCAGCAATGCAGGTGATATTGCGGTCATGGCCGAGCGCTTGGCCGCACGCTTGAAAGACCAGCCCAATGATGCCCAGGGTTGGGCCATTTTGGCGCGTTCTTACGATGTCATGGGCCAATTGCCGGATGCCTTGATGGCGTACAAAAAAGCCTCCACCTTGATGCCTGATGACCAAGCCTTGCTGGCTGACTATGCCAAGGCGGTAGCCAAAGCCAACCAAGGTGGTGGCAGTGCTGTCCGTGCGGGAGCAGTCCCGCGCCAGTGACATGAATTATTTGAATCTTTACCTGGTGGTGATCGCACTGGTCATGCTGCTTTACCTCAAGCGACACCACCGGGTGCACCACCAGCACCAGGCGGTATTGCAGGAAGCCATTCAGACTGGCATGGTGGAACCCCCGTCCCTGCATCCGGTGGTGGACCCCACCAAATGCATGGGTTCTGGTGCGTGTGCCAAAGCCTGCCCCGAGAAAGCCTTGGGAGTGGTGAATGGCAAGATGATGCTGATCAACCCGGCGCATTGCATTGGTCATGGGGCTTGTCTAGCGGCTTGTCCGGTGGAGGCCATCAAGCTGGTGTTTGGCACCGAAAAACGCGGCATTGAAATTCCCCACATCAGTCCGGAATTTGAAACCAACGTCAAAGGCATTTTCATTGCTGGTGAACTCGGTGGCATGGGCCTGATCCGCAAAGCCGCTGAGCAGGGCCGTCAGGCCATGGAAGCCATTCGCAAAAAAACCGGTGCAGGCACGGCCGACTTTGACGTGCTGATTGTGGGCTGTGGCCCCGCTGGCATTTCGGCCGGACTCTCTGCCATTGAGCACAAACTGCGCTACAAAATTGTTGAGCAAGAAGACTCGCTCGGTGGTGCGGTGTACCACTACCCCCGGCAAAAAATTGCCATGACGGCCCCGGTTGAGCTGGCCCTGGTCGGCAAGGTCAAGTTTGCCGAGGTACAGAAAGAAAAATTGCTGGAGTTCTGGATCAATGTGGTGCACAAGACGGGTCTGAAAATTTCTTTCAGGGAGCGCATGGAAGCCATTGAAAAGCAAGGCGACCACTTTGTGGTGACCACCTCCAAGGGCAGTTACAGCAGCAAAACGGTGCTGCTGTCGATGGGTCGGCGCGGCACGCCGCGCAAACTGGAGGTACCCGGCGAAGAGCAGTCCAAAGTGGTCTACCGCCTGATTGATCCGCAGCAATATGCGGGGCAATCGGTGCTGGTGGTGGGCGGTGGTGACAGTGCGCTGGAGGCTGCCATTGCAGTCTCAGAGCAGCCCGGCACGCACGTCATTTTGTCGTACCGCAGTGCCGCGTTTTCGCGTGTCAAACAAAAAAACCGGCAGCGCCTGCAAGAGCAGGAACAGACTGGGCAACTCAAAGTGATGCTCAATTCCACGGTGCACAGCATCCAGCCCGAGGCGGTCGAAATTGATTGCAGTGGTCAGCTGCAACAGCACGCCAACGATGCGGTCATTGTGTGTGCCGGTGGCCTGCTGCCCACCCCTTTGCTGCAAAAAATAGGGATCAAGTTCGACACCAAATTTGGTACCGCCTGAAACCTTACCCCTGGGCACACGGGCGGCTGGGGTCGCTGCACCACTCGCTCCAACTGCCCGCGTACAAGGCGGTGCGACCCAGGCCCGCGATTTCCATGGCGATCAGGTTGGGTACGGCGCTGACACCGCTGCCACAGTGGTGCACCACGCTGGCCGGGTCACGGCCTGCCAGCAGCGCCTCAAACTCGGCGCGCAACTGTGGCGCAGGTTTGAAGCAGCCGTTGGCCTGAAAATTCTCGCTAAAGGGTCGGTTCAAAGCACCTGGAATGTGTCCCGCCACTGGGTCGAGTGGCTCCACCTCGCCGCGAAAGCGCGGCGCACCCCGTGCGTCGACAATCGTCTGGCTGGGGTGTGCGAGTTGATCTGCTACAGTTTTTGTAACTACTAGACCAGTTAAAGCGCGGGCTAGAGGGTAATTTTGTGCTTGATTTGTGGGTGGCGTGCCAACCGCCAGCGCGCCACCGGCGGCCGTCCAGGCACTCAGGCCACCGTCGAGCACGGCCACGGCTTCATGCCCTAGCCACTTCAGCATCCACCACAGGCGGCCACAGTAGTTGGCACCCTGGCGGTCATACACCACGGCTTGCATGTCTGGGGTAAAGCCCACGCTGCCGAGCCAGGCGGCAAAGGCTTCGCGCGTGGGCAGCGGGTGGCGGCCACCGCTGGCTGACTCGGCTGCGCCCTTGGCGCTCAAATGGCGATCCAGATCGGCGCGCTGCGCCCCGGCAATGTGGCTGGACGCAAATTGCGCGTCGCCTGCGCTGGGTTGCAGCAACTCAAAACTGCAGTCAAACACCATCAGCGGTTGCTGGCTAGCCAGCAGCGACTGCAATTGGGGTGCGGAGATCAGGGGGGTGTACATCGGGGTTCCTTTGGTGGTCAAAGCAAGGGCAGGGCATCAATGGTCTTCGGCCGGGGTGCCGGGCAGCGCCCGGGTGCGCAGCACGGTGGCGGCGACCCCACTGGCCACTATTAGCCCCATGCCCGCCCAGCCCAGCGCGGTCACGTGGTCGTCAAACAGCAGCAGGCTGTAAATGGAAGCAAACACAATGCCGGCGTACTGCAGGTTGGCCACCAGCAGCGTGGCGCCGCGGCTGTAGGCGCGTGTCATGCTCCACTGCCCCAGCGTGGCCAGCACGCCAATCGGTATCAGCCAGGCGGCGGCTTGCCAGCTGACGCTGTGCCAGGGGGTAAAGCCGTCCCAGCTCACCGCCAACAAACCGGCCAGCGTGGTTCCTACCGAAAAATAAAACACGGTGCGTCCTTCGGGCTCACCCACCTTGCCCAGCGCGGTGACTTGCAGGTAGGCCATGGCCGCGCCCAGCCCCGACAGCAGCCCCACCAGCCCGGCAAACAACTGGTTTTGGTCCAGCGTTGGGCGCAGCATCAGCACCACTCCGGCAAAACCGGCCAGCACCGTGGCCATCAACGGCCCCTGGCGTGTGGCTTTGCCGTAGAGCATGGCTCCACCCACCACAAAAGCGGCCACCCACACGCCGCTCATGTAGTTCAGTGTCATGGCGGTGGCCAGCGGCAAATGGGCAATGGCGTAAAACCAGGTGACGAGCGAAAACACACCAATGGCGCTGCGCCAGGCGTGCATCCACGGCACCGGTGTGACCAGTGGCGTGCCACGGCTGCGCAGCACCAGCGCCATGAACACCACGCTGACTACGCCACGGTAAAACACCAGCTCGGCCAGACCAAAGCTGTGGGATGCGAACTTGATGCCCACGGCCATGGTGGCAAAGAAAAACGCGGCCAAGACCATCCACAGTGCTTGCATGGTGTACTTAATAATATAGGCATATAGCCCTTGATATACAAGGGCCTATAGCTATAAAAATCATATCAAAAACCAGCGCCATAGCGCGCCATCTGACGGCGATACCAGGCGTGAAAATGTTGCATGCCGTCTTCCATCGGGCTCTGGTAGGGACCCACTTCGTTGGTGCCGCGCGCCAGCAGAGCCTGGCGACCTGCGTCCATGCGTTCGCCAATCTCGTCGTCTTCCAGGCAGGTTTCCATGTAGGCGGCCTGCTGTGCGGCGACAAACTCAGGCTCAAAGGCGGCAATGTCCTCGGGGTAGAAGAACGCCACCTGGTTGAGGGTTTTGCTGGGGCTGATCGGGTGCAGGGTGGACACGGTGAGCACATGCGGATACCACTCCACCATGATGTGCGGGAAATAGGTCAGCCAGATGGCTCCGCGCTGGGGCGCAGCACCGCCGTTGTAAGCCAGCAGCGCGTCGTGCCAGCGTTGGTAAACCGGGCTGCCGGGCTGACCAAAAGCCTTGGACACACCCACCGTTTGCACCGAGAACTGTTCGCCAAACTGCCAGCGCAGGTCATCGCAGGTGACAAAGTGGCCCAGACCAGGGTGGAACGGGCCCACGTGGTAGTCCTCCAGATAGACCTCAATGAAGGTCTTCCAGTTGTAGTTGCATTCGTGCAGCTCAACTTTGTTCAGCACGTAGCCTGAAAAATCCAGCGCACCGCGTTCCTGCATGGCCTGCAGGTCTGCGGCAACGTCCCGGCCGTTGTCTTCAAACAGCAAACCGTTCCATTCGCGCAGCGGGTAGTTGGCCAGATGCAGGCAAGGGTCGGTGGCAAAGTGGGGGGCACCGATGAGCTGGCCTGCGGGTGTTTGTCCAGCCGCATCGCCCGCGCTGTAAGTCCAGCGGTGGATCGGGCACACCAGTTGGCCGCCGGTGGCGCTCAGGTTGCCCTGCCCTTTGAGCATCTGTGCCTGGCGGTGGCGGCAGACATTGCTGATCAGCTCGATGCCGGTGGGGGTGCGCAACAGCGCGCGGCCTTCTTGCTCGTGCGCCAGGGTGGCGTAGTCGCCGACGTTGGGCACGCTGGCAGCGTGGCCTACATAGCGCGGCCCCTGCTGGAACAGGGTTTGCATCTCGAGCTGGAACAGCGCGTCATCAAAATAGGCCTTCACCGGCAGCTGGGCTGAGGTGGGCGGCACGGGCGATGTCTTGGTGGTTGGCCGACTGACGGCGGCTTGCCCACGGGGATGGGGGGGTGTTTTGCACAGGGTTTGCACAACTCGGTCCTTCAAAGATGCAAAAACCCCTCGGGGAGGGGCTCGGGAGCCAGCTACCTTGAGAGCTGA
>JAVHPS010000498.1:6450-19522 GCA_036170715.1 Rhodoferax sp. | reverse complement strand
TTCATGGCGCTTTGCACCTGATCCATGGCTGCAGTGACGCGTGCTTTTTGCCCCGGCAGGCGCTCCATTTGCACGTCGAGCTGGCCGCTGGTGTAGGCCTGCACCACTTCCACCACTTTCATCTTGACGGCGATGTGCGACTGCACCAGGGTGTTGATGGACTGGGCCATGGCGCGGTAAGCCCCTTCGAGCTGGTTCACGGGCATGGTGTAGTCCAGCATGCCCGCCTCATGCTGGCGCGCCATCTCCAGCTGCGCGGCTTCAAAGTCTTGCAAGGTGCCCTGCATTTTGGCCAACGGGGCCATCAGCTGACCAACTTCACTGTGGTCCACTTCAATGCTGGCGTTCAGATTGCCCGCCGCCACCTCACGCGCCACGGCCAAGGCCCGGATCAAGGGCCGGGTGATGCTGTTGATCACCAGCAAAGCCACCAGCGTGGCCAGCAGCAACGCCACCGCCACAATCACCAGGCCAATTTGCGCCACCTGATCGGTCTTGGCAGAAGCCTGCGCCAAGTCGGTTTTCATTTGTGCCACTTGGGCGTTGACAAAGGGCTCCAGCTCTTTTTGCAGTTGCTCGCTGGCGGCATCAAAGCCGCCCATGAGCTTGTTGCCGGCCGCCGGGCCGCCCGCCACAAAGGCCTGCGCCATGGTGCTGCCAGCGGCAAAATAAGCTGCCGCATCTGACTTGATGGTCTGCACCTGCTTGACCTGCGCAGCCTGGCCCGCAGCTGAAAAATGCTGTTCAAATTTAGCCAGGCCAGCGTTCAGGGCATCCAAATTTTCTTTGGCCTTTTGAAACCCGTCGTCCAGCCCGTCTTTACCTTGCGTGGCCGACACGTCCGACAAAAACTGCTGGATTTGCACCACGTTTTTGTCCACGGCCGTGGCCAGCAAGGCGTATTCGACGCTTTGCCCGGACACCTGATGCAGACTTTGTTTGACCTGTGTGAGTTGGCCCGAAAACCATACGGTAAAGCCAATGAACAACACAATCGGGGTGGCCACACTGGCCAGAATGCGGGCTTTGATGGAAAAATTTTGCAGGTTCATACGCTTATCCCGGTTGACAAATTAAACGGTTGATACAGGCCGTGCATCAGGCATGTTGATGTTGCGCGGCCAAGGCCACCATATCGTCTATGGCCAGGGCACGCTCGGGCTCCAGAATCACAATGAATTCCTTGCCGACTTTGCCCAGCCCGTGAATGAATTCGCGCTGGATGGTGGCCCCAAAAGCAGGCGGCGGCTCGATGGCGCTGGGGGCAATGTCGATGACTTCACTGACGGCATCCACCAGCAGACCAAGCTCGACCTTGTCGCCGTCGGGGCCCACGTCAAAAATGATGACGCAGGTTTTCTTGCCAAAAGCCGCCTTGGGGCGACCAAAGCGTGACTGCAGGTCAATCACCGGCACCACAGCACCACGCAGGTTGATGACCCCGCGCACAAACTCGGGCATCAGCGGCACGATGGTCATGGCGCTGTGCTGAATGATTTCGCGCACGCTGCGAATGTCCATGGCAAACACTTCGTCGCCCAGGCTGAAGGTCAGGTATTGAAACGCATCCTCGTGCGCATGTTCAGGACGGCTCGCCGCCGTCTGGGTTGGGGTGTGGCTCATGTGGTGCTCTCCGGACGATTGGCACGGGGCGTGGTGGAGGCATCGGCGGTGACCAGATCGCCGAGCGAGGCCACGTCCAGAATCAGCGCCACCTCGCCACTGCCCAAAATGCTCGACCCCGAAATGCCACGCAAGGTTTTGAACAAGCGCCCCAGCGGTTTGATGACGGTTTGCTGCTGCCCCAGCAACACTTCAACCTCAATGCCATATTGCCCTTTGGGTGAAGTGACCACCACCACGCTGGTGCGATCGGGCAAGGTCGACTCAATGCTGTAGAGGGTGCGCAGGCGCACCACTGGCAGCACGTTGCCACGCAGCTCGACCACATGGCGGCCACTGGCATCGACCCGCACATGCGCGCCACCGGCTTCAATGACCTCCACCACCGAACCCAGTGGCAGCACAAATTTGGCTTTGCCTACGCCCACCAAAAAGCCGTCGATGATGGCCAGCGTCAGCGGCAGGCGAATGTCCACCGTGAGGCCTTTACCGGGACGGCTGTTCAGGCGCAGGTTGCCGCGCAGCGCTTCGATGTTGCGCTTGACCACGTCCATGCCCACGCCGCGGCCAGAGAGGTTGGTGACCTGCTCTGCGGTGGAAAAGCCGGGCTCAAAAATCATCATGTTGATGACATCGTCAGCGGGCACCACGCCTTGCTCAATGAGGCCTTTGTTCCAAGCGCGCTGCAGCACGCGCTCACGGTTGATGCCACGGCCGTCGTCTTCGATGCGGATCAAAATGGCCCCGGTTTCGTGCTTGGCGCTCAAGGTGAGTTTGCCCGCCGGGGCTTTGCCCGCCGCCACGCGCTCTTGCGGCGGCTCCAGGCCGTGGTCGAGTGAATTACGCACCAAGTGCATCAACGGGTCGGCAATTTTTTCGACCATCGATTTGTCCAGCTCGGCCTCGCCCCCGACGATCTCAAAGTTGACTTCTTTGCCCAAGCTGCTGGCGGTATCGCGCACCACGCGCCTGAAACGGCTGAAGGTCTCACCCACCGGCACCATGCGCAAGCCCAGTGTGCCGTTGCGAATTTCTTCAATCAGGCCATTCATGTGCAGGTTGGCCTCAATCAGCGCCACATTGCGGGTTTCACGCGCCAGCAGGTTCGCACCCGCCCCCGCAATCACCAGTTCGCCCAGCAGGTTGATGACTGCATCGAGCCGGTCGGCCTGCACGCGGATAAAGCGGTTTTCTTCACCACTGGACTCTTTGGCCTTTTGTTGCTTGTTCAAGGCCGCTTCCACGACCGCGGGTGCAACGCCCGCCTTGTCTTCCAACAAATTGCCAATTTTGGCCTTTGACCCCGATGGAATAGACTTATCGTGCTCTTGATTTGATAGCACTTCTGTCAATTTACTTTGTGACACCGCACCCACCGACACCAGCATGTCGCCCAGGCGCGGCGTGGCCGGCATGTCTTCAATGGCACGCACCAACAGTTGCTCGGGGCTGGCAGGTGTTTTCACGTCAAGCTCGCAGTCGTCAATAACGAAGCTAAAAGCACCTTCCACCTCGTCGCGCGTGGCACTGGACTCCAGTTCCATCACAAAGCTCAAGTAACACGTCTCGGGGTTGAGGTTCACCAAGGCAGGAACCGAGTCGATGGCGCAGCGCATCGACCACACGGTGCCCAGACCTTTGAGGTACTTGGCAATCGACAACGGATCCATACCATTGCGAAAAGTCTCCTGGCCAAAGCGCGCGCTGATGTGCCACAGCGTAGCCACCGGCGCGGCGCTTGCAGCAGGCGCGTTGGCAGCAGCTGGCGTGGCGGCAGCGGTTGCAGCAGCCGCAGTCTGACCACCCGCACCAGCGGTGTGCATCTGGAGCTGTATCACCAGGTCGGCACGCTGGTCTTTTTGATCAGCGGTGTCGGCCGACTCGTCGTTGGCGGTGTCGACCAAAAACTTGATCTGGTCGTTGCATTGCAGCAGCAAGGTGCTGAGTTCAGGGGTCAGCGCCAGTTCACCGTCGCGGCATTTGTCCAGCAAGGTCTCCACATGGTGGGTGAATTCAACCACCTTGTTCAAGCCAAAAATGCCGGCAGAGCCTTTGACGGTGTGGGCGCAGCGAAACAGGCTGTCGAGCAACTCGCGGTTGTCGGGCTGCTCTTCCAGCTCCAGCAGCAGGGTTTCGATGGCCTCGGTTTGCTCACCCGCTTCGCTGATGAAGGCGGGCATGGCGGCGGCAATGAAATCACGGTCAGCATCGGATGCGTTGTGCATGTTCAGACTCCTTTCAGGCGGCAGCCGTTTGCTGAGTCAACCAGTCGCTCAACCCAATGAGCGAACAGGCATCAACCAAAGAATCGCTTGGGTTCACCAGCCGCCAGGCTTGTTCGGTGTGTGAAAGAGAGGCCAGCAGTTGCAAGCCAGAGCCATCCACTTCACGCACCTTGGCGGCAGAAATCTCAAGCAATTGGCCAGACTTGGCGGCTTGATCGGTGACCCAGGCCAGCAACGCATCGCGTGTTTCAACGGCGCTGTAGATGGTCATTTCTTCGGGCAACTCAAATGGCGTACGCATGGCAAGTTCCTGACTTCAAGCGAAAAAACACAACCCGTGGCAAGCCTGGGCAATTGCCACCCCCGCAACACTTGCGGCGATCAGGGTAAACAGAGTTTGGAGACGGCGTTGAGCAGTGTTGCCGGAGAAAACGGTTTGACCATCCAGGCCTTGGCACCAGCGGCCTTGCCTTCTTCTTTCTTGGACTCCTGGGTTTCGGTGGTCAGCATCAAGATGGGCAAGAAACGGTAATTGGGCAGCGCTTTGGCCGCTTTGACAAACTCAATCCCGTTCATGCGCGGCATGTTCACGTCGCATACCGCCATGTGAATCTTGCGGCCATCGAGCAGCGCCAGCGCCGCCTGGCCGTCACCGGCTTGCAGCACCTCGTAGCCTGCCCCCTGCAGCGCCATGGTCACTACCTGGCGCAGGCTGGCCGAATCATCAATCACCAATATGGTTTGTGCCATCGTCTGTTTCCTTGTCAAAAAAATGTGGTTTCTGCGTCGTCGGGTTTGTGTGTCGCGGCGTGGCCCGCGCCGAGGTGTTGTTCACGCTGCTCGGTCATCACATACTGTGCCTGCAAGCGCGCCAGCCAGGCCGCGGCATCCACGGGCTGCGGCGGTGCGCCCAGCGTCGTCTGCAGACGCTCCATGTCGTCTTGCAGCAGCGTCATCATCTGGCTGATGCGATCCTGGTACTGAAACCCTTTGTACATGCGCTCGACCTGCTGGCCAACCATTTGGGTTTCGTGCTCAAACGGCTTGGCCATTTGCTCCAGGGCATCGACACAAGCGTGAATCATGCCCATGACCTGGGTGATGGCCTGAGCCGCTTGCGGGCTGCAACCTGGCAACACCGGTTGCAAGACCTGGTCACACGCTTGTGCCAACTGGGTGATACCCCCCTCGCCCTGCGCCAGCGCGGCCGTGATGTGCTTGGACTGGCGCGCAGCCAGGTCCAGGTGGGGACCTATTTCGGCAAAAGCGGCCAGCATTTCTGCGACCGCAACCTCAGACTGGTTGCGCGAGCTGGCGAGCTGGCGCGCCCACACGGGCAGCACTTGCGCCGTCAGGGCTACCAAAGAAGAAGAGGCAACGGCTTCTGCCATGGGAGTTAAACGTTGAGCCACTCTGCGTTAAGGTAACAACCGCAGCCAATCAAGCGGTCATGATCAAGTGGCATCACATACGACGACTTGGCCTGCACCTCCAGCGTGACCGGGTTGGTGATGGTGTAGTTGACCCAGCCACCTTGTTCTGCGTCACACACGTCCCAGGCATCGGCCACCAGTTGGTCGGCATCCAGGCCCGGAATGGCACGCAAGTCTGATCCGTCTTTTTCGGGCATTGCACCATGCACCACATAGAAACCAGCACGGTCGAAAATGAAGATGTACATGTCGCGGTCAATGAAGCCGCCGTGCGGGTCGTGAAAGACACGCACCGCCTGCTCGTAGCCCACCGATTTGATTTGCGTCATGGCATCAAACACCAGTTGCCGCGCTTGGTCGGCTGTGCCCTGGCGCAGGTGCATGTCACCCACGGAAACTTCCAGCGTGGAGGCCTGGGCAATCAGGCGGTCTGAATTGAAGCTGGCACGCTCAACCAGTTCGGAGTTTTCATGCGTGAGCACATCCAGATCACCCACAGCGTGCACCACTTCTTCAAGTGCGGCGCTTTGGCTGGCGCTGCCCTCGGCCATGACGTTGACGTTCATGGCAATCTCCCCAATGCCTGACACCAAACTCTCCATGGTCTCGTTGATTTGCCGGATGCTGCCCACGGTTTCACCAACCCGCGAGGAGGACTCTGCAATCAAGCTGCGGATTTCTGCCGCTGCTGACTGGCTGCGCTTGGCCAGGTTGCGCACCTCTGCGGCCACCACGGCAAAGCCGCGCCCCTGCTCGCCCGCACGGGCGGCCTCGACGGCTGCATTCAGGGCCAGTAAATTGGTTTGAAACGCGATGCCGTCAATCACCCCAATGATTTCCGACATGCGCTTGGAGGTCACCTCCAGCGGGCCCATGGTTTGCATCGCCTCGCGCATCATCTTGCCGGCCCCTTCGGCCTCGTTGTGCAAGCTTTTGGTCATCATGCTGACCTCTTGTGCGGCTTGCGCATTGCGCGACACGGTCTCGCTGACGCGCTTGACATGTTGCGACGTTTGCTGCAAATGTTGCCCTTGGGTGGCCGCGCGCTCGGCCAGCGACTTGGTGTCTTCTACCAGCTTGCGGCCGGTATCTCCCAGCAGCACGGCAGCGGTACGGATATTGGCCACCATGCTGGACATGCTGACAATCATTTTTTCAAGATGCTTACCAAAATTACCCAGCGTGCTGGCCCCCCCGCGCACGTGGTGCGTCATGTCGCCTTGGGCAACGGCGCGCATCGTGCCCTCGGTGCGATCCCGCTCGGAACGGGTGATGCTGAAAAATGCCAGCTGCAAATACCACCACAACAGCAGGGCCGCCAGCACCATGATGGCGATCCATTGGTCAGCCTCAATCGACTCGTCAAGCTCCAGCACATGCAACACCAAAATGGCTACCAGCACGCCCACCAGCGGCAGTGGCAAGACCCAGAAACGCGCGTAGCCCGACAAAGGTCGGAGCAAGGCGATGGCCGGTGCAAAAAACTTCATGATCGTGATTGGAGGGTTGCCTGAAGGATTTCTAAAAACAAGCTTAGCATCATTTACCTGCACTATAGCCAGCCCAGCGCTCGGCAATCAAATGAATTAGGGGGGCTTATTCGATCAAACCGCCACCCCTGCGGGTTTACCCCTTAACGCTCACCACCCCAGCCCTAAATGCAAGGGCAGGTACACCACCATGCCCGACACAATGGTGCCCAGCACCGCCTGGCCCTGGCCTTTGCGCCAAAAGAACCAAGCCGCCCCGGTCAAGGCCGCGTAAATGCGGGCATCCTGCCAGGAGCTGATCAACTGGCCTTGCTGCATCAGCACCTCAGGCCCCACCACGGCCGCCAGCGCCGCGATCGGTGCGTACTGCAAACCGCGCTGCGCCCAGTGCGGCAGATGCCAGGGTTGATCGCTCATGAAAAAGAAACACCGTGTGACCACCGTGACCAGCGCCAACCCCACAATCACCGCCAGCGTCCAGAGGTCGGTGACCGCCACCTCTGGGCCGTTCATGGCGCACGTCCGGCCGCATGCGCCCGGGTCTCTTCAATGATCAAACACAGGGCCACCGCACTCGCAATGGCCACCACAATGTTGAGCTTGAGCGGCAACGCGTAGGCCGCCACCGCTGCCAGGCCAGCCACTCCGGCCGAGACCCGCCGCAATGGGTTGGAGGCCAGCGAACACCCCACCCCCAGCAGCGCCAGAATACCGGCAAAGCCCAGCCCCCAGTGCGTTGGAATCACATTGGCCAACACAATGCCCAGCAAGCTGGCGCTTTGCCAGCTGACCCAATTGAACAGGCTGCCACCACTGAGGTAGGCCAGTTGCTCGCGGCGCTCGACCGCGGTGCCCGGTGGATGGTGGTAATGACGGGTAAACAACACGTAGCTGAGGTCGGCCGTCAGGTAGCCGTGAAACAGCCGCCAACGCAACGGCAGGTGCATCAGGTACGGGCGCATGTGCGCGCTGAACACCACAAAGCGCAAGTTGACGCAAAAGCTGGTGGACAGAATCACCCACACCGGCGCACCCACCGCAATCAAGGGCATGGCGGCCAGCTGGGCGCTGCCGGCAAACACCAGCAAACTCATGGCCACCGCTTCAAACGGGCTCATGCCCGACTTGACCATGGCCACGCCGGTCATCAAGCCCCAGGCTGCCAACCCGGGCGAAACCGCAGCCATTTCGCGGATACCTCGGCCCAGGGCCGGGTGCTGCCACCAACGGCGCGCCTGGGCCAGCAGCGGGTGCATCAGCCCAACACCTGTCCCACCTGCAGTGGTGTGCCGCGCAAAAAATCAGCACTGCGCAAGCGCTTGCCGCCGGGGCGCTGCAGCTCGGTAATAATTACTATTGATTTCATAGCTGCAACCGCAATACCTTCAGGGGTTAGCGCCATAATTTGCCCACAAGTTTGAGTGGCATCCGGGACTCCATCCGCAACCTGTGCGGCCCAGATTTTGAGTACTTCACCGTGCAGCAGCGTGGTCGAGCCCGGAAACGGGTTGAAGGCCCGCACTTTCTGCGCGATGGTCTGGGCCGACTGCGCCCAATCGATGGTGGCTTCGGCCTTGTCGATTTTGTGTGCGTAGGTGATACCCACCAACGGCTGCGGCACAGGGTGCAACTGGCCTTGCGCGGCCTGTTCCAGCACCTGCACCATCAGTTCGCCGCCCAGATCAGCCAGTCGGTCATGCAGCGCGCCAGTGGTATCCGTGGGCAAGATCGGCAGCACCCCGGTGCACAACATGGCCCCGGTGTCGAGCCCGGCATCCATTTGCATGATGGTGACCCCGGTTTGGGCATCTCCGGCTTCAATGGCACGGTGAATGGGAGCCGCACCGCGCCAGCGTGGCAACAGCGAGGCATGAATATTGAAGCAACCCAGCCGGGGCGCATCCAGCACCCACTGCGGCAAAATCAAGCCGTAAGCGGCGACCACCATGGCATCGGCTTGCGCGGCTTCAATGGCCTGGCGCGCGGTCTCAGCGTCTTCAGGATAGCGGCCATCCAGGCGCAAGCTGCGCGGCTGCGCCACCGCCATGCCGTGTTGCAAGGCCAGTTGTTTGACTGGCGAGGCCTGTAATTTCATGCCGCGCCCGGCCGGACGATCGGGCTGGCTCAGCACCAGCACCACCTGGTGCCCCGCTGCGTGCAACGCCGCCAGCGCCACCGCAGCAAACTCGGGCGTGCCGGCAAAAATCAGCTTCAAGCGCGCGCCTCGCGCTGGGCTTTGAGCAGCTTGGTTTTGATCCGGTTGCGTTTTAAGGGCGACAAATATTCGACAAACACCTTGCCCATCAGGTGGTCCATTTCGTGCTGAATGCACACGGCCAGCAAGCCGTCGGCCTCGATCGTCTGCAGTTGGCCTTGCTCGTCCAGTGCCTGCACCCGAATGCTGTCGTGGCGCTGCACGCCGTCATAAATGCCAGGCACTGACAGGCAGCCTTCTTCATTCAGGTGGGTCTCAGGGCTGAGCCACAGCAACTTGGGGTTGACCAGCACCAGCGGGACATCGCGCCCCTCTGACACGTCCATCACAATCAGTCGCTCATGCACATCCACCTGCGTGGCCGCCAGACCAATGCCTTTGGCCTCGTACATGGTCTCAAACATGTCGGCAATCAGGCTTTGGATGCGGCTATCCACGGCAGCCACCGGTTTGGCAACCGTGTGTAATTTGGGGTCTGGAAAACAAAGAATTGGGAGTAAAGCCATGGTGTCACTTCAAAGATGGTGGTATTTTCGCTATTTTTGCAGCAAAGCGCCCATCGTTGCGGTGACAATCATTGTTCAAAACAAGGGCTTGGGCGCAAAATCTCATGCGATTTAACAGGATGCAACACACCATGGCAAAACTCACTCTGACCCAAGTTCAACACCACCTCACCCTGGTTGCCGTGGCGTGTGCTTTGGTGTCTGGCCCCGCAGCCGCACAAAAATACCCGATCACGCCGGCACAGCGCGCCACCGCCAACCAGGTGGCCCAAAGCGGCGTGGCCTTGAGCGAATTGGCCCCCAACGCCCCAGCCAGCCACACGGTCAAGTCCGGCGACACCCTGTGGGCCATCTCCGGCCTGTTTCTCAAAAGCCCCTGGCGCTGGCCCGAGCTGTGGGGCATGAACCTGTCCGACATCAAGAATCCGCACCTGATTTACCCCGGCCAAACCCTATTTTTGGTGGTACGCGACGGTCGCGCCCACTTGAGCACCCAAGGCGCGGGCGGCGGTAGCGGCAGCGCCACCGACCTGCCCACCGTGCGGCTGTCACCGCGCACACGCATCGACAACCTGGGTGCCAATGCCTTGCCCACACTCAACACCCATTTGATCGAGCCCTTTTTGGCCGAGCCGATGATCGTGGGCGAACTCGAACTCAACCAGGCCCCGCGCATTGTGGCCGCACAAGACAGCCGGGTACTGCTCACGCGTGGCGACCGGGCTTACGCACGGGGCACGGCCGATGCGCCGCTGCAAGACCAGCCCGGTCAAAATCAAAAGGCCTACCGGGTTTTCCGCAACGCCACTCCCTTGAAAGACCCCATCAGCGGCGAGGTACTGGGCTATGAGGCCCAGTACGTTGGCAAAGCCCTGCTGGTGCGCAGCGAAAGCACCCAAAGCAACACCAATGCGGCGGGCAAAACCAGCACCGACATCGTGCCCGCCACCATTGACATCTTTGATGCCAAGGAAGAAATGCGCGTGGGTGACCGGATGCTGCCCGAGCCCCCGCAACAATTGTTGAGCTACGTGCCCCATGCACCGGTTAAACCCGTGGACGCACGCATTGTGTCCATCTACGGCAGCGCGGTGGCCAACGCCGCACAAAACCAGGTTGTCAGCATCAACCGGGGCGCATTTGATGGCATGGAAAGCGGCCATGTGCTGGCCATTCTCAAGGATGGTGCTCGTCTGGTCGATAAAACCGATGCCACCTTGCCTCAAATCAAACTGCCCGATGAGCGCAACGGTTTGCTGATGGTGTTTAAAACCTTCGAGCGCATGTCTTACGCCCTGGTGCTTGACATCACCAGTGGGGTCAAGGTGGGCGACCACTTGGTCAACCCCAACTGACCCCTTTTTGCCCTGTGGAACCCGATGAGCTGGCGGCTTGGCTGCGCCTGACGCTGACCGACGGCGTGGGCAATGGCAGTGCCCGCAAGCTGCTGGCGGCGTTTGGCCTGCCGCAGCGCATTTTTGACCAAACCACCAGCGTCTTGCGCCAGGTGGTCAGCAGCAACCAGGCGCAAGCCCTGCACCGCACGCCGCCTGAGCTGCAAGCCTTGCTGGACACCACGCTGGCCTGGCTGGCGCAGGATGAAGGCGGCAACATCCGCCACCGGGTGGCGGTTTTGGGTGACCCGCATTACCCCGCCAGCCTGCTCAACCTGGCTGACCCTCCCCTGATGCTGTACCTGCTGGGCAGCGCACAATTTATGCAAAATAGCACTCTAGCCCCTTTAGATAAAGGGACTAATGCTACTAATAATGAAGCGCTTTACCCCCTCATCAACCCTGCACACAGTCTGGCGGTGGTCGGCAGCCGCAACCCAACGCCGCAGGGTGCAGACAACGCGCGTGCTTTCTCCAAATGCATGGCACAAGCCGGCTTGACTGTGGTCAGCGGCTTGGCCCTGGGCATTGACGGTGAAGCCCATCAGGGCGCGCTGCTGGGGGCGGCGCAGCAGCCAGACGTAGCGGCCACCGTAGCGGTGGTGGGCACCGGTCTGGATCGGGTCTACCCCAAGGCGCACCGCAGCCTGGCGCACCGCATTGCCGCCCATGGTTTGTTGATCAGCGAATACCCCTTGGGCACGCCACCGTTAACCGCCAATTTTCCCAAGCGCAATCGCCTGATTGCCGGGCTGAGCCAAGGCACGCTGGTGGTTGAGGCGGCGCTGCAATCGGGCTCGCTGATCACCGCTAGGCTGGCGCTGGAGCAGGGCAAAGAGGTGTTTGCCATCCCCGGTTCGATCCACGCCGCGCAGTCCAGAGGCTGCCACGCGCTGATCAAACAAGGGGCCAAGCTGGTGGAGTCGGCACAAGACATTCTGGAAGAATTGCAATGGCCCTCCAGCCGCCTGATTGCACCTGATTCAATAGCTACGCAAGCAAGCAACACGGGGGCCGATGGGCTGTTTGGTGAACATGTGGCGGTGCTCAATGCACTGGGATTTGACCCGGTGGGGCTGGATGCGTTGCAAGCACGTTGCGGCCTGGATGCGGCGCAGTTGCAATCCGAATTGATGGGACTGGAGCTGCAAGGACAAGTGGCACGTTTGCCGGGTGGCTTGTTCCAGCGACTGGCCCACGCCTGAAACCACCCGCACGCAACCCAGGCTGACCGGCCTGGCGTGCAGGTCGAATTTGCCACCTTGTTTGAGCGATCAGGCCTCTGGGCGACGCGTACAGTAGCGCCATGCTTGATGTTTTGAGTTTTGTCTATGACCACTACTGGCACCGCACGGTGTGCCCCGAGCTTCCAGCCTTGCACCGCAAACTCAGCGCCGTAGGCTTTGCGGGCCAGGACATTCAGGCCGCCCTGCACTGGCTGGAAGACCTCAAAAGTGCCGCGCACCACTTGCCAGCGCACGACAACACCACGCCGCCGGGGCCAACACCACACCGGGTGGGCAACGCAGCCACCACACCCGCATGGGGCATGCGCCTGCTGAGCCCGGCAGAGCAAAGCCATGTGGGGCAGGCGGGCTGGGGATACCTGCTGTTTTTGATCGCAGTAGGCGCTTTGCCACCACTGCGGCTTGAACTGGTGCTGGATCGCCTGCTGGCAACCCCTGGCAACCCGATCGACGTGGAGCATCTGAAACTGGTGGTGCTGATGGTGTTCTGGAGTCTGGGTGAAACACCCAGCGCCCTGGTTCTGGATGAGCTTTGCGATACCCCAATCGGGCGCACCCGGCACTGAAGCTTGCGGCTGATCAGGCCAGCAACCGGCTCGGTTCGGCCTCAAGTTTGCTCATGGCCTGGCGTGTGGCCCGCAGCGTCAGGGGTTCGCGCTCTTGCGGCTCCAGCAAACCCGCCTGCAAATAACCGGCTACGCGTACCGACTGGATCAGGTAACTGCGCCCGACACTGGAGGCAAACAAATGCAGATAGCCTTGCGGACTGCGCCAAGCGTATCGCACCGAGACCTCCTGCCCGTTGTACTTCAACACAAACCAGGCCCCCAAGTCGAGACCGCGCACCCACTCCAGCATCACCGGCGTGGCCGTGCCACCGCCTTGCGAGACCACTTCGAGTGCCGAGGCATCGACCCCCAGCAGGTCTTCAATGCTTTG
>JAVHPS010000498.1:0-6350 GCA_036170715.1 Rhodoferax sp. | reverse complement strand
GCACGGTTGGGTTTGGCACTGGCAGCCCAGATCAAGTCGGAGGCGGCTTTTTTCAGTGCCAGCGTGCTCTCATGTTGCGGCCCCTGACGAATGGCCGCCATGGCCAGCACCTCAGCCCAGACTTTGTACAAAAATTCACGAATTTCGTCACGCACCGGCATGTCTTTGATAAGGTTGCGCAGCTCAATGGTGTACTGAATGGCCAGCGTTTCCTTCTGCTCCACTTGCTCGGCCACCGCCACCACTTTTTGCGTGCCGGGCTGTTGCGTCAGGTGTTTTTTGAGGAACAGCTGGAACTCTTCGTACACCCGTTGGTAAACGCGTGTGCCGGTTTCAGGGTACTGTTCAATCACCTGCACGATGCGTTTGACTTCCACCTCAAGCGCCGCGCTGCTCAGGCCACTGGCATCAAAACCCAACACGCAAGACCCCATGTGGTCGATCAACTGCCGCGCCGGGTGATCAAGCTTGGTAAAAAATTCGGGGGCTTCCAGCGCCATGCGCAACACCGGCATTTGCAAGCGGGCAAACCAGACCCGAATGCCGCTCGGTATCCGGTCTTCTTCAAGGATGGCCTGAAACATCAAGGCCACCAGCTCGATCACCGCCTTTTCACCTTCCGTGCCCGCTTTGCTTTTAAGCTCTGCAGACTGCTGCCGCATCTGGCTGGCAACGCGCTCGATCACCACCGGAGCGGCCCCTTGCAGCACCGCACCGGGTTGGCTGTAATACATGTCGCTAAGCATCGGCTGCTGTGCAATGGCCGACATCAACGGAGCCGATGGCACGCCATACACCCCGCCTCCTGGGCCAGCACCTACGCCAGCGCCAGCATAACCATACGGGCCGGGCATGCCCGCCTGCATCGGCATCCCGCCCATGGCGGGGCCGCCAGCTGGATAAAAACCGCCACCACTGGGCTGACCAGCTCCCGAAGGGATTCCCCCCCCAGAAGACTGGGCTACCCCGACCAGAAGGCGGCTGATTTGATCAATCAGGCCTTGGGCGCGTGTGCCCTGCCAATAGGGGCCTGCAGCAGGTGCTGGGCCATAGCCCCCGGCCATCTGCCCTGGCATGCCCGGTGCGCCATACATGCCGCTTGGTCCACGCCCCCCCAAACCGGGCTGCTGCAAGCCACCCCGGCTACCGGCCGCAGGCTGCTGGTAGGTTTCACCAACCTGGAAGTCCACCGCATCATCATGCACCGATGGCATGAAGCCGGAGTGCCCCGAGTTGGCTCCGAATTCAATCACGGGCAGCACGCCTTGCTCGACCAGCATGGCATTGCACACTGCATAGGCGGCTTTCAGGGGTTCAAACAATTGCCCGCGCACCGCCTCGTTGATCAAGGGCCAGGCATCCGGCAACATGCCACAGGCAGCCCACTGCTCGATCAAGGCCAGAAACAGGGTCTCAGGGTGCACAATGTCGTTGGGGTTGAGCTCGCGCCCGCTGTTGGCGGCACGCAGGCGGGTACGCAGGTCATTGACTTCAGTGGCCGCCGTTTCCATCAGGCCCAGTGCCAACCGCGATGCCACAATTTTGTTTTCGACGACTTCGTTGCCCACCAGTTCAAACGAGGCTCCCAGCGCCAGGTCGGTCTTTCTGGTGGCGGGGGGGGCCGTCAGCACCCGCTCCCAAGTCTTGAGCACACCATCCAGCCAGAGGTTCTTATTCTTTTGGTAGGCCATCCAGGTGTCGCGCCGAAGCTGCTTCTCGCGCGAGGGAGCGGCCTCATCCATGGATGCCAACAGCCGCTCCTGCACCACATGGAGCAGCGGGCGCATCGCCTCTGAGGCTTGCGCGACCAGCTGCTTGCGCACCCGCAGCGCAAGGGCCGACGGGTCACGAGGTGAATTGGATGCGTACATGGCTTGAAATTCTAGACCGATGCGCCCGCGTTCGGGTCACTCGGGTCGGCATCCTTTTTGGCGACCCCGCCCTTAACCAGATCTTCGCGGGTAATGCCCAGCCACATGGCAATGGCGGCGGCCACAAACACCGATGAGTAAATGCCAAACAAAATACCAATGGTCAAGGCCAGCGCAAAGTAGTGCAAGGTGGCTCCACCAAACAACAACATGGACAGCACCATCATTTGCGTCGAACCGTGGGTGATGATGGTGCGGCTGATGGTGGAGGTGATGGCGTTGTTGATGATTTCCACCGTGTTCATCTTGCGATAGCGGCGGAAATTTTCACGAATCCGGTCAAAAATAACCACCGATTCATTGACCGAATAGCCCAGTACCGCCAGCACCGCCGCCAGCACTGGTAGTGAAAACTCCCACTGAAAGAAGGCGAAGAAACCAAGGATGATGACCACGTCATGCAAGTTGGCAATGATGGCGGCCACGGCAAACTTCCACTCGAAGCGCACCGCCAGGTAGATCATGATGCCGACCACCACAAAGGCCAGCGCCTTGAGGCCGTCAGCGGCCAGTTCGTCACCCACCTGGGGTCCGACAAACTCGGTGCGCCGCATGCTGGCGGTGGCATCCACGGCTTGCAACGCTGCCATCACCTGGTTGCTTTGTTGCGCCGAGCTCACCCCTTTTTGTACCGGCAAGCGAATCAGCACATCGCGCGCGCTGCCAAAGTTTTGCACCTGCACATCGGCAAAGCCGAGTTTGGCCACGGTGTTACGCACCACACCCACGTCAGCGGGTTGGGCGTAAGTGACCTCCAGCAGCGTGCCACCGGTGAATTCCACCGACAAATGCAGACCTTTGGAGAACAGGAAAAACACGGCTGCCAAAAAAGTGACCAGCGACACCAGGTTGAACACCAGCGCGTGCCGCATGAACGGGATGTCGCGCTTGATACGAAAAAATTCCATGCTTATTGCTCCTGTGGGGTCTGGACTGCATTGACACCATCGGGCCGCCAGACCGTGCCAATCGACACGGTTTTCAGGCGGTTTTGTCGGCCATACCAAAAATTAACCACACCACGCGAGAAGAACACGCCCGAGAACATGCTGGTCATGATGCCCAGGCAATGCACCACGGCGAAACCGCGCACCGGGCCCGAGCCAAACGCCAACAAGGCCAAACCGGCAATCAGGGTGGTGATGTTGGAGTCGAAAATAGTGGCCCAGGCACGGTCATAGCCAGTGTGAATGGCCGCCTGCGCCGAAGCGCCGTTGCGCAATTCTTCACGAATGCGCTCGTTGATCAGCACGTTGGAGTCAATCGCCATGCCCAGCACCAAGGCCATGGCGGCCATGCCGGGCAACGTCAACGTGGCTTGCAACATGGACAACACCGCCACCAGCAACAACAAATTGAACGCCAGCGCAATGCTGGAAAAGATGCCAAACAGCATGTAGTACATGCACATGAACGCCGCCACCGCCAAAAAGCCCCAGGTCACGCTGTAAAAGCCCTTGGCAATGTTTTCAGCACCCAGGCTGGGGCCAATGGTGGTTTCTTCAATGATTTCCATCGGCGCGGCCAAGGACCCCGCGCGCAGCAACAACGCCGTGTCATTGGCTTCGACCGTGGTCATGCGGCCCGAAATCTGCACCCGACCGCCGCCGATTTCAGTGCGAATCACCGGGGCCGTAACCACCTCGCCCTTGCCTTTTTCAAACAGCAAAATCGCCATGCGTTTGCCCACGTTTTCACGCGTGATGTCGCGAAAGATGCGCGTGCCCTTGGCATCCAGGTTCAGGTTGACGGTGGGTTCCTGCGTCTGGCTGTCAAAACCGGGCTGCGCGTCGGTCAGGTTTTCACCCGTCAGAATCACTTGCTTCTTGACAATCACCGGCTGGCCATTGCGCTCCAGGTAGCGTTCAGAACCGAACGGCACCATGCCCGTGCCCACTTCAGCGCCACGCGCTTCGGTGCTCTCATCGACCATGCGGACTTCCAGCGTGGCAGTGCGACCCAAAATGTCTTTGGCCTTGGCAGTGTCTTGCACGCCCGGCAGTTGCACCACGATGCGGTCCAGCCCCTGCTGCTGGATCACCGGCTCGGCCACGCCCAGTTCATTGATGCGGTTGTGCAGTGTGGTGATGTTTTGCTTGAGCGCCTGGTCTTGTATGCGCCGCGCCGCCTCGGGTTTGATCGACGCAGTGAGCTTGAACTCGGCACCATCGGCCGCTTCTACCGTCTGCAAATCGGTAAATTGATCCTGCAACACGGCTTTGGCCGCGGCCAGGGTAGCGGTATCACGAAACCGCACCTCAATGGCTTGTGCGTTGCGGTTGATGCCGCTGTGTCGAATGGATTTCTCACGCAAGCTGGTGCGCACATCGCCCGCCAGCGACTCGGCCCGCTTGGTCAGCGCCGCTTGCATGTCCACCTGCAGCATGAAGTGCACGCCACCGCGCAAATCCAGCCCCAGGTACATGGGGGATGCCTTCAGACTGGTCAACCAGGCCGGCGAGCGCGTCAGCAGGTTCAACGCCACCACGTAGCCCGGGTTGCCGGCATCGGGTATCAACGCTTTTTGAATCGCATCTTTGGCTTTGAGCTGGGTCTCGGTGCTGGTCAGACGCACTTTGACGGAAGCCCCATCCAGCGCCACCCACTCAGCGCTGATGCCCGCCGACTTCAGGGCCGCCTCCACCTGCACCAGCGTACCGGCATCCACCTTGACCAAAGGTTTGGCGGCCGACACCTGAACCGCAGGCGATTCACCAAAAAAATTAGGCAAGGCGTACAAGCCGCCGACCACCAGCGCGATCAGGATGATCACGTATTTCCAAACCGGGTAACGATTCATGATCGCCCTTCTGACATCAATCTGCAAAAAACCGGCGGCATGTACATGCGCCGGTCACGGGCCACTTATTTCATGCTGCCTTTGGGCAACACCTGCACCACCGCACCGCGTTGCAACTGAACTTCAATGCCAGTGGCAATTTCAATGTAAATAAAGCCTTCACCCAGCTTGGTGACTTTGCCCAGCACACCGCCGGCCGTGGCCACCTCATCGCCCTTGGCCAGCGCTTCAATCATGCTTTTGTGCTCTTTGGCCTTTTTCATTTGCGGGCGGATCATCACAAAGTACAGCACCACAAACATCAGCACCAGCGGCAACATGCCCATCAAGGACGATTGCAAATCGCCGCCAGCGGCAGCAGCGGGGGCGGTTTGGGCAAGGGCAGAAGAAATAAACACGGCAAACTCCAAAGGATTGAATCAATAAAAAAGACAAACTGCCCGACACTTTGCGCTTGATCGCGCCAAATAAAGGCAATTTGTCATTGTATGCGGGCGGCTTTCACGCCTACTGGAAGGCTGGTCTACAGCAACCACACAAGACGTAGCAGTAAAAAATAGTTGTGCGCATCACCAAGTATCGGGGCGCAATGAATACGGGGTGGCGCTGGCTTTTAAGCGCGGCCGCGCTCCGGCTGCAACCTGGAGCCTTGTCACAATGAGGTGTGAGCCGGAACTGTTTGCGTATTTCGACCATAGGATCAGCCTGCGCCTGCGAATCTGGAGGTGACCGAATATGACAAGAAAATCATTAACTTACATTGTCCCGATGTGACAACGCTGGGACACTACTAAACGGATAGGAAAAAATAAATCACCCCTTGGGGCGGGATTTTTTTTGGTTTAGAGAGAGGCAGATGCCTTGCAATGGGCTGGTTTGGGTTGCTCTACCAACTTGCTTGTCTGTTTATCCACGTCATAGACAACCAGGCAGTCTCGGCCGCCGAATTTCCTTTTTAATTCCGCATCTTCAGCAGCAATGGTGGCGTTGATTTGGCTATCAGTAGCCTTGACTTGTTGTTCGCACTGCTGCTTTGCCTTGCGATACTCGGCTTCATCCTTGCGCAAGTATTTCATGCTCGCAACAGTTCGCTCGCGCTGCACAGCATCTGCGAAAATTTGAAGTTTTAGGGCAGCATCTTGGCAGTACGCGAAATGACCGCGCTGATCGTTAGGCCGACGCTCCACCAATGTGGGCCATCGCTCAAGTTCCCCCTGCAGCGGCCTCCACACATGCTTGGTGATGCTTGCCCCGTCGCCAAGCTGGAGACCATCTTTCAGGGACTGTTCAGCTTCGTTGATGACTCGCAGTGTGTTTTTTGCGAACAGACGTGCCTCTGCCAAATCAACCGGTTTTTTCAATTCCGGTTTATTTTGTTTGTCAGCCGAAGCTGCAAGTGGTTCGGCAGTTGCAGCAACGGAACTTGGCGCTGCCACATCCGGCTGAGCCACCGCAACAGCCTCGGACGAAGCCTCATCAGGTGCTATCCATGTCGCCATGACAAAGGCGAGCATCGCCGCCACTGTGCCGCCTGCCAATAGATGAGACCGCTTGGGAACCTCTCCCGTTTTCTTATCCTTGAATATGCCTGGAGCAACAGCACCCAAAGCGGCCACTAG
>JAVHPS010000497.1:1298-4281 GCA_036170715.1 Rhodoferax sp. | reverse complement strand
GTGACCTACGCCTACCGCGAGCAAAGTTTTGTGCCGGCTGAGGCCACCTGGGAAAAGCCACAAGGCAAAAACCCACCGCTGGTGATGAAAAAACAATTCCAGATCGTCGGCCGCGGTGTGGCCGTGGTGGTGGGTTGTGCCACCTTCCCCACCTGGAACACTTATCCGGGCCTGTTTGCCGCGCTGGCCACCGGCAACGCGGTGATCGTCAAACCGCACCAAAACGCTGTTCTGCCGGCCGCCATCACCGTGCGCACCATCCGTGCGGTGTTGTCTGAGAACGGCATCGACCCCAACCTGGTTACCTTGTGCGTGCCAGCCAAGCCGGAGACCACGCAGGCGCTGGTGACCCACCCGGCCGTCAAATCGGTGGACTTCACCGGTGGCAATGTGTTTGGCCAGTGGCTCATTGACCATTGCCGCCAGGCGCAGGTGTATGCCGAACTGGCCGGTGTCAACAACATCGTGATCGACTCCACCGATGCTTACAAGCCCATGCTGCGCAACCTGGCGTTCACGCTGTCGTTGTATTCCGGCCAGATGTGCACCACCTCGCAGGCGCTGCTGGTGCCCGCTGGCGGCATCGACACCGAAGACGGCCACAAGAGTTATGACGAGGTGTGTGCCGACCTGGCGCGCGCCGTCAGTGGCTTTTTGTCCAAACCTGAAGTCGCGCTGGCCGTGTTGGGCGCGGTGCAGTCACCCGCCACGCTGGAACGCATCACGCTGGCCAATGGGGGCAGCTTGGGCAAAGTCTTGCTGGCGTCGAGCAAGCTCGACAACCCCGAGTTCCCCAAGGCCGAAGTACACACCCCGGTGCTGCTGGCCTGTGATGCGGCGGATGAAGCCGCCTACATGGAAGAGCGCTTTGGCCCTATCACTTTTGTAGTGCGCTGCGCAGATACAGCAAGCGCTATAGCCTTATCTGAGCGCATTATTTCAACCCATGGCGCATTGACCGCGGGCATCTACTCCACCTCGCCAGACGTCATTGAAGCCATGACGGCGGCCACCTGGCGCAGCAAGGTGGCGTTGTCGATCAACTTGACCGGTGGCGTGTTTGTCAACCAGTCCGCTGCGTTTTCGGATTACCACGGTACCGGCGGCAACCCGGCGGCGAACGCCTCGTATTCGGACTCGGCCTTTGTGGCGAACCGTTTCCGCGTGGTACAGCGTCGCAGTCACATTTAAGGCACACCATGACTTACCAGAACATTCGTTTTGAAGCCCAGGACGGCATCGCCCGCCTGACGCTCAACCGCCCGGACAAGCTCAACAGCTTTACCGGGGCCATGCACGCTGAATTGCGTGCCGCGCTGGATGCCGTGCAACACGACAAAAGCATCCGCGTGCTGGTCATCACCGGTGCAGGCCGTGGCTTCTGCGCTGGGCAAGACCTGGCCGACCCCGACATGGCCATGGGTGAGCGTGGGCCAGACATTGGCAACGTGGTGGAGCAAAACTACAAGCCGTTGATTCTGGCGCTGCAAAACCTGCGCGTGCCCACCGTGGCGCAAGTCAATGGCATTGCGGCTGGCGCCGGAGCCAGTTTGGCGCTGGCCTGTGACCTGGTGATTGCCGCCAAATCGGCCTCGTTTTTGCAGGCCTTCAGCAAGATCGGCCTGGTTCCCGACACCGGCGGCACCTGGTTTTTGCCACAACGCGTGGGCATGGCACGCGCCATCGGGTTGGCCATGCTGGCAGACAAACTGCCCGCTGAAAAAGCGGCCGAATGGGGCCTGATCTGGCAAGCCGTGGACGACGCCGAACTCAGCTCCACGGTCGACAAACTCGCCACCCAATTGGCCAGCATGCCAACCAAGGCGCTGGTGCGCACGCGCCAAGCCATGCACGCCGCACCCAACCACACGCTGGAGCAGCAGCTCAACATGGAAGGCGGCTTCATGCGCGAACTCGGCTGGAGCCCGGACTTTGCCGAAGGTGTGGCCGCCTTCATGGAAAAGCGCCCCCCCAAGTTCACTGGAAATTAAAAAGCCATGACACACGCACTCTCCCCTCAAGCCGTGGTTGCCGTCATGGGTGCCGGTGCCATGGGTGCCGGCATTGCCCAGGTGGCCGCCGCCGCCGGGCACACCGTCAAGCTGCTTGACAACCGCCCCGGCGCGGCTGCGCAGGCGATTGACGGCATTTGTGCCCAATTTGAAAAAATGGCCACCAAAGGCAAACTCAGCTTAGAGGCTGCCCAGGCTGCAGGCGCACGCCTGCAAGCGGCCGAACAACTGACCGACCTGGCTGATGCCGCCCTGGTGGTGGAAGCCATTGTGGAGAATCTGCAGGTCAAGCAAACGCTGTTTCAAGACCTGGAAGCGGTGGTGTCTGAAGGCTGCATTCTGGCCAGCAACACCTCGTCAATTTCCATCACCGCCATCGGAGCGGCGCTCAAAAAACCGCAACGCCTGGCAGGGCTGCACTTTTTCAACCCGGCGCCGCTGATGGCGCTGGTCGAGGTGGTGTCCGGCTTGGCCACCGAGCGGGACGTAGCCAACACCTTGTTTGCCACGGCTGCCGCCTGGGGCAAAACCCCGGTGCACGCCAAGTCCACACCCGGTTTCATCGTCAACCGGGTGGCGCGCCCTTATTACGCTGAAGCCTTGCGCGTGTTGACCGAGGGCGGTGCCGATTGCGCCACGCTGGATGCCTGCTGCCGCGAGGCCGGTGGCTTTCGCATGGGGCCGTTTGAGCTGATGGACATGATTGGCCATGACGTCAATTTTGCGGTGACCCAATCGGTGTGGCGCGCGTTCTTCAACGACCCGCGCTTTTTGCCCTCGCTGGTGCAGCAAGAGCTGGTCGATGCCGGTTTTCTGGGCAAGAAGTCTGGCCGGGGCTTTTATGATTTCAGCGCCACTGCCGTCAAACCGCTGCCCGCCACCGTGCCGCCACTGGCGCAGCCCCACGACATCGTGGTGTACGGGCAATCTGCTGCAGCCCTTGCGCTGGCAACGCGCTTGCAAACCCACAA
>JAVHPS010000497.1:0-1198 GCA_036170715.1 Rhodoferax sp. | reverse complement strand
ACGGTGGCCATGCTGGCCAATGAGGCGGCTGATGCCGTCAACCAAGGCGTGTGTGACGCAGCTGCCGTGGACACTGCCATGCGCCTGGGGGTCAATTACCCCTGCGGCCCGCTGGCCTGGGCCAACGCCATGGGTTTGCCACAAGTCAGCACGGTGCTGACCCATTTGGCGCAAACCTATGGTGAAGACCGCTACCGCACCTCGCCCCTGATTCAACAGCAACTTTATGCCGCAAAGGTGTTTTCATGACCGATTCATACCCCAACCCGCAAGCACTGGCCGATGCCGTGACCCAGGCCATGTGGTCGCGCGACCGCGCCACGCAAGGCCTGGGCATCAAGGTTCTCAGTGTCAAGCCCGGCTATGCCATGTTTGCCATGACAGTGCGTGGTGACATGGTCAACGGCCACCACATTTGCCACGGCGGCTTCATCTTCACGCTGGCCGACAGCACCTTTGCTTTTGCCTGCAACAGCTACAACCAGAACACCGTGGCCTCTAGTTGCAACATCGACTTTCTGGCACCCGCACACGAAGGCGATGTGCTCGAAGCCGAAGCGGTGGAGCGCTCGCTGTCTGGCCGCACCGGCGTTTACGACATCACGGTGCGCACCCGCAACGGCAAAACCGTTGCCTTGTTTCGCGGCAAAAGCTACCGTATCAAAGGCGAAGTGATTGCCGGTTTGCAGCAGGTCGATGAAGCCCCCTGAACCGACTGGCTTTTGTAGGGTGGACTTGCACCCAGCATGGTCGACTGAAGTTGACCCTACAAGAACCTGCCAAACACCACATCAGAAACCGCTATTTCACGTTAAAGGAGACCCCGTATGACTGCCAAATTTCCCCAGCCCGGCGAACTCGACGCCATTGAAACCGCCAGCCGCGACGAAATCAGCGCCCTGCAATTGCAGCGCCTGAAATGGTCGCTGCAACACGCCTATGACAACGTGCCGTTTCACAAGGCCGCTTTTGATGCCAAGGGGGTGCACCCGAGCGACCTGAAAACCCTGGCCGACCTGGCCCGGTTTCCGTTCATGACCAAAACCGCCCTGCGTGACCACTACCCGTTTGGCCTGTTTGCCGTGCCGCAAAACAAGGTGGCGCGGCTGCATGCCTCCAGCGGCACCACCGGTAAATCCATTGTGGTGGGCTACACGCTCAAAGACATTGACCACTGGGCCAACCTGGTGGCGCGCTC
>JAVHPS010000496.1:0-19638 GCA_036170715.1 Rhodoferax sp. | reverse complement strand
TTTTTGCGGATCATCCGCAGGTTTTTTGGGGGCGACAACTATTCTGACTCAGGGGAAAAGAAGAGCAATCGCTGAAGCGGCATCTCTTATCGCTCCCGGTTCACTGTCGACCAAGGACTGTCATGACAGGTGTTACGAGATGTGACAAACGTCAGACAGTTGTGCAACAGACACGCGTATGTGATCTCTCTAGCATTGACACCAAAAACAAACACTCCGTTGTTATGGTTTGCAAGGGGAATATCACATGACTATTGATCTGAAACTCATCCAGCGCACCATGGATGTCCAACGCGAACTGACTAAAGACGGGCTCACCAAGCGCAATTTGCTCAAGCTTGGAGTGCTGGGTGTCACCAGCGGCATGCTGTTCCCTATCCAGGGACTGAGCTTGCGTGCAGCCTTTGGTGCCAGCGGCAAAACCTGTCCGGTGCCCGGTATTGACATGATCAGCCCCCGCACCACCCCCTTTAAAGACACCTTCATTCGTCTTGAAGAAATGTCGCCGACCTACAGCGTCAAGAGCAGTGTGTCGGAGTTGACTGATGCCATGTTTCTGCGGGGTGGTAAACCGGGCAGCGCCCCCACCCATGCGTTAGATTCGAAGTTGCGTTTACTCAGAGAACATCCGGAGTTGGCCAGTGCCACGCCCCATGCCGATCTGGCCCATCAGGGCTGGGATGGCACCGACAGGAATGCAGGCTTACTGAACCCGCCGAAAGACTTCTATGAAATGCGGGCAATCCAGCATCACCATGTTTGGCACAGTGAGTTGCCTGCCGGTGCTGCAGGGCAATTAGCCTGGGGGTTTTCTGATCGTAACTTTGATACTGTCAACGAAGTCACGGGAACCCTCGGTAGCCATTGCACCGGGGTTCCAGGTCCGGTTTTTCGGCTCAGGTATGGACGCTCGCACCTGGTGCGCATTTATAACGAATTGCCAGCGACCACCCAAGATGCCGTGTCAGCGCTTGGCTTTGGCACTTCGACCATTGCAACTCACATGCACAACCACCACACACCATCAGAAAGCGATGGTGGACCCCTCTATTACAACTACGCGGGTGGGTTCTGGGACCACCACTACCCTAATCTTTATGCCGGCATCAATCAGGGCTTTAGGTCACCCAAAGAAGGGGTCCGGGGTGACTACCGCGAGGCTTTAAGCTCTCTCTGGTTTCATGACCACAAGCACGACTTCACTTCGCAAAATGTCTATGCGGGTCTGTTTGGTGCAACGGTCATTTATGACGAAGTTGACACCGGCGACGAGACAGTGACTGGAACCACCAATCTGCGCTTTCCAACGCATTCGCAAGACGCAGGCAGTTATCCCTATGAATTTGACGTGCCCATGATGTTTCATGACCGGCAATTCGATCCGCAGGGGGTGGACTTTTTTCCCTTGGCATGTTTGGACGGCGCGATTGGTGACAAGCTGACCGTCAACGGCACGATTCAGCCATTCTTTAAGGTGCAGCCGCGCCGCTACCGCATTCGCATGTACAACGGCGGTCCATCCCGCTTCTATTGGTGGTGGCTACGGCAAGGGGCTAATTCCAGAACATTTGCACCCATGACTGTGATCGCCAACGATGGCAATCTGTTGCCACGTGCCGTCACGGTGCAGAGTTTCAAACATGGTGTCGCAGAGCGCTTTGATGTCATCATTGACTTCTCAAAGTTTGCACCTGGCACAGAACTGTTTTTTACCAACCGCGCTGCACAAACCAGTGGTGCTGGGCCCAGTGGAAAACTATTGGTGCCGGGCGCTAGCCCAGACGCACTGAAGTTCATTGTGGAAGCAGCGCGCCCAGGCCTGACCGACAACAGTTCAGTCATTGTTAATGGGACCTCGCTGCGACCACTGCCCGATGCAGTCATTACCAGCACGGCCAAGTCTAAAGAATGGGTCTGGGGACGCACTGGTGGTGCCTGGGCTGCCAACGGTACCCAATTTGATCGCTATGCAGCGCCTTACGAAGTCAAAGAAGGCACAGCAGAAGTCTGGACGCACAAAAATGGCGGCGGCTCCTGGTCGCACCCTCTGCATGTGCATTATGAAGAGGGCCGAATTTTGAGCTACAACGGCGCGGCACAACCTGACCCGACCAGACCGCTAGAGCGCGGTCGCAAGGACGTGTACCGCATTGACCCCAGCGCCACGGTCAAGACTGCCATGCGTTTTCGTGACTACAAGGGCATCTATCCCATGCATTGCCACAACGTGGTTCACGAGGATCACGGAATGATGGCAATGTTCAAGATCGTCTAGCAGACAGACGTTGCTTCCAAAAGCAAGGAGGGTACTCCAATGCAAAGAAGAAATTTTCTTGGTGCGGGGTTGCTGGCTCCGGCTGCCGCATCGCTTGCGGCGCTGAGTCCACTTGTTGCGCTGTCGAACCAGACAGCCAAACGCCCAATGTCCTACGCCGCGCGCCAGGGCATGTTGCCCAATGTGCCGCTTATCACCCACACTGGGCAGGAAGTTCGCTTTTTTGATGACTTGGTGCAAGACCGGATCATCGTGCTGAACTTTTTTGTTGTGAGCTGCAGCGAGGGCCGCTGTCCGGTGGCCAACGCCCATTTGCGCAAGGTGCAGGACATGTTGGGTGACCGCATGGGGAAGGACGTATTTTTTTACTCGGTCACCCTTGAACCAGAGCGCGACACCATACCCATCCTGAAGGAATATGCAGAAGATATCTTCGAGGTCAGACCGGGATGGTTCTTTCTTACAGGTAAACAGTCTGATATTGATACCTTACGGTATGCCCAGGGTTTCTACGACAGAGATCCTGAACGGGATGCAGATGTCACCAACCACAGTGGTTCAGCACGTGTGGGTAGCGATTTGTTGCAACGCTGGGGCATGGTGGCTTTGGGCACCTCTCCGCGCAACATCTATTCAGTGATCACATCGCTGTGAGGCCTATCGTGAACTCGCTTGCTTCTGAGCCTGTAGTAGCAGCTCTTTGCTCCATGCTACGTTGGGCAAGTTTATCGATGGTGCTGGCTTTAGCTGTGTCACCGGCAAACAGTGCGACTTCAAGGCCAGAGCAAACGGCAGGCGCAGACGCAACAAGTGACGATGTTCAGACCTTGCTGGATCAAGGAAAGTTAGCCATGTTCGGTGCCGAACCAAGCGATGCGGTGCATCTGTTTTTCAGGGCAGCCGAGGCGGGCAACGCCCGCGCATTGGGAGCCATTGGCGAACTACATGAGTTGGGCCTTGGGCTGGAACGTAATCCTAAAGCAGCGATGATTTGGTATCGACGCGCAGCTCTTGCGGGGGATGTTGAAAGTCGTGCACGGCTGGGCCTGATGCTAATTGACAGTCAAGCCATTGGCAGCATGGAGGAAGGTGTTGAACTAGTCCAAAAGGCGGCCAGCCAAGGCGACCCATTTGGGCAGTTTGCGCTGGGTCAACTGCAGTTGCAAGGGCTCGGTGTGCCCCTGGATGAGGATGGTGCCTTTCGTTCCTTGGTTGCAGCGGCACAGCACCAGGTGCCCGCAGCCAATCGACTGCTTGGAAAACTTTATTTGGAAGGGCGGTTAGTACATCGTGATCCGGTCATGGCGGCCAACCTGCTGACTGAGGCTGCACGTGTGGGTGATGTCGCAGCGCAGACCGAGTTGGGTATCTTGTACCGTGATGGAAAGGGTGTGGAGCCGGATGCACGTGAAGCGGCCTATTGGCTCGAACGTGCGGTGGAGCGTGGTGATGCCGAAGCCATGGGCAACTTGGGCGACCTGTTGTTGCACGGCGATGAGCAAATCAAAAACGTGACCAGAGCCATAGAGCTGCTGCGGCGTGCCGCCGAACTCGGGCAAGCGTCAGCTCAATTTCAGTTGGGTATGTGCCTCATCGACGGTGCTGGCATTGACCAAGACACCGAGCAAGGTATGCGCTGGGTGCGCACTGCTGCGGCCAGTGGATTCCTGCAAGCCACAGCATTTATACAGGAGACACGTCAATGAAAAAACCAATGCCAGTGCTGCCCAAGCAACGCCCCACAAAACCGAGTGTCAGTCAGAACAAGGCCGCGTCATGCACCATTGCTGCTGTGACTCTCATCATTGGCATTCTCGGAGGCAGCGGCGCTCAAGCGGATGAAAAACCAAAAAACCCGACGCAAACCGTCATGGCGGGGCCCGCGTTGGCCGTCGATTTTTCGAAAATCCAAAGCGAATGCGTGCAAGTGGCTGGGTTGGAAATTGGTAACCAAGCGCATTGGAAAGGTTGCCGCCTGATGCGTGCCGGTTTTGTCGGAACGATCGACCTACAAGACTTTTACTATGCCAATTACTGCTTGACAAAGGTTGGCAAACAGTGCGCTGCGCATGCCCAGCTATTGTTCAGCAACCGCGCCTATCGACCAGAGGCGCGGTTGCAATCTTTACGGATCGATCCGGCAGGAACCCAGTACGATGCACCTTTGATGATTGGTTCGCATGAGCAGAGCTTGCTTGCAAGCACTGTCTACCACAAGGGCCAGACGCAAGCTGAACTGGATTACTCGGTCTGGTTGGGTGTTGATTGGATCCGCGTGGATACGAAGTCGTGGCATCAAGCATTGCCCCAGCAATTGCCAAACGGCATCATGGTGCGCTTGTCCCCGCATGCACAACCTGACCCGAAGACCATGAGCATGCACCTGCCTCTTTTCCAAAAGGGTCAACATGGCACTTGGATCGCCCTGCGGAGCGATGTGCAACTAACCTTCACGGTCGAGGGAACACGCCTGATGGCATCCACGATGACCGTGACAAATACTGACATAACCACGACCGTATTGCCACAGACGGCACGTAGCGCAGTGCCTAGCATCAAGCCACTGGTCAAAGCGCATACCCATGTGTCGAGTCGACCAAAAGACCAGCAAAAAATGGAGTCCTTATCTAACCGTGAAGACACGACACCAATCTTTTAAGGGGAACTTGCCATGAAAACTTTCCGACTTACAACACTTGCAATGTCCTTGTCAGGGGCACTGCTGACCCCCTCCGCCCACGCCGTTTTAGAGCGTGTCGGCCATACCGTGCAGGCCAACGGCTACCCATCCTGGTATCAGGACACAACAGGTCTGACACTGGAGTTCTGTTCTCCGCTCAATCAAGGGGAACTTGATGGAGGCTACTGCCTGCTTTTGCCCGGAGATGTTCCGGCTGTGCCAGAGGTCTTCCCTGGAAGTTTCTTTGATGAACACTTCTATTGGGCAGCTAGCGCCTTGATGAACTCGGCTGCAAATGCCAAGGCAAACCTCACGCTGGCTCTTGAAGGGGCTTTTGGTGGTGCAGTGGTTACTGGGGGCCAAATCACCTTCACGCGGATTCGCGTTTTGTTAAACCCGGTGCCTGTCAGTGGTATCTATCGTTTTATTCACCCCTATGGCGAAGAGTCCCTGGAGGGTTCTGCCGGGAGCCGGATATTTTTTACTGACGATGTGGGTATTGGTGCACCTGGCGACTTTTCAGGCGCGATGACTGGTCGCACTGGCCCCTTTCTGGTGGCCTCTGATGTGCCTGGAGGGCCTGAGCTGCCGGCCGTTGTCGGCCCGGTTCCTGGCAAACTGTACATCGCAGACCCTGGGCGCGTAGGTTCTGTGACTGGTAGTCCACTGCCAGATTTCCTGGGAAGCGATGGATTGCTGCATAACCACAACACATTCCGAATTGAGGGCCCCGTGGGTTCCAACTTGGGTGGACCGGGCGTTGATTTCATTCAGACCACGGATTTCAGTTTGATGGGACGCGTGTACGCTGGAACGATGCCAAATTTGGTGGTCGCAGATCGAGCGAGCTATGCCAGAACTGCAATTGAGCAAAAAGTGGATGTTTACGCGACGGCGATGCCGACTGCGTCAAGCCGTCTGCCCGCTAATCCACGACCTGCTGGCGTGGCTCCGGTCACTTCGGTTTTTGACTCGGCATGCAATGCCAATTTTGATGTTGCTGGAAATTTCGTTTCCTATTCAGCACCAACGGCTGCAGGTAGCGAAATCTTGATGAATGCACAGGGCAGCAACCGATATGCACAAATTCGCCCACCGATAGACCTCACAATGCCTGATGCGGTTTGTCTTAAAGACAATTCTGCGGTCGATATTAATGGGCAACAAGTTTCTGTTTATCACCCATTGCCTGTCAACGATGAGGTGCGTATCACCGAAGGAACCTATGACCCGATTGCCCAGACTTTGCTGGTGTCAGCGAATTCCAGCGACTTATTGAACCCCCCGACGCTGACATTGTCAAACTTCGGTGTCACATTGAACGGGGGCACCGTTACGGTTCCTGGGGTGACTGCACCACCATCTAAAGTCAGTGTGATTTCATCGAGTCGCGGGTACGGCGACTACTTGGTGGCCAGTGCCGCTGCACCAGTGCTGCCTGTCACCATTTTTGCAAGTTCAGACGTGGCAACCACGCTGGAAGAAGTGGCTGTGGTGATTCCGGTCATTGATGGTGACCTTCGCAATGGTGTTCAGATTGATCCGGTAGCGACACCCATCACGCTGGCGGTGATCGCTGGCGGGTCTAAAGGCTCGGTGGTGGTGAATCATGCTACTGGCAGCATCACCTACACGCCCAACCTGAATGCGAATGGCATGGACAGTTTCAGCTACACGGTTACTGCCGGCGGTGTCACGTCCAATATTGCAACGGTCACCATCAACATCACCCCCGTGAATGATGCGCCGATCGGTATTGCGAACACCGCCGTTGGCCCGCGCAACACGGCACTGACCATCAACGTGCTTGGCAATGACACCGATGTGGATGGTGACGTGCTTACGATCCTGGCAGGTAGTGTGACTGCGCCTGTTGGCCCTGCAGGCAGCGTTTCAGCAGCCAGCTCCAATGCCAACGGCACCCTTGCGTTTACAGCCAATACTGCTGGGATATATCGCTTTAACTACCAGGCAACAGATGGTTTGACTTCTACCCCAGCGACCCAGGTCACAGTGACAGTGAGCGCACCAGACACCATCACAGTGGGTGCGGGTGACTACAACGTCAAGGCGAATCGCTGGAAAGTCACCGGATCAACTTCAGTGGCAACCGCGCACAACATGACTCTCAAACTGACAGGGGTCGTCGGTGGCGTTGCATGCAATGCTGACGGACGGGTGCTGAGGACGGTTCCTTCTGCCGGAACAACCTACACGTTCGACTTTGTTGGCACAGGTCCGCTTGACCCGCGTACCACCAACTGTAACCGCATCCGTGTTGATTCTGAGTTGGGCGGTGCGTCATCAAATTTCACCTATCGGTTGAAGTAAGCAAAATGCCAGAAGGCAACGGATGCATTGTCAATCGGCATCGCATCCATTGGTAGCCGCCCGATTGGGGGCGGCTATTTCTCAGTGACGTGACACATTTTTGTCAACCTCGAATCAAGTCATGACCAAGACCTGCACCAAGCTCAACTGCCAACTTTCGATCGACTGGAGCAGCACGATTGTTCTGGTGCGACAGTGTGTTTCGCGCTTTGTATCAAGATAATTACCAAGGAGATATACCATGCCCTCTCTTTTTAAGTCAACTCTCAGCGTCTTTGCCTTTGTCCTTGGCACAGCCACCGCCTCGGCGCAATCTGCAAGTGCAGATGGTGTCATCCGAAAGCTTGACCTTGAGGCGCAGCGTGTGCTGATCAAGCATGGCGAATGGCAAGGCATGAACATGTCAGCTATGACGATGCCGTTTAAAGTCCGTGACAAAACTATGCTCCAAGACTTGAAAGTGAGTGACACGGTGCACTTCAGCATGGAGCGGGACGGGCGGGACTGGGTGATCACTCAGATCGCCCGAATTAAGCCGACCATTGCCGAGAAGTAGCGCAACGGGCCATGAAAGCGCGTACAGGGTGTCTTGTTTGTTGTGACGTTTGGTGACAAGCCGACGACAAGGATCGGACAGTGTTCAGCGGCAGGTGATCCTAGACTTTGCGTCATGTTTTGCACGGCACAGCGCAAAGCCTGACATCGGAGGATCTCATGCTTGAACAGAAATTTGGTCACCATCTTGCCATACGCCTGCTGGGAAGAGTCCGTTGGCCTTGTGTCGCTGTAGTGTTGACCTTGAACGCTGCCGCACCAGGATTTACGCAGACTTTCACGCCCGCAGTGATTGCACCCGTTGCGATTGCGCCGCCTGGTTTCGATATCACCGGGTTTGTACAGGATGCCACCTTAGACAGCACGGGTGTCATTTGCCGGCCCAGTCATCCTCGCCTGGCCGGTGGCACAGTTACGGTGAATGGTCAGAAGATTGTGATTCCTTGCAACACCATCTTGCAGCTTCCGGCGGCAACCGTGACCTGGGCCGAGTTGTTCAATACTGAAAACGGTTATGCCCCGTCTGACATTTCGCCCCCCGGACAAACTGGTCTTGGTTTGGGTGATGCCATTGGGGCTGTTAGTGGTGCCACGATCGCCGCCACAGCACCGGGACTGTTGAGTATGAAGACGAGTGCTGTGGCGGCGATATCGCCTCAAACGCGCTACAACGCATCGCTCCCATCGCATGAAATTCGTATCGTGGGCAATGTAGTTGGTGGTAGTTACATTGCTGGTTTGGTGTTTATCTCCCAGCAATCACTCAATACTGGGGTCGGACGGATCAGCTGCATTGATTACGCTACTGGCGAGTTACAAGTGGGTGGAGTTCCGGTGGATCCTGCCACCAGCGCCGGGTGTCCAAACCCGGCACCGCCAGGGGTCGCGCGCGTGTCGCTGAACGATGCCAAAGGACGCTTTGGTAAACGTCATGCAAGCGCTGGCACTTGTGGCAGTGACCCACAATGTGTGGAGCACGCTGGCTTTGACCTGCGCTTCTCGCCTGACAGCGAGAACCCAACGGTTCATGCAGCAACGGGCTACCCGATGTGCATCCCCCGTCTCAATCCATTCACCCAGGGTGTGGATCCGTTGTGCCCTCAGTCGAATCGCCCGACAGCACCAAACTGTGCCAGTTTTCCGCCTGGAAGCGGAATCCCGGCGTTCGCACCACAGCGCACGGGCTATTGCACCACCTTTGTCATGGATATCCCAGATGCCCCCGCGTCCGGTGGTCGTGTTTGTCCGGGACCAGGTTGTCCCACAGATCCAACGCAGCAAGCCCCCCTGCAAATTGGCGACAACATCAATTTTCTTGGCACGCTGAAGGCAGACACCCGAGGCACTTACATCTCAGCCCACACGATTGAGGCCCATCTGGGGATATATACCCAGCCTGGATCCAAGCCATCCTACGTGTTTGTTGAAATGGTATTGGCTGGCACTGCAGCCTTGCCAGTGGCTGGACTAAATCAGGAAGCAACGGAGCGCGTCAAGTTTGTTGGTTTTACCACCGACCCTACGGCTTTGGTGGACTTGTATGCGTTGGATCAGGATCCATTGACCGGTGCAATAAGCGAGCGACTGCTGAGCACTCAAAGTGCCATGAATACTGCTCAATTGGGTCGCTTTCGTACGCCCACCAATACGGGTGGTTTGAACCTGCCGCCCACCCGCATGTACCGTGCGATCAGCCGTACGCTCTGTGCCAACACCACAGGTAACTTCACCGCTTGCCATCTGGAGGGTAACGGTGATCCAGCCTCACATACCTTTGCCAATGGTTTGATCGCCGGTCAATACTCATTGCCCAACTTTGAATTTATTTTTGCCGAGAACCTCGTGTTTGGAGAAGCCTTGGTACCCAACAATTTTCAAGATTTGGCTTTTCTGTACTGTGGCTCCGGGCCACTAGACGGCCCCGGAACCCATTCGCCGGTAGTTGGGCAGCTCTCGCCCGCGCCATGGGGTATGCCCATGCAAGACCCCATTTTTCGCACCAACTTGTGCCCACAGGTTCAGCCGGTCAGTGCACCTGTGGCCTTCCCACCGGTCACGGGGCGGCCTGATGTAATAACTATCACCAATGCGGTTTGGGATAACAAGAAAGGCACCGCCAAGCTCACGGTTGTAGCCATCTCATCTGTGTCACCTGCACCTTATGACATGTTCATGACCGCGACCGTAAGCAACGGCTGGATGACACCTGGCGCACCTGGCAGCGTCGACAACCCGATCGTGGTGCAGATGGTTCAAGTGATGAATTCCGTTGCAGAACCCACTGTTTGCCCAACCTCGAACCCATGCTGGAAATTGAACGCTACAGGCTTCATCATGGATCCTGGTGTGACTCCATTTCTGCCTGAGTTTGTGCCACCAACCGAAATCGTGGTTCGCTCCAGCAAGGGTGGCACTGCCACTGTGATTGGCGCGGCAATTCGGCAGGTTGCCTGCCAGTCGACCAAAAAATTCGTCTGCCCGTGATGCCATTGGGCAAATTACTTGTTGAAAAGATCACTATGAAGACCTTCACATCTGTTACACCTGCTCGAACTTGGCAGCATGCCCTGTGTCTGACGCTGGCCGTGCTGATCGCCAGTGGGCCCGTGGTCGCGCGCGGCCCGGGTAGGGCCGGTGTTGATGCATTGATGGACGATCCGGATGCTTTAGACCATCAAGATGCCAATCTGCCCGTGTACATGCAGCTCAACACCGAGCAAACGGTGATTTTGCCAGGCAATCCAACATTTTCGGTGGGTGTGATAGGCGGTGGCCCGCCAGACATGGTGCTAGGTGAGCCAGAGTTCTCAATGTCAGGGGAGTTTGTCGTGGCACTGAAGAATGTGAAGCCTGATGCCAGTGTGAATGGTCGTCCTGCGATGCCGGCCGTCAACGTTAATTTTGGCCGCTTCGATCTGATTCCAAAGCTGACGGCCCTTAAGTCGGTGGAGATGCCCCCGGTCACCGGGCTGGAACAGTTTGTACGCGATCGCAACATGGCCATCGTGCTGGGTAAGGCATTCTTTTGGGATGCCATGGTGGGTAGTGACGGCAATGCCTGTGCCAGTTGCCATTTTGCGGCCGGTGCGGACAACCGCCTGAAAAATCAGCTCAGTCCTGGGCTCAAGGCGGGTGACCACACTTTCTTGCGCCACTTCCCCGCAGCTTCAAAGGCGTTAATTGCCAAGCTGCGTAAATCCGGCATCAGAGAAAGGGGGCATATTTTTAAGGGCATGTCCACCGGTGGCGGTGGACCCAATTACCTGTTGAAAGAGGCTGATTTCCCGTTTTATCGTCTGGCTAACGAGTTGGATCGGAACTCTCCTGTGGTTTTTGAAACCAATGATGTGGTGTCGTCGCAGGGAACATTTGCTGGTGATTTGATTGGCACACTGGGCAACGGCAGAGAAAACTGTAGCAATCGACTGCTTGATGAGTTCAACGTGCAAGGTGTCTTGACACGCAAGGTAGCTCCGCGTAACAGCCCATCTGTGATCAACGCGGTTTTCAATTACCGCAATTTCTGGGATGGCCGAGCCAACAATGTGTTTAATGGCAACAATCCGTTTGGCAGGCGCGATGTCAATGCCCGTGTACTCGAATTACGCGCCGACGGTACTTTGGCATCAGTGGCAATCGCACTGCCCAACGCCAGTTTGGCATCGCAGGCGGTGGGGCCTGCATTGAGCGACTTCGAGATGAACTGCTCAGGTAATGACTTCAAGAACCTAGGGCGTAAAGTGCTCCCAAGGCGCGCTCTAGCGGCGCAAAAGGTGGATTTGAAAGACTCGGTACTGGGCGCTTATGTGACCCCAAAAGGCCAAGGCCTTAAGCGCACTTATGCCCAACTTGTGCAACAGTCTTTTGATCCAAAGTGGTGGGATGGTCAGGGCCAAATTGGTGGGTACACCCACATGGAAAACAACTTTGCCCTGTTCTGGGGATTGGCCATCATGCTGTATGAGTCAACGCTGGTGTCGGACGAGGCTCCAGTGGATCATTTTGTCGGTTGGGCGGGTACGCCGCCTGATGTCACGGCGCTTGGGCCGGCAGAACAGCGCGGTCTGGTGCTGTTTCGTGAAAAGGCCATGTGCGTGTCGTGTCATAAGGGGGCTGAATTCACTGGTGCAGCCACGGCGTTGCAGCCCAACCGTGAAAGCAATCTGACAGAACACATGTTTGTGGGCAGTGGTGGTGAACTGGGTATGTATGACAACGGTTTTTACAACATTGGTGTACGCCCCACCGACGAAGATCTGGGTGTTGGTGCGCAAGATCCATTTGGCAACCCGTTGTCGTTTTCACGCCAATTTTTGGATCGTTTGAGTGGCAACAAGGTGTCCGATGAATTTCAGGTCATGCCCTGCCTGTTTGCGGTGAAAACCGACTTGCAAGAATGCTGGACGACACCTGATCCAACCCGTGCTCGGGCCGGCGTTGACGGTGCCTTCAAGACACCAGGCCTGCGCAATGTGGCCCTTACCAAGCCCTATTTTCACAATGGCAGCCGTTTTACGCTGGAGCAAGTGGTTGACTTCTACAACCGTGGCGGTGACCGGCGCGGGTCAGATGGCAACGATACTACTGGATACCTGACAATCAATGCACCACAAGGCGGAACTTCGAACGGTCATCCGAATGTACGCCAACTCGGACTAAGCAAACAGGAGAAGGCTGATCTGGTGGCGTTTCTGCGCCATGGCTTAACAGACCGCCGCGTCGCCTGCCAGCAAGCTCCATTTGACCACCCATCGCTGCGACTAACCATTGGACACGTTGGCAATGAGAAAAGGATCATTAAGATGAAGGGACGTGCGCTTGATGACTTTATTCAATTGCCAGCAGTGGGCTCTGGTGGACTGTCTGCGCCCGCATGCTTACGAAACGACAATGGAACCCAAGTAAAGTGAAGTTGAATGCAAACTTTCTTCAAAGATAAGCTTGCGGTCGTTTTTTGCCGAAATCAAACAGTTGCGATCAGGAGGTGTCGAACTTGAGATGCACAAGGCAGACGGTAAGATGTTCGGTGTAACGACCTTCGATCGGAGATATTGATGAACCGCCGCCAATTCCACTGCATTCAATTTTCCTTGCTTACCGGGTGCTGTCTCGGCTTTCAGCCCGTGGGGTACGCACTGACCCTCAGTGATATCACGAACGCGCAGGCATCACAGGGGCTCAAGGTGGCGCTTGAAAAAGGGGCCCTGGCCGCTGTCAAACTGCTGGGGCAACCCAACGGATTCATGGGCAACGACCTGGTGCGCATTCCCTTGCCCGGCTACCTGCAACAGGCGGCTGATTTATTGCGCAACTTTGGGCAAGGCGCACGCTTGGATGAGTTGGTTGCAGCGATGAACCAGGCTGCAGAGGCTGCGGTGCCCATGGCCCGTGACATGCTGGTTGGGGCGATTAAAAACATGAATGTGCAGGATGCCAAAAACATCCTCAGCGGCGGGGATACCTCGGTGACACAATTTTTCGCAGACAAAACACGTGCACCGCTTGGGCAAAAATTTTTACCCGTGGTAACCAAGACCACGGCACGCGTCAACCTGGCAGAGAAGTACAACCAGGTGGCTGGCAAAGCAGCTGACATGGGGTTGCTGGAGCGCAGCCAGGCCAGTATCGAACAGTACGTGACCGGCAAAGCGCTGGATGGGCTGTACCTGATGATTGCTGAAGAAGAGAAAAAAATTCGCCAGGATCCAGTGGGTACAGGCAGTGCCCTGTTGCAAAAAGTTTTTGGAGCGATCAAGCGCCAGCCTTAAGCCGTACATGGCGTGTGCAGGATTTGCGTGTGTGGTGGCATCCGTTGCTGCTTATTCATGGTGATAATTAAAGCTTTCGACGCGACTGGCAAACGTCCAGGCGGTCTCCCTTCATCCGTACGCAACACCACACGATGAACAACGGCATTCTTATCGTCGCCCATGCACCGCTGGCCAGTGCCCTGCGCAGTTGTGTGTTGCACGTGTTTCCGGATGCAGCCAGCCGGGTCGGGGTGCTGGATGTACAGCCGAACGTGCCGACGGATGAATCGTTGGCTGCCGCCCGGATGGCTCTGAGTTTTCTCAATGCCGACGGAGTCCTGGTATTGACCGACATGTTTGGTGCCACCCCATGCAATGTGGCATTGAAACTGGTTGACGGGGTCACTTCCCGGCTGGTGGCAGGTGTCAACTTGCCGATGCTGCTGCGCGCTGTGACTTACCGCAATGAATCCATGGATGCCCTGGTGGCACGGGTGTTAGCCGGAGGAACGCAAGGGGTGATGCAAGTGGCCGTCACCGCACCGCAAAATCAACAGCGCAAACCAAATGATCAAAATCACGACGACCATCAGCAATAAGCTGGGGCTGCATGCCCGGGCATCCGCCAAATTGACCAAACTCGCAGGCAGTTTCCCGTGTGAAGTTTGGATGTCACGCGGTGAGCGCCGCGTCAATGCCAAAAGCATCATGGGCGTGATGATGCTCGCTGCAGGTATGGGAATTGAGGTTGAGGTGGAAACCGACGGCGAGCGCGAACAAGAGGCCAGCAGCGCACTGCTGGCACTGATCGATGACAAATTCGGGGAAGGCGAATGACGTTTGCCATCCATGGACTGGCAGTGGCGCGGGGCATCGCCATTGGGCGCGCGGTGCTGGTGGCCTCGACCCGACTGGATGTCGCGCACTACTTTATTGAACCCGCCCAGGTGCTGGCAGAAATCAACCGGGTGCGTGATGGTCGCAATGCCGTGGTGGAAGAAATTCAGCGTTTGCAGGCAGGCATTGGCCAAATGAACCCCAAAGACACCCCGCACGAGTTGGCGGCCTTGTTGGATGTGCATTTGATGCTGCTACAAGACCAAGAACTCAGCACAGGGGTTGCCCACTGGATACAAGACCGGCTGTACAACGCCGAATGGGCCTTGACCACGCAACTTGAAGTGGTGGCGCGCCAATTTGATGAAATGGAAGACGAGTACTTGCGCGAGCGCAAGGCTGATCTGGAACAGATTACCGAGCGGGTGTTGCGCGCCATGCGTGGCGTGTCTTCCCCGGTGATCCAGCCCCTGGGACGCCAAGGGCGTAAAACCGCGCAGCAAGACCTGTTGCTCGATGACACGGTCGACGTGCCCCTGATCTTGATCGCCCATGACCTCTCGCCCGCGGACATGCTGCAGTTCAAGCAAAGTGTGTTTGCTGGTTTCATTACCGATGTCGGCGGCAAAACCTCACACACCGCCATTGTGGCGCGCAGTCTGGACATACCAGCGGTGGTTGGCGCGCGCTTGAGCAGCCACCTGATCCGCCAGGATGACTGGGTGGTGATTGACGGTGACGCAGGCGTGGTGGTGGTCGACCCCAGCCCGATCATCCTGGCCGAATACGGCTTTAAACAGCGCCAGGGCGAACTGCAGCGGGGCCGCTTGAGCCGCTTGTTGCACACCCCGGCGGTGACCATGGATGGAGAAAAGATCGAACTGCTGGCCAACATCGAAATGCCCGACGATGCCGCCGCTGCACTGGCTGCCGGCGCGGTTGGGGTCGGCCTGTTTCGCAGCGAATTCATGTTCATGGGGCGGCATGGCAAATTACCCAGCGAAGAAGAGCAGTACCAAGCCTACAAGCGTGCTGTAGAGGGTATGCAAGGCTTGCCGGTGACGATTCGCACGGTTGATGTGGGGGCCGACAAACCCCTGGATGAAACCTTGCGTGACGATGCCCATCTGAACCCCGCCTTGGGCTTGCGCGCGATTCGCTGGAGCCTGGCCGACCCGGCCATGTTTTTGACCCAGTTGCGTGCCATTTTGCGTGCCGCCGCACATGGCCAGGTGCACCTGCTGATTCCGATGCTGGTGCACGCCAGTGAAATACGTCAGACGCTGTCGCTGCTGGATCATGCGCGGGTCCAGTTGGACAACCGCGGTGTGGCCTATGGCCCGGTCAAGGTCGGGGCCATGATCGAAATTCCGGCGGCGGCGCTGACGCTCAAGGTGTTCCTGAAGTACTTTGACTTTTTGTCCATCGGCACCAACGACTTGATTCAGTACACGCTGGCGATTGACCGTGCCGATGAGTCGGTGGCGCATCTGTATGACCCGCTGCACCCGGCGGTACTGCGCTTGGTGGCCAACACCATTGCAGAAGGGCGGGCGCAAAACAAACCGGTGAGCGTGTGTGGCGAAATGGCCGGTGACACCACCATGACGCGCTTGTTGCTGGGCATGGGCTTACGCAGTTTTTCCATGCACCCGGCACAGATTTTGGCGGTTAAACAAGAGGTGTTGCGCGCCGACACCGCCAAGTTGACTGCGTGGGCGGAGCAGATCGTTGCCGATGACGAACCCAGCACCCGCCTGGTGCGCAAGGCGTGACCAGCTGACGCAAGAAAGTTTCAGAAGCGGGGCAGATCAGGGTGGCTGAGCTGGCCGCCGCGCACCAGCATCTTGCCGTATTCGGCACAGCGTTGCAGCGTCGGAATGACTTTGCCGGGGTTCAACAAGCCTTTTGTGTCAAAGGCGCGTTTGATACCAAACATCTGCTCGTTTTCAGCTGGGCTGAACTGCACACACATGCTGTTGAGTTTTTCAACGCCCACGCCATGTTCGCCGGTGATGGTGCCACCCATGGCCACGCTGGTTTCCAGAATTTCTGCCCCAAACAATTCGGCCCGGTGCAACTGGTCGGCCTGGTTGGCATCAAACAAGATCAGCGGGTGCAGGTTGCCGTCACCGGCATGGAACACGTTGGCGCAGCGCAACTGGTATTTTTTCTCCATGTCTTGTATCGCCAGCAAGATATCGGCCACACGCTTGCGCGGAATGGTGCTGTCCATGCACATGTAGTCCGGGCTGATGCGGCCACTGGCGGGAAACGCATTTTTGCGTCCACTCCAAAATTTCAGGCGTTCCTGCTCGCTCTGACTTACTGCAATTTTGGTAGCGCCTGACCCAATTAATACCTGGGTCATTCGTTCAATTTCCTCTTCAACTTCTGCGGGTGTGCCGTCGCTCTCGCAGAGCAAAATGGCCGCTGCCGACAAGTCATACCCGGCGTGCACGTAGTCTTCCACGGCCGCCGTCATGGGCTTGTCCATCATCTCCAGGCCGGCTGGGATGATGCCCGCGGCAATCACCGCGGCCACGGCTTCACCGGCTTTGCGAATGTCGTCAAAACTGGCCATGATGCAGCGCGCCAGCATCGGTTTGGGAATCAGCTTGACAGTGACTTCGGTCACGATGGCCAGCATGCCTTCACTGCCAATGACCGCGCTCATCAGGTCGTAGCCGGGTGTGTCCAGGGCATCTGATCCAAATTGCACTGGCTCCCCTTCCATGGTGAAGCCCCGCAGCTTGACGATGTTGTGCAGCGTCAGGCCGTACTTCAGGCAATGCACACCGCCCGAATTTTCCGCCACGTTGCCACCAATGGTGCAGGCAATCTGGCTGCTCGGGTCAGGCGCGTAATACAACCCCATAGGGGCGGCCGCTTCACTGATGGCCAGGTTGCGCACACCGCACTGCACCCGCGCGGTACGCGCCAAGGGATCAAGCTTCAGGATGCGGTTAAAGCGTGCCAGCGACAACACCGCACCCAGCGGGTGGGGCAAAGCTCCACCCGACAAACCAGTGCCGGCCCCGCGCGCCACCACCGGCACGTTCAGGGCGTGGCAGACCTGCAAAGCGGCTTGGGCCTGGGCTTCGTTTTCAGGCAGCACCACCACCAGCGGTCGTTGCCGGTAGGCGGTCAGGCCATCGCATTCGTAGGGTGTGGTGTCTTCGACGTGCCAAAGCAAGGCATCAGCAGGCAAAACAGCCGATAGCCCTTGAACAACCTGGGCTTGCCGCTCTGATCTTTGTAGCGTGGTGGAGGCGTTAACGGAGGCGTTTGCGTGCATCAGAATCCTTGTGCTGGCCGGTAGGCTTGATCCGGGTTGAATGGCTGCGACTTTAAGGCTTGGTGTGAGGCCCGTGGCTGATGATTTTTAAAAACTTTTTTGAAATTAATCATGCTACAGAAAGTAGAGCTTATATTTATTTAAATACAAGGGCTACAAGCCAATTTATTAAAAATTTTTCAGACCATGCTTTGTTTCAGCCACTCGGCAAAAGCGACACATTCCCAGCGCTCCATCATGCCGGTGCGCCAGCACAGGTAGTGTGCATGCGGGCTGGGCACGTTGCTGGCAAACACGTCGCTGGAGCCGAGCCGTACCAGCGCGCCGTTTTCCAGCCAAGGCAGGGCCAGTTTCAGGCGGATGAGTCCAATGCCCATGCCCGCCGCGGCCGCGTCGCACATCAAGCCCACGTCGTTGAACTGCGAGCCGTCCACTGGTTCGGGCCAGTCCAGGTTACGCGCCGCAAACCAGGTGCGCCAGGGCTCCAGCGGGCTGCGCAACAGGGGTTCACCTTCCAGGTCTTGTGCCACCTCAAACGGCCCATGTTCACGCACAAAAGTAGGCGAAGCCAGGGGCGTGACATCGTCTTTGAGCAACAACATGTGCTCTACGTCGGCATAGCGTCCGGTGCCAAAGCGCACCATCAGGTCGGCATCTTCGGCCACCACGTCCAGCAGCGGAATGGAGATTTGCAGCGTCAGGTCAATCTCGGGGTAAGCCTCGGTGAACTGGCGCAGGCGCGGAATCAGCACAGATCGTGCGTAGGTTGGGGTCACGGCCAGGCGCAGTTTGCGTTTGCCCGGCTGAGTCGCCGCGCCCGGAAATTTTTGTAGCATGTTCAGGCCATCGCGCACATGGGCCAGGTATTCGACACCTTCTACCGTGAGCGAAAAATCAGCCCGGCCAAACAGCTTGGTGCCGATGATCTGCTCCAGCTGTTTAACCCGGTGGCTGACCGCGCTGGGGGTCACACACAGTTCTTCTGAGGTTTGCGTAACGCTGCGCAGACGTGCCAGCGCCTCAAAGGTAAGCAGGCATTGGATCGGGGGGATACGGGCGGTAGACATGGCTGCCATTGTGGCACTGGCTGCTGCCTGCGCCCTGCGTAGAATCCCTGCTCCACGCCACGTGCGTGTTCACTTACCAAAGGGTTGCCCGTGATGTCTGACCGCCTGGCCGTGCTGCCGCAATACCTTCTGCCCAAACAAGCGTTGACCCTGCTGGCCGGGCGTGTGGCGCGTGCCCAAGCGGGGGCGTTCACCACCCGTTTGATCACCTGGTTTGTGCGGCGCTACCAGGTCAACATGGCAGAGGCGGCCAACCCGGAAATCGCCAGCTACGCCAGCTTCAACGACTTTTTTACCCGTGCCCTCCAGGACGGTGCACGGCCACTGGCGCAGGCCGAGCTGATTTGTCCGGTGGACGGGGCCATCAGCCAGTTTGGTGGCATCGACGGCCAGCAGATTTTTCAGGCCAAAGGCCACCAGTACAGCAGCACCGCGCTGGTGGGGGGCGATGCGGCGCTGGCCGCGCAGTTTGACAACGGCCACTTTGCCACCCTGTACCTCAGCCCGCGCGACTACCACCGCATCCACATGCCCTGCGCCGGGCGCTTGACCCGCATGATTTACGTGCCGGGCGACCTGTTTTCAGTCAACCCGACCACGGCACGGGGCGTGCCAGACTTGTTTGCCCGCAACGAGCGCGTGGTGTGCGTGTTTGAGCGCCCCCATGGCCTGGGCCCGTTTGTGCTGGTGCTGGTGGGGGCGACCATTGTGGGCAGCATGGCAACCACCTGGCATGGGCTGGTCAACAACCCAAGGGCAGGCAAGGTGTGTGATGTACGCTATGAAAATAAGTGCATTGAATTCAACCAGGGCGACGAGATGGGGCGCTTTTTGCTGGGCTCTAC
>JAVHPS010000495.1:0-4293 GCA_036170715.1 Rhodoferax sp. | reverse complement strand
CGGTGGTGATCAGCGGCAACCTGCCCAAAGACGGTGGCAAATACAGCCTGTATGCGGCCATCATCGTCAAGCATGTGGATGCACAAACCCGTGCCAAAACCAGTTTGAACGATTTGCTGCGTGACTGACTGGCTCGGTAGACTAGCCCCCTGCGCTCCAACGTTCACTCCACTGGAGAAGACTTATGCCCAACACGCCGCCGCCCAAAGGCACCATGGATCGAATCCTCCGGTTGATGGCCGACAAACACGCCTCCGACGTGTATTTGTCATCGCAATCTCCGGCCATGATCCGCATCAACGGCTTGTGCGTGCCCATCAACAGCCAGGTACTGCCGCCCGATGCCCCCCTGACCCTACTGCGCGAAGTTTTGCCACCAGAGCGCATTGAGGAATTGCTGGAGCTCAATGAACTCAACATGGGCCTGTCGATGTCAGGGGTTGGGCGTTTTCGTATCAGTGCCATGCGCCAGCGCGGCAGCATTGCCGCTGTGATCCGCTACATCACCAACGAAATTCCCGCCTTGAGCACACTGGCGCTGCCCGCCAGTCTGGCCAATCTGATGCTTGAAAAACGCGGCCTGGTGTTGATGGTGGGGGCCACGGGTGCGGGCAAGAGCACCACCCTGGCTTCCATGATTGACCACCGCAACACCAACATGTCGGGCCACATTCTGACGATTGAAGACCCGATCGAATTCTTGTTCAAAAACAAACGCTCGGTGGTGAACCAGCGCGAGGTGGGCACGGACACCCAGTCCACCCAGTTGGCGTTGAAAAACGCCCTGCGCCAGGCCCCGGACGTGATTTTTATTGGCGAAATCCGCGACCGTGAAACCATGAGTTCAGCCATCGCCTACGCCCAAACCGGTCACCTGTGCCTGGCCACCATGCACGCCAACAACAGTTACCAGGCGCTCAACCGCATCCTGAGTTTTTACCCGGTTGAAGTGCGCATGACCTTGCTGGGCGATTTGGCCTCGTCGCTCAAAGCCATCGTCTCGCAACGCCTGCTGCGCACCATTGCCCAGACCCGCACCCCGGCGGTTGAAATTCTGCTCAACACCAAGCTGGTGGCTGAAATGATTGAAAAAGGCGATTTTTCTGCGGTTCATGAAGCCATGGAAAAATCCATTGCCGACGGCAGTCAAACCTTTGAAGCCGACATTGCCCGCCTCATCATGGCAGGCATTGTGGATCGCCAAGAAGGTTTGGCCCATGCCGATTCGCCCACCAACCTGATGTGGCGCATGCAAAACGATTTTGCTGCCGCACTCAAAAAAGCCGCCCCACCGCCGCCAGCTGAATCGGACGATCAGCCGACCTTTACCGAAATCACGCTTGACGTGACCCATTGACTGCCTCCATGACCCCTACCCTTGCCCTGACCAAGCAGTTGATCGCTTGCCGCTCCGAAACTCCGCACGATGCCCAGTGCCAAACCCTGATCGGTCAACGCCTGGCAGCGCTCGGTTTTAATCTCCACCCCCTGGTCAGCGGGCCAACCCCATTGCAAGTGACAAATTTATGGGCAAAACGGCCTACAGCCCTTATAAATAAAGACCAATCAGCTACAAAATTGATTGTGTTTGCGGGCCACACCGATGTCGTCCCCAGCGGCCCGGTGGGTCAGTGGGACAGCGACCCGTTCCACCCCACAGTACGCGATGGCAAATTATTTGGGCGTGGTGCGGCCGACATGAAAACCTCGCTGGCCGCCTTTGTAGTCGCCACCGAAAGCTTTCTAGCCCAGCATCCGGACACCCCGTTGAGCATCGGTTTTTTGCTCACCAGCGACGAGGAAGGCCCGGCACTGGACGGCACGGTCAAGGTCTGTGAGTGGCTGACGCAGCAAGGTGAAACACTGGACTATTGCATCGTCGGTGAACCCACCTCGCTGGAGCGCAGCGGCGACATGATCAAAAACGGGCGACGCGGCACACTCAGCGGCAAACTCACGGTCAAAGGGGTGCAAGGCCACATTGCTTACCCGCACCTGGCCAAAAACCCGATCCACCTGCTGGCCCCCGTGCTGGCAGAACTGGTGGGCATTGAGTGGGATCAGGGCAATGCATTTTTTCCACCCACGTCATGGCAAGTCAGCAACATCCATGGTGGCACCGGAGCCAGCAATGTGATTCCGGGCAGCGTGGTGGTGGACTTCAACTTTCGTTTCTCCACCGAGTCCACCCCCGAGATGCTGCAAAAGCGTTTGCGTGCGGTGTTAGACCACTTTGAACTGGCTTACGACCTGACCTGGACGCTGGGCGGCACACCGTTTCTGACCACACCGGGCACCCTGGTGGATGCGCTGGTGGCCTCCATCCAGACCCACGTTGGCATCACCCCCGAGCTCTCCACCACGGGCGGCACCAGCGACGGCCGTTTCATTGCCAAAATTTGTCCGCAGGTGGTGGAATTTGGCCCCCCCAACGCCAGCATCCACAAGGTCAATGAGCACATTGCATTGGTCGATGTTGAGCCCTTGACACGCATTTACCAAGGCGTACTAGAGAACCTGCACGCGCAGTTGCTGGCATGAGCAAACCGCGCACCGCCACAGGGCAACTCGCGTTGCTTGACTGCGTCAACGCGGCTGCGCAGCAGCTCACCGCGGCTGGAGTCGCCTTTGGCCATGGCACCAGCAATGCCTTTGACGAAGCCGCCTGGCTGGTGCTGTGGCAACTCGGTTTGCCGCTCGACACGCCGCTGCAAAGCACCCAAAGTTTTAAACAAAATAGGCTTGTAACCCTAGAAGAACAAGGGCAAATAGCTACACTTTTAGAAGCACGCATCAGCACCCGCAAACCCGCCGCCTACCTCACCCACGAGGCCTGGCTGCAAGGCGTGGCGTTTTATGTGGACGAGCGCGCCATCGTGCCACGCTCCCTGATTGCCGAGGTACTAGTTGAAGGCAGCCTGGACTACTGGCTCAGCGAAGATGCCCACCGGGTACTCGATTTGTGCACCGGCAACGGCAGCCTGGCCGTCCTGGCCGCCATGGTCTACCCCGACGTATTTGTGCAAGCCAGTGACCTCAGTGCACAGGCGCTTGAAGTCGCGCGCATCAACGTTGAACGCCATGGCCTGCACAGCCGCATCAGCCTGCACCAAGGCGACGGTTTGCCGCACAACGGCATCCGGTTTGACCTGATTTTGTGCAACCCACCCTATGTCAATGCGCAAAGCATGGCGGCACTGCCGGCCGAATTCAAAGCCGAACCAGCCATGGCGCTGGACGGCAACACCGCGGGCGGCACCGACGGCATGGACTTCATCCGCCAGCTGCTGGTGCAAGCCCCTGCGTGCATGAGCGAGCAAGCCATTCTGGTGCTGGAAATTGGTCACGAGCGCGCCCACTTTGAAGCCGCCTTCCCCACGCTTGAGGTCATCTGGCTGGCCACCAGCGCCGGTGAAGACCAGGTGCTGCTGGTCACGCGCGCGGCGCTGCTGGTATCCGGGGCAGCGGCCTCCTAAAATCACCCACTTGCGTCTGAGCTCGCCACAGCGTTGCGTGTCTGGCCAGATACCTTTTTGAGTACAGCCTTCGCTGCACTGCCCCTCGATCACTTTTTTGTGTCCTTTTTCTTTTGATCACCCTAAAAAACATCACCCTGCGCCGTGGCGCAAAAGTTCTGCTTGACGGTGCCTCCGTCACCCTCAATCCTGGCGAAAAAGTGGGTCTGGTCGGGCGTAATGGCGCGGGCAAATCCAGCCTGTTTGCCCTGCTCACGGGCAAGTTGCACGAAGACGGTGGCGAGTTCAGCTTTCCGGCGCAATGGCGGCTGGGTCAAGTGGCGCAAGACATGCCTGAGACCGAGCAAAGCGCCACCGACTTTGTGGTCGAGGGCGACGTGTCCCTGCTGGCGGCGCAACAAGAAGTGACGGCAGCCGAGGCCACCGACGACTACGACCGCATGGCGCACGCTTACATGGCGCTGCAAGACGCGGGCGCGCACGATGCACCGGCGCGTGCCCAGGCGCTGATTCAGGGGCTGGGCTTCAAAACCACCGAGCTCACCAACCCGGTCAACAGCTTCTCGGGCGGCTGGCGCATGCGCTTGCAATTGGCGCGCGCCCTGATGTGCCCCAGTGACTTGCTGCTGCTGGACGAACCCACCAACCACCTCGATCTGGACGCGCTGGTGTGGCTCGAGAGTTGGTTAAAAAAGTACGAAGGCACGATGCTCGTCATCAGCCACGACCGCGAGTTTCTGGATGCCGTGACCAATGTCACGCTGCACATCGACGCGGCCAAGCTCACGCGCTACGGCGGCAACTACAGCAAGTTTGA
>JAVHPS010000494.1:0-4302 GCA_036170715.1 Rhodoferax sp. | reverse complement strand
GGTCGAATCTCAAGTTCAACACCTTCCATGGCCAGCAACTTGCTGTACTGCTTGACCAAGGCATTTTTGGGCTCAGTCAAAATTTGCACCAAGGTCTCTTCACTGAGTTCACCCAGCGTCGCAACCACCGGCATACGCCCCACCAATTCAGGAATCAAACCGAACTTGATCAAGTCTTCAGGTTCTACTTCTTTGAAGACCTCGGTCAAATTGCGATTTTGTTTGCTTTTAACAGCAGCGCCAAAACCAATGCCCGAGGACTCGGTACGGTTGTCAATGACTTTTTCAAGCCCAGCAAACGCGCCACCGCAAATGAACAGGATGTTGGTGGTATCCACCTGCACAAAATCCTGATTTGGGTGCTTGCGCCCGCCTTGCGGCGGCACACTGGCCATGGTGCCTTCAATCAACTTGAGCAGGGCTTGTTGCACGCCCTCACCCGACACATCGCGCGTGATCGAAGGGTTGTCAGATTTGCGTGAAATTTTGTCAATTTCATCAATGTAGACAATGCCACGCTGCGCCCGTTCCACCTCGTAATTGCAACTTTGCAGCAGCTTCAAGACGATGTTTTCAACGTCTTCACCGACATAGCCAGCCTCGGTCAGGGTGGTGGCATCAGCCATGACAAACGGCACGTCCAGCATACGTGCCAGCGTCTGCGCCAGCAGCGTTTTGCCGGAACCGGTAGGGCCAATCAGCAAGATGTTGCTTTTAGATAGCTCAACATCATCTTTGCTGGACTTTTCCTGATGCCGCAGCCGTTTGTAATGGTTGTATACCGCCACCGCCAGAATACGTTTGGCGGCCTCTTGGCCAATCACATAGTTATCCAGGTTGGCTTTGATTTCTGCGGGTGTGGGCAGCTCGCTCTTGGCCGGGGTTTCGGTGGTGGCTGGCAACTCGTCACGAATGATTTCGTTGCACAAATCAATGCACTCATCGCAGACAAAGACCGAAGGTCCAGCGATGAGTTTTTTAACTTCATGCTGACTCTTGCCACAAAACGAGCAATACAGTGTTTTCTCGCCCGAGGTGCCTTTTTTTTCGGCCATGACAACTACGCCCTTTTAGAAATAACCTGGTCAATCAGACCATATGCTTGGCACTCGTCGGCCGACATGTAATAGTCGCGCTCGGTGTCACGCTCAATGCGCTCCAGCGGTTGCCCGGTGCGTTCAGCCAGAATTTTGTTCAACTGCTCGCGGGTTTTCAAAATTTCGCGCGCCGCAATTTCAATCTCGGTGGCCTGTCCCTGGCTACCGCCAGAGGGTTGGTGAATCATGATTTTGGAATTAGGCAGCGCAAAGCGTTTGCCTTTTTCACCTGCCGCCAGCAAGAAAGCACCCATGCTGGCCGCCATACCAGTGCACAAGGTGGACACTTGCGGCTTGATGAAGTTCATGGTGTCGTAAATCGCCATGCCGGCGCTCACCGAACCACCGGGGGAGTTGATGTAGAAAGAGATGTCTTTGTCCGGGTTTTCACTTTCCAAAAACAGCAATTGCGCCACCACTAGGTTGGCCACGTAGTCATTCACCGGGCCAACCAAAAAAATCACACGTTCCTTGAGCAGGCGTGAATAAATATCGTAAGACCGTTCACCCCGACCTGACTGCTCAATCACCATAGGCACCATGCCCAAGCCTTGCGTGTCCATTGCATTCATTTGAAACTTCATCTTGACTCCAGAAATGTGACGCTACTGTAGCTAAAAAACATGGCCTCAATGCAAATGGGGCTTGACTGCCGGACTACAAGTCCGGATCAAGCCCCATGATCAACCGTTCAAAACGGCCAGCTGCGCTTAGTTTTGCGCCATCAATTCATCAAACGTCACTGATTTTTCAGACACTTTGGCTTTGGAAAGCACAAAATCAGTCACGTTGTTTTCCAGCACAATGCCTTCCACTTCGGCCATGCGACTGTTGTCACCCAGATACCAACGCTCAACTTCAGCCGGTTTTTCATAGCTGGCGGCCAGTTCCTGAACATGCGCTTTGATCTGTTCCAGCGTCACTTGCAGGTTGTTGGCGCGCACCAGTTCAGCCACCACCAGACCCAAGCGCACACGACGTTCAGCTTGCGGACGGAACACGTCGTCAGGGATCGCCACTTTGTCAGCATCCTTGATGCCGCGTTGTTTCAGGTCAGCACGGGCAGCTTCCAGCAAGCGTTGCACTTCTGACTGCACGCTGGCGTTGGGCAAGTCCAGTTCGGCCTTGGCCACCAACGCATCCATGACAGCGGTTTTGTTGCGACTAAGCAGGCGGGCTTTGACTTCACGTTGCAAATTTTTCTTGATGTCGGCACGCAAGCCTTCCACCGAAGCATCCTCTATGCCGAGCGACTTGGCCAGGGCTTCATTCACTTCGGGTAAATGTGCGGCTTCAATTTTGTTCACCGTAACCATGAAGTCAGCAGTCTTGCCAGCCACTTCCTTGCCATGGTAATCAGCCGGGAAAGCCAAGGGGAAGGTTTTGCTCTCGCCCGCTTTCATGCCACGCGCAGCTTCTTCAAATTCTTTCAGCATTTGGCCATCACCCAGAATGAACTGAAAGTCCTGCGCCTTGCCGCCGTCAAAGGGCTCACCATCAATCTTGCCTTCAAAGTCAACTGTCAAACGGTCACCATCCTGCGCTGCTGCATCGTGCGGACGCTGTGAGAAGGTGCGGCGTTGCTTGCGCAGGATATCAATTGTTTTTTCAATCGCAGCGTCTGACACTTCGGTGTTGATTTTTTCAACTTCTGCGGTGCTCAGGTCACCAATTTTGACTTCGGGAAATACTTCAAAAACCGCTTCAAAGGTCAACGCACCCTCAGGTGCACCTTCTTTTTCATTGATCTTGGGCTGCCCCGCCACGCGCAGCTTGGCTTCGTTGGCAGCGTTGAAAAATGCCTCGCCCACCTTGTCGTTCATGACCTCGTATTGCACGCCATAGCCATAGCGCTGTGCCACCACATTCATCGGCACTTTGCCCGGACGAAAACCGTCCATCTTGACGGTGCGCGCCAACTTTTTGAGTCGATTGGTGACTTCAGACTGAATGACCTCAACCGGCAAGCTCAAGGTCATCTTGCGTTCCAGCTTTTCAAGGGTTTCTACTGCGACTGCCATGGTATTTCTCCAAAATGAAAAAGGACAAAACCGATTAAAAACAACCGGCCTGCGCCCAAAAAAAATGACACCAACAACCAACGCCATGCCGTGCGGCCTAGTGCCACTCACGTCAGGACAAATTCACACGTGGTGCGCGGGGCGGGACTCGAACCCGCACACTGTTGCCAGCGTCAGGACCTAAACCTGGTGCGTCTACCAATTTCGCCACCCGCGCAAACTAAACGGGGCGGTCATCACAACCACCCCTTGAAATAGGTCAACTGGCGATTTTAACCCGGGGCAGGCCGCCGTTCTTCTATGCCAGACACAACCCCGCCGTTAAGAAGAAGTTAAGAATGAATTTTTAGACTGCGTGCAACCCATCAGCTACAAAATTTTACGGATTTTCACCATGCCGCACGCCCAGCGCAACGTTTTCGATGCCAACCCGCCCAGGGTCAATGTTGTCCATATCCCACCCCAATCGCACCGTCGGCCGGAAGCCGAAGATTTCATCCGGCGCATTTTTGCCGACCGCTACAACGCCCGGGTTACCAGCTTCACACCCAACCTGGTCGCCCTGGAACAACGCGGCACGATCGTTGCCGCTGCCGGTTGGCGCAGTGCCCAGACCACGCCACTTTTTTTGGAGCGCTACCTGGACACCCCAATTGAACAGGCCATGGCACACCTGGCAACCAGCCCGATCAAACGCCACCACATCGTTGAAGTGGGCCACCTGGCGGCGCAAAAACCAGGCAGCAGCATTTACCTGTTTCGCGCTTTGGCCGGTTACCTGCACGCCGAAGGTTTTGAATGGGTGGCCTCCACTGCCACCCAGGAACTGGTTGGACTGTTTGCCAGGCTGGGCTTGCCACCCCTGGCGCTGGCGGCCGCCAATCCGCAACGCTTGCGCGAACCAGTCAGCAACTGGGGCAGCTACTACGACACCCAGCCCATTGTTGCAGTTGGCAAGATCAAAGCAGCCCTGCAGCGCATGGGCACAGCCGCATGAAGGCGGCACGGTTATGGGCAGCACTGGCAGCACGCGCCAGCCTGCCAGCGCTTTCAGACCAGCGACAAACGCTCAGTGGGCACGACGTGCTGGCCGCTGTGGGCAACATGAGCCAACGGCTGGCCCGTTGCCAAGTGGTGGCCGTTCTGGCGGACAACGGCATCGATTGGGTGCTGTCCGATCTGGC
>JAVHPS010000493.1:0-4337 GCA_036170715.1 Rhodoferax sp. | reverse complement strand
TTGCCCGCCAGCCTGACGCTGAGTTTTACCGGTTTTGCGCAGCGCGGCGGCTGCACCGACCACCATGGTGATGGCTGGGGCATTGCGTTTTTTGAGAGCGACTGCGCCACCCCCGGCAAGGGTGTGCGGCATTTTGTCGACAAGGCCAGTGCCGCCTCGTCACCCATCGCGCAGATGCTTAAAAGCTACCCGATCAAAAGCCACAATGTGGTGGCTCATGTGCGCAAAGCCACCGTGGGCAGCGTGGCACTCGAAAATTGCCATCCGTTTGTGCGCGAACTGTGGGGGCGCTACTGGGTGTTTGCCCACAATGGCGACCTGAAAAATTTTGCGCCCCGACTGCACGGCAGCTTTAAACCGGTGGGCAGCACCGACAGTGAACTGGCGTTTTGCTGGATCATGCAAGAGCTGGCCAAATCCCACGCCGATGTGCCCAACGTGGACGAACTCACCTGCACGCTGCGTGAACTGATGCCGCAAATTGCCAAACACGGCACGTTCAATTTTTTACTCAGCAACGGGCAGGCACTGTGGGCCCATGCCACCACCAAGCTGCATTACGTGTTGCGCGCGCACCCGTTCCACCAGGTGCATTTAAAAGACGAAGACCTCACCGTCAACCTGGCGCAGCTCAACAGCCCGCAAGACCGGCTGGCCATTGTGGTGACCGAACCCCTGACCACCGACGAGGACTGGGTGGCCATGTTGCCGGGGCAATTGATGGTGTTTGTGGATGGGCTGCCCGCGCAGTGCAGTTGCCCGTCACACCGCAGTGCAGCCCTGGATGAAATGCAGCGCTGCGTCGCGTTGCATCAAACCAAGGTGGCTTGCAGCGCATCGACAAACATCGCAGCCACGTCAAAGCCGGTCTGATCGGTGATTTCCTGAAAACACGTCGGGCTGGTGACGTTGATTTCGGTCAGGCTGTCGCCAATCACGTCCAGCCCAATCAGCAGCAGTCCGCGTTTGAACAGTACCGGGCCAATCGCCTGGGCAATGTCACGGTCACGCGCGCTCAAGGCCTGCGCCACGCCCTTGCCACCGGCAGCCAGGTTACCGCGTACCTCGCCACCTTGCGGAATGCGCGCCAGTGCATAAGGCACGGGTTGGCCGCCAATCACCAAAATGCGCTTGTCGCCCTGGGCAATGGCGGGTAAAAACTTTTGCACCATCACCGTTTCAGCGCCATCGCGGTTCAGGGTTTCAATGATGCTGCCCAGGTTCAGACCGTCTTCTTTCACGCGGTAAATCCCCATGCCGCCCATGCCGTCGAGCGGTTTGAGGATGATGTCGTGGTGCTGCGCATGAAAGCGTTTGATGTCTTGCGCGTCACGCGTGACCAGGGTCGGGCCAATGAACTGTGGCCACTCCAGAATGGCCAGCTTTTCAGGGTGGTCGCGCAGCGCGCGCGGCCGGTTGAACACGTGCGCCCCTTCGCGCTCGGCTTGTTCCAGCAGGTGCGTGGTGTAGAAAAACTCGCTGTCAAAGGGCGGGTCTTTGCGCATCAGCACGGCATCAAAGTCACACAAGGCGCACGGGTGTTTGTCTGGCGATTGCTGCGCCGCTACAAACCAGCCCTCGGGCTGGCCCGTCAAGCTGATGTTGCGCACCAGGGCAGTCACCCTTTCGCCACACTGCCAGCTGATGTCTTGGGGCTCACACACACTCAGACTGTGGCCACGCCGCTGCGCCTCACGCATCATGGTGAAGGTGGTGTCTTTGTAAATTTTGAAGGTTTCAAGCGGGTCGGCAACAAACAGCAGTTTCATGACTTGTATCCTGGTATGGGGAACCATCAGCGCAAGCGCATCTCAGCCGCACGCGCATGGGCTTGCAAGCCTTCGCCGTGCGCCAACGTGGATGCAATCTGGCCCAAAATTTGCGCACCGGCTTCGCTCACCTCGATCAGGCTGCTGCGTTTTTGAAAGTCGTACACACCCAGTGGCGAACTGAAGCGCGCAGTGCCACTGGTGGGCAGCACGTGGTTGGGACCCGCGCAGTAATCCCCCAGGCTTTCACTGGTGTAAGCGCCCAAAAAGATCGCCCCCGCATGTTTCACAAGCGGCTCCCAGCGATGCGGCTCGTGGCTGGAAATTTCCAGGTGTTCAGGGGCAATCTGGTTGCTGATGGCACACGCCTCTTCCATGCTGCGGGTGTGAATCAACACCCCCCGGCCGGTGAGCGACTTGGCAATGATCTCGCGCCGTGGCATCTCGGGCAACAGGCGCTTGATGCTGGCCTGCACCTGTTCTATGTACGCTTTGTGTGGGCACAGCAAAATGCTTTGCGCCAGTTCGTCATGCTCGGCCTGGCTGAACAAGTCCATGGCCACCCAATCCGGCGGTGTGCTGCCATCGGCCAACACCAGAATCTCGCTCGGTCCGGCAATCATGTCGATGCCCACCACGCCAAACACCCGCTTCTTGGCGCTGGCCACGTAGGCATTGCCAGGGCCGGTTATTTTGTCCACTTTGGGTACGGTGGCGGTGCCATACGCCAATGCGGCCACCGCTTGCGCGCCGCCGATGGTGAAGGCGCGACTGACCCCGGCCACATAGGCGGCAGCCAACACCAATTGATTTTTTTCACCATGCGGCGTGGGCACCACCATGATGATCTCACCGACACCAGCCACATGCGCGGGGATAGCATTCATCAATACGCTGGACGGGTACGCCGCCTTGCCACCGGGCACATAAATGCCAACGCGGTCCAGTGGCGTGACTTTTTGCCCCAGCAGCGTGCCGTCTTGGTCGCGGTAGCTCCAACTCTCACCATTGGCCTTGCGCTGCGCCTCGTGGTAGCTGCGCACGCGGTGGGCCGCAGCCTGCAGCGCCTGGCGCTGGGCATCGTCCAGCCCGTCAAAGGCGTGTTTGAGTTCGGTCTGGGTCAGCTCCAGCGCGGCCATGGTATCGGCTTGCAGGCCATCAAAACGTGCGGTGTAGTCCAACACAGCGGCATCCCCGCGCAAGCGCACATCGGCCAGGATGTCGGCCACGCGCTGTTCAATATCTGCATCGGTCTCTGCTGACCAGTGCAGCCGTGCTTTGAATTGCGCGTCGAACGTGCTGCTGGCCGTTGATAAACATGCCGGTGTTGCTATGAAATTCATGGTGTCTAGGGCCTTGTTTGGCATGCTGAGAGTAGCACTGAATTTTATCGTAGCCCTGTTCCTGACCACACCACCAGCCCACACCACAACGAGGTTTTGCAAGAACCCGTTTCAAGCGCTGACCGAGCGGTTGCGTCCTTGCTGTTTGGCCAGGTACAGCCGGGCATCGGCCTGCCGGAACAGATCAACCACAGCACCACATGCAGGAGCCAGCACCGCACCCCCCACCGAAATGGTGACCACGCCCCAGGGCAGATTGAGCATATGTTCAAGCGCTAAGGCATGTACCGCACCCACAATTTGCGTTGCCACGGCCGATAGCGCTGTAGCCGTTGCATGGGGCACGATTACCGCAAACTCTTCGCCGCCATAACGTGCCGCAAAGGCATTGGCCGTGATAGCCTGCCGGTTGCAGTCTTGCACCGTGGCTTCGATGGTGTGCGCCACTGCGCGCAAGCAGTCGTCCCCGCTTTGATGTCCGTAGTGGTCGTTGTATTTTTTGAAATTGTCAATGTCGAGCATCAGCAAGCCAAATGGCTGCGCGCGTGCCACCGCTTCGAGCCACAACAGATCGGTGCGCAAATCCATGCTGCGCCGGTTGCACAAGCCGGTCAAACCGTCCTGACTGGCCAAGTCCTGCAATTTCCGGTTGGCCTGGGTCAGGCTGTGGCGCAAGCTGGCAATGCGGCTCATGGCTTTCATCTTGGCCTGCAACACCGGCTCGGGCACAAATTTGCTCATGAAGTCATCACCACCGGCTTCAATCGCGGTCACCAGGTTTTCCACCGTGTCCGACGAAGTCAAAAAAATTACCGGAGTCCAGGCCCACTGTTGTGTGGCCTCAAACGCGCGAATGCGGTTGCAGGCTTCAAAGCCGTTCATCACCGGCATTTCAACGTCCATCAAAACCAGGTCAGGCGCTTCAGTGGCAAACCGCGCAACCGCCTCTTGACCGTTGGCGGCAATCACCACGTCATGACCATAGCTCGACAGGCGTGAGGTCATCACCATGGCTACGGAACGCGCATCATCCACCAACAAAATTTTCATGTCATGAATCCAATAGTCTGAGCACTTTTCAGTGGTTCAAATCATAGGCTCAATTTGGACTCGGCCAATTCATGTGCATTTTCAAACTGTGCTGCAAAAATTGGCACTTCAATCAGACCCTCACCCCTCCAACCCCCTAGCCAGCCGCCACTGCTTGACCAACGCATAAATCGCC
>JAVHPS010000492.1:0-4338 GCA_036170715.1 Rhodoferax sp. | reverse complement strand
CTGGTGGCTTTTATGCAATACACCCGGGTGGTGATCGTCACCGCCGTGGCAGCCTGGGTGGCGCATTTGGCCATGTCGGTGCAAACCGTCCCGATGCCGCTCAACCCCGCTCTGGCGCTGCCCGATCTGAACCAGGTGGCGGCTACCGGGCTGCTGATCGTTGGTGCGGCCGTGGTGGCGCAGCGCCTGAACCTGCCCGCAGGCGGCATGGTGCTGGCGTTGCTGGTCGGAACGGTGCTGCAGTCGCTGGGCATTTTGGTGATCGAACTGCCCCCGGTGTTGCTCACGCTGGCTTATGCCGCCATTGGCTGGAGCGTGGGGCTGCGCTTTACCCGTGCCATTTTGATGCACGCCTGGAAAGCCTTGCCGATGGTGCTGGCGGCCATTGCCGCCTTGATGGGGCTGGGTCTGGTGTTGACGCTGCTGCTGGTGTGGCGCGCAGGCATTGCGCCGCTGACGGCCTACCTCGCCACCAGCCCCGGCGGGGCCGATTCGGTGGTAGTCATTGCGGCCACCAGCGCGGTCGATGCCGGGTTTGTCATGGCCATGCAGCTGGTGCGTTTTTTGATGGTGCTGCTGGTGGGCCCGCGCATCACCGCCTGGCTGGCCAAAGCCAAGCGCCCATGACATGCGGCATGACGCTGACCTGAGCTGCATGAAGTCTTAAACTGCGCCAACTGTCACCACCTGTCTGATCGTTATGCGCATTCTTTTGGCCGAAGACGAACCCGCATTGGCCACTTGGCTGGTGCAAGCGCTGCAACAAAGCCAGTTTCAGGTGGACTGGGTCAACGACGGTCGCCTGGTGCGCCCCAGCCTGAAATCCACCCGTTTTGATGCCCTGATTCTGGACTTGGGGCTGCCAGGGCGCGACGGCCACGACGTGCTGGCTGAACTGCGCGATGCCGGCCAACGCTTGCCGGTGCTGATTCTGACGGCGCGCAACTCCCTCATTGAGCGCGTCAGCACCCTGCATGAAGGCGCTGACGACTTTCTGGCCAAACCGTTTGAGCTCGCCGAGCTGGAAGCACGCCTGCTGGCGCTGATTCGGCGCGCCCGTGGCAGCGACCACCCGCGTTTTGCCTGCGGGCCGCTGGTGTACAACCCGGTCAGCCAGCAACTGCTGCTCAAACACGTGCCGCTGACCCTGACACCCCGTGAACACGCCGCGCTGTGCGCCCTGGTGCAACACAGTGGCGAGCCGCTGTCCAAACGCGACCTGATGGAACGCGTGTTCTCTGACGAGGCCGATGTGCAACCCGAGGCGATGGAGGTACTGGTGCACCGCCTGCGCAAACGCCTGGACAAAACCGGCGTGCACATCACCACCGTGCGCGGCCTGGGCTACGTGCTGGAGAGCGACTGATGTTCAGTCGCCTGCGTAGCTTGAGCCTGCGCCGCACCCTGCTGCTGGTGCTGCTGCCGGGCGTGCTGCTGGTGATGGGCTTGGAAATTGTGGTGAGCTGGCGCACCGCGCTGGGTGCGGCCAATGCCGCTTACGACCGTTCGCTGCTGGGAGCCATCAAGGCCATGGACTCCAACATTTCCACCGCCAGCGGCGGCCTGTCGGTGGAGCTGCCCTACCGCTTGCTGGAGTTCTTTGAGCTCACCGCCAATGGCCAGGTGTTTTACCGCGTGGCCAGTGGCGATGGGCTGGTAGAAATTGGCAACGCCGACCTGCCGGGTGCTCCCCGCCCCCTGGTCAACGGCCAGCCCCAGTTCAGCGACGCGGTGTACTACGGTGAGCCGATTCGGCTGGGCTCTTACGCGCGGGAATTGGCACGCCCCATGTCCAGCGGCTCCAACTCCCGGCAGGTGGTGATTCAGATTGGCGAAACGCTGGAGAGCCGGCAAGACTTCACGCGCCAACTGGTGATCGAGGCCGTGGCACGTGACCTGTTGCTGCTGCTGGCAGGCCTGAGCCTGCTGGTGCTGGCGGTGAACTGGTCGCTGCGCCCGCTGCAGCGCCTGCGTCAAGAGGTATTGCAACGCGACCCACAAGACCTGACCCCACTGGATGCCAGCAACATCACCCAGGACGTGCAGCCGCTGGTAGAAGCCATCAACCACCATGTGCTGCGTTACCGCGAGGTGATGGAGGCACGCCGGATGTTCATTGACGATGCCTCACACCAACTGCGAACGCCCTTGACCACACTCGCCACCCAAGTCGGTTTTGCATTAAGAGAACCCGATCAAGCCCTTATGAAACAAGCGCTTGTTGCTATTAAATTGCAGGTTGACGACACCATTCGGCAAACCAATCAGATGCTGGCGCTGGCGCACGCCGATGCCAGCGAATCGAACCTGCAACCGTGTGACCTGATCGCGCTGGCACAAGAGGTCACACGCGCGGCCTGGCCTGCCGCCCGAGCCCGGCAGATTGACCTGGGATTTGAGCCCTTGGGTATGGGCACGGCGCACGCCGACCCCAGTTTGCTCAAAGAAGCACTAGGCAACCTGCTGCACAACGCGCTGCACCACACCCCTTGTCACGCCAAAGTGACCGTGCAAGCGGGTCTGGAGCCCTTTGCAGGTGTGGCCACAGGCCAGCAACAGGCGGTATTGCGTGTGATCGACAACGGGCCGGGCATGTCGGCGGCTGAGCTGACCCACGCGGGTGAACGCTTTTACCGTGGCAGCACCCAAACCAGCGGCTCTGGCTTAGGCCTGGCCATTACCCAGGCCATTGCCCAGCGCCATGGTGGGGTTTTAAGTTTGCAAGCCACCCACGCCACGGCTCCTGCACCGGGTCTGACCGTGACCCTGCACTGGCCGCTGTGACACGGGGCAAAAGGCGCACACCACGCGCGTCCTTGCCTAGCGTGCAGGTGGCAAATCAAAACGGTCCAGGTTCATCACCTTGCACCAGGCGGCCACAAAGTCATTGACAAACTTTTGCGGTGCGTCGCTGCACGCATAAACCTCTGCCAGGGCTCTGAGCTGGGCATTCGAGCCAAACACCAGATCCACCACTGTGCCGGTCCATTTGAGCGCGCCAGTGGCACGGTCACGGCCTTCGAGCACACCGGGCATGCTGTCAGATGACTGCCAGCGGGTGCGCATGTCAAGCAGGTTAACAAAATAGTCATTGGACAAAACCTCTGGTCGATGGGTGAACACGCCGTGGGCGCTGTGGTCAAAGTTGGCGTTCAGGGCGCGCAAGCCACCCACCAGCACCGTCATCTCTGGCGCGGTCAGGGTCAGCAGCTGGGCTTTATCCAGCAACCGCTCGGCCGCCGCGCGCTCCAGACCTGGGCGCACGTAGTTGCGAAACCCGTCGGCCAGCGGCTCCAGCACGGCAAACGCATCCACATCGGTCTGCGCTTGTGACGCATCCATGCGCCCGGGCGTGAAGGGAACTTGCACCGTTTGCCCGGCTTTTTGCGCAGCAGCCTCCACCGCGGCACAGCCCGCCAACACCACCAAATCTGCCAGCGACACCTTTTTACCGTCCGACTGCGCACGGTTAAAGTCGTGCTGGATAGCCTCCAACTGTTGCAGCACCTGGGCCAGTTCAGCGGGTTGATTCACTGGCCAATCTTTCTGCGGTGCCAGGCGAATGCGCGCCCCGTTGGCACCACCGCGTTTGTCACTGCCGCGAAACGTGGCTGCACTGGCCCAGGCCGTGCTGACCAGTTGTGCAATAGACAGGCCAGATGCCAGCACCCGGGCCTTGAGTGCGGCCACGTCATCAGCATCCACCAGCGGGTGGTTCACAGCGGGAATGGGGTCTTGCCACAACAGCTCTTCTTGCGGCACTTCCGGGCCCAGATAGCGCGCGACCGGCCCCATGTCCCGGTGCGTCAGCTTGAACCAGGCCCGGGCAAACGCGTCGGCAAACTGGTCTGGATGCTCGAAGAAACGGCGCGAAATTTTTCCATAAACAGGGTCATAGCGCAGCGATAAATCGGTCGTCAGCATGGTCGGAGCGTGGTGTTTGCTGGGGTCATGGGCATCTGGAATCGTGCCTGCACCGGCACCGCCCTTGGCCACCCACTGGTGCGCACCGGCCGGGCTCTTGGTCAGTTCCCATTCGTAACCAAACAGGTTCCAGAAGAAGTTGTTGCTCCACTGGGTCGGGGTGCTGGTCCAGGTCACTTCCAGGCCGCTGCTGATGGTGTCTGCGCCGTGACCGCTGCCAAAACTGCTCATCCATCCCAACCCCTGCGCGGCCAGGTCCTCGGCTTCAGGCGCAGGGCCAACCAGCGCCGCTGGGCCCGCACCATGGGTTTTGCCAAAAGTGTGACCACCGGCGATCAGTGCCACGGTCTCCTCGTCGTTCATGGCCATGCGGGCAAAGGTTTCGCGAATGTCGTGCGCCGCTGCCAGCGGGTC
>JAVHPS010000491.1:0-4349 GCA_036170715.1 Rhodoferax sp. | reverse complement strand
TGCTGGGCAGCGCATTGAGAACCGCGTTGGCATCAGGGCTGCGGCTCAAAATCTCCAGCAGGCGGCAACCCGCGTAAGTGCCGTCGTCAAACCCGTACCAGCGTTCCTTGAAGAAGATGTGGCCGCTCATCTCGCCGCCCAACGGGGAGCCGGTTTCTTTCATCTTGGCCTTGATCAGCGAGTGGCCGGTTTTGAACATCAGCGGCACACCGCCAGCCGCTTCGATGCTGGGGGCCAGGCGTTGCGAGCATTTCACGTCAAACAAAATCGTGCCACCGGGCACGCGCTGCAGCACATCGGCGGCAAACAGCATCATCTGGCGGTCGGGGTAGATGGTCTGCCCGTCTTTGGTGACAATGCCCAAGCGATCCCCATCGCCGTCAAAGGCCAGGCCCAGTTCGGCATCACTGTTTTTCAGCGCCGCCACCACGTCACGCAGGTTTTCGGGCTTGCTCGGGTCGGGATGGTGATTGGGAAAATTGCCATCCACCTCACTGAACAGCTCGGTCACCTCGCAGCCAATGGCGCGCAGAATGGCCGGGGCCGACGCACCGGCCACGCCGTTGCCACTGTCCACCACAATCTTCATCGGCCGCGCTAATCTGATGCCACCCACAATGCGCGCGCGGTAGTCGGCCAACACGTCCACGCGGCGGATCTGACCGCCGGCACGCAGCTGCCAGCTTTCATCCTCCATGATGCGGCGCAGCGCCTGAATCTCGTCGCCATAAATGGCGCGCCCACCCAGCACCATCTTGAAGCCGTTGTAGTCTTTGGGGTTGTGGCTGCCGGTGACCTGGATGCCGCTGGCACACAGCGTGTTGGCGGCAAAGTACAGCATGGGCGTGGTGGCCATGCCGATGTCAATCACCTCCACGCCGACATCGGCCAGACCGTGCATCAAGGCGGCACTCAAGGTCGGGCCGCTAAGTCGGCCATCGCGCCCCACCGCGACCGTCTTTTGCCCTTCGCGCTGTGCCAGCGTGCCAAATGCACGCCCCAATGCCTGCGCCATGGCTTCGTTGACCGTGCTGGGGACGATGCCGCGAATGTCATAGGCTTTAAAGATCGAAGCGGGTAAATGCATGGGGCTTCCCTTGAAGGTATTGGATGATTTTGTGGCACGGATTGTAGGAGCGGGTCCGGCCACAGCCACATGTCCGAAAACGGCCAAAACTCGTCCACTGCCATGCGGTTGGCCCACTTATCATGTAGGGCATGTCCAACAGCGCCCACTCCACGTTTGATGATGCCTGCTACCTGGCATTGAAGGCGCGTGATGCCCGCTTTGATGGTTGCTTCTTCACCGGTGTCACGTCCACCGGGATTTATTGCCGCCCAGTCTGCCGGGTGCGCACGCCCAAACGCGAAAACTGCCGTTTTTTCCACCACGCTGCGCAAGCGGAACAGGCCGGGTTTCGCCCCTGCCTGCGCTGCCGACCCGAGCTGGCCCCGGCCAACCAAGCCGGGGCTGTCCCAGCTTGGTCGATGCAGGATGCGTCCCGCATCCTGGCGTTGCAGGCGGCCCGGCTGATGGACACGCCCGCCGACAACACCTCGGCCAGCGGCCAGGTAGCCGCATTGGCGCAACGGCTGGGCATCAGCGACCGGCATTTGCGCCGCATCTTTGAAGCGCAATTTGGCGTGCCGCCACTGCAATACCTACAAACCCGCCGTCTGCTGTGTGCCAAACAGTTGCTGACCGACACGCGGCTGCCAGCCGCTCAAGTGGCACACATGAGCGGTTTTGCCAGCGTGCGGCGTTTCAACGCGGCATTTGTTGAACACTATGGCCTGAGCCCGACCCAACTGCGTCGCACTGGCGCGGCGGCAGTCCAGAATGGCCAGCCCGCCGGCATCCAGGTCCGGCTGGCCTATCGGCCACCCTACGATGTCACAGCCATGCTGCGGTTTCTGGAGACCAGGCTGATTGCCGGGGTCGAGCAGGTGACACCAACACCACAACAGCAAAGCATTGCGCGAACGCTGCGCCTGTCGCAAGGCCAGCAGGTTTTCACAGGCTGGCTGATGGCCCGCTTTGATCAAGCCCATTGCCGTGTGACCCTGACGGTCAGTGACACCCTGGGCAACGTGCTGCCACAAGTGATGGCCGCCGTGCGCCACCTGCTTGACCTGGATGCCGACCCCGCCGCCATCAACCACGTCTTGCACGGTGCGTTCCCCGACGCTGACGGGCTGCGCCTGCCCGGCACGGTCGACGGGTTTGAGCTCGCGGTGCGCGCGGTGCTCGGTCAGCAGATTTCAGTGGCAGCGGCCCGCACCCTGTGTGCCCGGCTGGTGGCCCGTTTTGGTGAACCCGTCAACACCCCTGTCACCGGGCTGAACCGCTTGTTCCCCAGCGCCACCACCCTGGCCGCCGCCAGTGGGGACGCGCTGGGCCAGCTGGGCATCGTGCGGCAGCGGCAAGCCGCCATCCAGGCGCTGGCCCGGGCCGTGGCCGAACAAGGTCTGCCATTGCACGCCGGTGCCGACCTGGCACAAACCCAGGCCACCCTGCTGGCCCTGCCCGGCATTGGCCACTGGACGACCCAGTACATCAGCATGCGGGCACTGGGCTGGCCAGATGCCCTGGTCGCCGGTGACGTTGCGCTGCAAAAAGCGCTGGGAGTCCGCAACCAGCCACAGCCAGCCCGGGCGGCGCAAGCAGCGTCGCAGGCTTGGCAGCCCTGGCGCAGTTACGCCGTGATACGGGCCTGGGCGGGACTGCTAACAACCGTTCAGCCCAGGTCGACACCGATGCCACTTTAACTATAAATTTAATAGCATACTAGTCATATTTATCATGGGCTATAGGTAAAAATCATCATGAAAATTTCGCCAAATACGGTTCAAACCGATTACGCCAGCCCCATGGGCCGGATGCTCCTGGCCAGCGTCGGCCAGCAACTGGTCGGGGTCTGGTTTGAGCATCAGGCGCATCTGCCCGATCTGTCCGCTTACCCGGTCGAACCAGAGCAGCCCGTCCTGTTGCGGGCCATTGCGCAATTGACACAATACTTTGCTGGCCAACGTCGCACGTTTGACTTGCCGCTGGACTTCTCCAGCGGCACGGCCTTTCAGCAAAGTGTGTGGCAAGCGCTGCAAGGCATTGCGCCTGGTACCACCTGCAGCTACGGCGCACTGAGTGCACAAATTGGCCGACCGGCTGCGATCCGCGCCGTTGGCGCTGCCGTCGGACGCAATCCCTTGAGCATCATCGTGCCCTGTCATCGGGTAATTAGTGCCAACGGCAACCTCACCGGCTACGCCGGTGGTCTGGAACGCAAATCAGCCCTACTGCAATTGGAGCAAACACATTGAACACTGCCCCTCACGCCAAACACTGGTTACCTGAATTCATCCTGCTGGCAGCAATTTGGGGTGCGTCATTTCTGTTCATGCGCCTGGGCGCGGCTGAATTTGGCCCCATGGCCACGGCCGGACTGCGGGTTGGCATTGCGGCGCTGTTCCTGACTCCGCTACTGCTGCTGCATGGCCTGTGGCCGACTTTGGCACGGTACTGGCGCAAAATTTTCTTTTTGGGACTGATCAACTCAGCTGTGCCTTTTGCCTGCTACAGCTTTGCCGTCTTAGCCATCAGCACGGGGCTGTCGTCTTTGCTCAATGCCACAGTGCCCCTGTTTGGCGCTGTTGTCGCTTGGCTGTGGCTGAAAGACCGCCCACATGGTCTAAAAATCATGGGCTTGCTGATTGGTTTTGTGGGTGTGGCCATGTTGGCCTGGGGCAAGGCCAGTTTCAAGCCCGATGCAGCAGGAATTTCCAGCGGCTGGGCCATCGTGGCCTGTCTGGTGGCCACGCTGTGCTACGGCATTGCCGCCAGTTTTGCCAAACGTTATTTGAGCGGCGTGCCGTCTCTGGTGGTGGCCACCGGCAGCCAAATTGGAGCCACACTGGGGTTAGCGCTGCCGACTTTGCTGTTCTGGCCCACCACCGCCCCCAGCCCTGTGGCCTGGCTGGCACTGCTGGCGGTGGGCGTGCTGTGCACCGGGGTGGCTTATGTGCTGTATTTCAGGTTGATCGACAAGGTGGGCGCAGCGGCCTCTTTGACCGTGACCTTTTTGATTCCAGTCTTTGCCGTACTCTATGGCGTTGTATTTTTGGGTGAGTCCGTGACACTCTGGATGCTGATCTGCGGCGCGGTCATTTTGTGCGGCACAGCGTTGTCGATGGGGTTGCTGAACAAACGATCGGTTTGCGCCATGTGAAGCGCTGGACGTTGTGAAGACACAAAGCAAAAAGCCTTGCAATTCAATGAACTGCAAGGCTTTTAAACTGGCGGAGCGGACGGGACTCGAACCCGCGACCCCCGGCGTGACAGGCCGGTATTC